>JADCJJ010000099.1 GCA_020247085.1 Myxococcaceae bacterium | reverse complement strand
CCTCACCCCGGTTTCGTGGGTTGTTCCTCCTGTCCGTAGACAGTCGCTCCCGAGGCAAAGCAAGCAGTATGGGCGATCAGGGTGCTGTGAAGAGCGGCGTCAGCCGGCGACACATCTCAGCAACGCCACCATCTGCTTGAAGTTGGTTCTCGAGCCCAAGAGCCCACCCGCCAGCACATGGGGTTGCATCGAATCGCCGCTTGCCCACCGAGCATGCCCAATTGTCCCCTGCGGCTCGACAGTGTGCCTTGAGCCAGCCTTCCACCGTCACCACTGAGCGGTTCTTGCTCTCGTTGATGTGAACCAACTTCACCCGGTCGCCATCGACGTTGACACCCACGAGCAGCGTGAGTTCGTTCCATCGCATCCAGACGCTCGCGTAGCTGTCAGCGCTACCGGGTTGATCATTGCTCGCCACCCAGCCCGCCTTCTCGATCGACTCACGCGTCATCCCTGGAATTGGCAGGCACAAGCCCAACAGCAGAAGCCCGGTGCAGGTGGTCATCGGCCACCACCGAAAACGGAGTTCCAGTACTGCTCCATGAAGAAGTGCGGTCCCGGAGGAAGGGCGCCGTTGCTTGAGCCTGGCGTGAAGGCGGGGATTGGAGCTGGTGGTCCGTATCGGCCGAGGTGTTCGTTGTCATAAAGGCCCGCATGCGTCAGCTCGTGACCGAAATTGGCCAGCGGGTCATTCCCGAACAAACCCACGAGATCGTCGTAGAGGTCGATGTCTCCGCCAGCTTGGCAGCGGTTCGCGCCTCGATTGCCGCTGGGGTGAAACTGTCCAGTTGCCCGTGAGCCACGGGGGGCGCGTGCATCTCCTGTGATCCGGTACTCGAACGGAGACGCATCGAGCCAGTCGTACAGCGCGCGTCCTTGAGGGTTCTCGCGAAACTGCTGAGCGAGGTCTCGAGCGCGCTGATCGACGAGAACCACCTCGAGCCCATTCGGGTCGATGAAATGCGGCGGGTTGTTCCGCGCGTAGGCATACGACGGCGTCGTGAAGCCCGCGAGGTGCTCACCGAGGACGTAGAGCGGGTCCTGCAGGAGAGGTTCCGGAGAGAGGTACCTGCCAGTGGTCGGCTCGAACAACCTATGCCAATTGTCGACAGTGCCGTCGGGCCTCGGCACCTGCCCGGGCAGCGTCATGGAGGCAGCGGCCGGCGCTGGGACGAAGGCTGACGTCGACGCAATGGTAAAGCCGCGTCGCCTCTCGGAGGCGTTGCACCCCTGCCCCCAGATGCCGACAGCCACCTGGCCCGAGACTGGCGGGCTGACGATGGAGACGGTACCGCCGAAAGGGACGCGGTAGCTCCACAAGGGCGTGCCCGAGGCGGTGCGCACCTCGAGGGCATCGCAGGAGGCGAAGGAGACGTTGGTGAAGCGCAACGAGGTGGGGACGGGGAAGGTGAAGGAAAACTGCTGGCCCGCGGGCGGGTACGGGTTGGGGGTGGCCTCGGTGCGAGGGGAGACGTCGAGCGGGCCCCAGTCGGGGGTGGCGGAGACGAGGCGGAAGCCGAAGGCGTTGCCGCAGTTGCGAGGGGAGAAGGAGACGGTGACGTTGCGTTGCGGAAGCCAATGCGTCTCGACGGTGCCGGAAGAGGCGGCGGCCGGGAGGCGCGCGAAGACTTCGCCGGTGTTGTCGTCCGTCACCTCGATGGCGTCGCAGGGGGCGAGGGCCACGTCTTCGAAGCGGAGTCTGACGGCGCGCGCACCGGGGAAGACGGGGACGGAGAAGGTGAGGCGGCCCTGGGCGTAGGGGTGCGCGGACTCGAAGGCGAGGGGCAGCGTTTGAGGGGCCTGGGGGCGCTTCTCGCCGAAGGCGGAGTACAGGGTTTGGCGCCAGAGGCGGCCCTGGGCATCCGACGCGGCGAGGACTTCACCGAGGTGGCCGGAGTGGAGGAAGGCGACGCGCTGGAAGACGGGTGGCGAGGCGGCGTCGGGCTGAAGGGAGTGGAGGACGGCGACGGGGTGAGGCCCCAGCCACACGTACTCCTTGACGGGCCGAGGGTAGAGGGAGGCGAGGCTGCCCACGCCCCACTCGACGAGGAGGCGGTTGGCGTCGTCGGCGCGGAAGTCTTCATGGAGGCCGGCGAGGCTCCACACTTCGCGAGTGCGTTGGCCGTTGGCACGGTGGAGGAGACGGTACACCTCGCCAGAAGGCGCGACGGAGGCGGAGACGCGGGCGCGGGCGTCGTAACACAGCGTGAGAGTGCCCTCGGGGGAGTCGCGCGTGGACAGCGCGCCGAAGGCATTCCAGCGGTAGGTGGTAGGGCCCACGGTGGACAGCTTATGGGTACCGGCCTCGTAGCAATAGGGCACCCCGTCGGCGGAATTCCTGTCGCCGCTGGCGAGGAAGTCGGCCGTCAAAGGGCCCATGCCGCCGTCGACGCCGACAAGGGCCGGGTGCACGTCGTAGGAGAAGGTGGACGTCCACGCGGGCGCGGACACCTCGGTGAGGGCCAGCGGGTTGCCCCAGGCGTCGAAGGCAGGCAGCTCGCGCCCGGCGTCGAGGGTGCCGAAGAGGCGCTGCCGCAGCAGCGTGCTGGCAGAGGTGACGGTGCTGGTGCGGACGACGACGTCGCGCGGGCTGCCCTCCGTCCAGCGCTGGAGTCGCCAGGTGGCGCCCGAGGCGAGGACGGCTTGTGTTGGCTCGCCCGCCGTCCAGACGAGGCCAGACAGAAGCGGTGTGCGCTGGGCCCCGTTGACGAGGGTGAGTCCGATGGGCCTGTCTCGAAGGCGCTGGCCCGCGTCGGGGTAGTCGTATTCGACGCGGAGGCCCGACGGGTAGCGCACGCCGGTGGGGAGGCCCCAGCCGTCGAGGCCCCACTCCAGCGTCTGCGCGCAGGTGGCGCCTGGCCAGACATGGGCCTCGAAGCGCACGTCGCCGCGCGGCCAGTAGCCCCAGTACCACTCGCCAGCCTCGTCGGCGGCATGTGCGACACGCCCGCCCGTGTACTCGAGGGGGAGGGGCTGGCCCGTCGCGCAGTCCGTCACCATGCGCGGCGGGGCGTCCCACGTCGTCGTCTCGGTGAGGGGGCCGGCCACCGTCTCGACGAGGCGGTTGCTGGCGTCGTAGCGCATGCGGGTTTCCACACCGTCGGGGCGCCGGCTGCGAGTGAGGTTGCCGGCCTCGTCGTAGACGAAGCGCCACAGGCCCATGTCAGGAGACTCCACCTCGACGAGGCGGCCGAAGTCGTCGTGCAGAAAACGCTGACGCATACCCTTGGCGTCGATGAAGGCCGAGAGGTTGCCGTGAATGTCGTACTCGAAGCGCGCCACCGTCACCCAGCCGCCGAGGCGTTGGCGGACTTCCGCCAGCCGGCCATGGTTGTCATAGCGGTACTGGTGCGAGGGACGCGCTTCCGCGTCCGCCAGCGACGTCGACTTGCGCCCCTCGTCGGACAGCCAGACGAGTCTGTCGTCTTCGTCGTAGCCCTCGCGGCGGGCGACGTCCGTCGCGTCTCGCCGGGTGAGGCGGCCTACCAGTCGGCCTTGCCCGTCGAACTCCAACCTTGCCTCCCGGACGACGGTACTGCCTTCCAGGAAGGTGGCGGGCGTCGGAATGCCGCGCGCACTCTGGTAGCGCGTCACGGTGTCGGGCGTGCCTGTCGGCTGGCTGCGCCGGGTGACGGAGTCGAGAATGCCGCGGGGCGTGTAGCTGCGGATGGTGCGAATGCCCGTCGGTTCGACGACTTCCGAAAGCCGGCCCGAGGGGTTTCGCCGCAGCTCTGTAGGCGCCGCCTCGCCCGGCGCCAGCATCGCCTCCAGCCTGCCAACGGCGTCGTAGAAGGACACGGTGGTGGCCCGGGCTTCGTCCGTCATGCGGCCGACGCGGCCTCGCGCGTCGATGCCCCGGTACTCGCCCACCACGCGCCCGGCCACCGTGCGCCGAAAGATGGCCCACTCACGGGGCGGTGCTGCCCACTCCAGTGTCGTGACGTCAGCCACGTCGGTGCGCGGCCCGTCCGTCGCTTCGAGGCGGCCCTGGCTGTCAAAACGGTACGTCTCGACATGCACCTGGGTGCCCCAGGCGCCGCTCGTGTCCACCAGCGTGCGGCCGACGCGTACCCGTCGCTGTGGCCGGGGCGCCAGTGGCGGTTGGTTGAAGTCAGCGAGGGTGGTGCCCGCGTCACCAGGAGTCGCCGAGGAGTCGTCGACGTCGAAGGCATCGAACCCAGTCGGCGCCGTGCCGTCGACGCTGTCCCGCGAGGTGGCCGCGCGAATACTCGTCGTCCCTCGGTAGGTAAACCGTCGGCTGTGCCTCGCCTCCATCGCATTGGGCGTCGCGCACGCAGAGAGACCGGCCGTCTCTCGCGTCACACGGCCTTGTCCGTCTCTCTCCCAGAGCGTGTAGAAGCCGTCGGCATTGCGCTCGCACCGAATGTCGAACCACGTCGACTCCGGCACGTACTCGACGAGGCGACTCACGTCGCAGCGCCCCTGCGCGTCCAGGTGGCACTTCGAGGTGACGAGGCCATTCGTCCAGGTGAACTTCAGGTTTTGGCTTCCTGTCACCGTCGTTTCGCGGCGCACGGGCGGGTTGCTGCGTGCGTCGTACACGGGGAACGAGAGGCGAAACGACTCGCCCGGCGTCTGGTGCTCGATGACACGCGCGGGCGTCAACGCGAGGCCGTCATAGCGGAAGGATTCGATGAGTCCCCCGTCCGTGTCCGAAGCCAGCGTCAGCAGGTTCACCGTCGTCCCGGGTGTCGCGAGGTGTGGCATCGAAAAGCCGTAATTGAAGGCCTCGAAGCGGCCGTCCGGGAAGTCGCTGCGGACGAGTTGTCCGCCTGCAACCGTCAGACGGACGACTGGCTGCGTGAAGGCGGCGTCCATCGCGACGGCCTCGAGAAACCCACCAGCGTACCGGAAGGAGAGGGCGCGGCCGAAGAGGAAGTCGACTCGGCACAAGGCCCCCATCGGCAAGGTGGGCGAAGCTGGGCACGCCGCGTCTTCGCCGCCGTACCGGAGTTGCGCCTCGCCTCCATCACGCGCGCGCACGGTGCGCAGTCTTCCGGCTTCGTCGAAGACGTAGGTTTGCCCATCGGGCCGGTTCGCCACGTACAGGCGTGTCGTGGCATCCCATGTCAGCATCGAGTTGTCAGTGTCGGTGGAGTACCCCGAGGACGTGAGGACAAAGATGTCAGCGCTGGTGTCGTCGTCGCGGAGCCAGACGGTGGGTGCCGGCGAAGCGCCCACCGGGCCGACGAGGGCGAGGGAGGCCTGCCAGGTGTGCATCCAGCCGATGCCTGTCGTGCTGCGCTCCGTCGTCGAGCCCGTGCCCTGCGCCCACGCCGTCGAGTAGGTACGCGCGAAGCGGTACGAGGGGCCCCATGGCATCGGCACATCGATGTCAATCCTGTCGAGCCACGCATTCCCATTGAGGACGTCGACAGGCGCACCGATGCTTGGGCGGCCGGGCGAGTCGCACCTCTTCTTGCATCGACTTGAGTTGCCCTTGCAACAGGCTGCAGCGTCACTGAGTCGTTGCCCACCGTCCCTCGTCATCTGGCTCGAATTGGGCTTGTCGTACGGACTGCAGACGTCGTCTTGAGCCCATGCGACGCTGGCGAGGGAGAGAATCAGCACCGGGGAGATGTGCTTCATGGCGTCCTCCGGGCGGGCGCGCAGTAGCCCTCCAGGCCAACCGTGGTTTCGCGGGTGGTGCAGTTCCACCCGGGCGCGCAGCCCGCGTCGGCTCCACAGCGCTGGGTGCACGATGCGCCAGTCCCCAGCCTGAGGCAGAGGCCGCTCGGACAGTCAGACGCTCGCGTACAGCTTCCGGCCGGTGGCTGGCATTCGGGGGTGGGCCGACCCGAGGCGGCTTGCACCTCGCAACCCGTCGCTGGAAGGGGAGGGCCCGCGTCTTCTTCGGCCAGCGCGCCTCCGCCCCCGGCACCCATGCCGCCACCGCCCTGGCTTCCTCCAGCCCCTGCTGCCGCGCCGCCCCCGCCGGTTCCGCCGCCGGAAACACCGACGCCCGAATCGACTTCCATTCCCGTCGGGCATTGACAGCGAGCGATGCCCAGCAACCCCACCAGCAGCAGCGCCATCCTTCGCATTGACGGAGTGTCGGTGGCGCCCGACGCGGCGTCAATGTGCGTCAGCGCACTGGCGGGCCTTTGCCTGCAACAATCCGCTGACAGGCCATCGCGCCCTGGCGCGCGCTGCCAGGGACTCACATCGACGGGTGTCTGTGACGTCGCGCAAGAGGTCGAACGCTGTCAGCCACGGACCCATCGGTTCTACTTGCTGGCGGCACAGCTCGCCGTTCCGTTCTACGGCGTGTTGGGAGCCGCGTTGGTGGGCACCGGAGTGGCTCGTGTGACGGTTCTCCCCTTCGTGTTCGGTCTTTCGCTGTGGGTCGTCGCGGCCCTGACCGCGATGCACCGTCGTTCGTTCGGGTGACGGTTACTTCACCGCGCCCGCCCCAGGAAAGTCTTGGCCAATCGCAGCGCCGACCTGCATCGACTCAGACGGCGCCTGGTAGGCTGAACAAGACTGCATCTCGCACGGGGAGGCAGGGTACGCGAAGGTGCGGAGGCAGGTCGAGAGGTGAACGGACGTGGAGGAGCCTGTTCCCTTTGCATCGGAGGGTCGCGCCGCCACCGCCCGGCTGAGGGCGGCGCTCCAGCCGTCCTCGCACGCGAAAGCGAGAGCGACATGAAGACGCAGGCTGGCGACCGCATCACCTGGCTCGACGACGAGGGCTTCCTCAACCGTGGCCGCGTCATCGCGCGGCACCCGGAGGACGACACCGTCTTGCTCGAGGTTGAGCTTGTCGGTGGCTCGCTCCACGGCCACGTATTCGGCGTCAACGAGCGCGACGTCTCCGACGTCGAGCGCGACACCGCAAGCCACCGCTCAGCCTCCGCGTCGGCCTGGGACCCGCTGGTGACGACGAGGGCATCACCGCTGGCCGTCAGGGAGAGCTCGCTGGCGAGCCCGAGCTGCCATTCCACGGGCTCCGTCCGCACGCCGCGCTCCGTCCTGCTGAGGGTGAT
>JADCJJ010000098.1 GCA_020247085.1 Myxococcaceae bacterium | reverse complement strand
CGAGGCGGTGACGTCGGCGGGCAGCCCCTTAAGTCCGTCGTCGCCGCCGCCAGGCCGCGCGTCGTCCGTCGACGGTCAGCTGGGCGAGCGCCTCGTGCGCGCGGGCGCCGTCACGCCTGAGCAGCTCGCCGAGGCCCGGGCGCGCGCCGCGGAGAACGGCGTCGCGCTCGCCACCGTCCTCTCGGGCGAAGGTGGCCTCGATGAAGACGTCGTCACCGAGGCCCTCGCCGCCGTCACCCGCACCACCTTCGTGTCGCGCGCGCGCCTCGACAAGCTCGTGCCGGCGAGCGCCGTGCTCGCGCGCCTCAGCCGTGCCGACGCCGAGCGCCTCGGTGCCGTGCCCGTCGCCGAGAAGGGGCAGGGCCTCATCGTCGCCGTCGTCGACCCGCTCGACCCCGAGGTGCTCGCCGCCGTGCGTGCGGTCGCACCGTCGATGACCGTCCACCTCGTTCGCTCCGGGCCTCGCGCCCTGAACCACACCCTCGCCCGCCTCTTCGGTGAGCGACCCCCGCGCGATTGAGCGCCGTCGCCGCGTCGCTCCGTGACGAGCGACGACGGCGCACGAGGCCGTGCTGGCTCCCACGCGCACGCGCCGGCGGCGTCACCGGGTGTACGACGACGGCAGCAGCGCTCGGCGCGCTGACGGTGGGGCGCCGAGGCCCCAGCCTGCGGTGGCTGACGGCGGCGCACCGACCAGGCGGGCGGGCACGGCTCGGGTGATGATGGTGCAGGCCCGCGGGGGGGCCACGGAGGCTGGAGGCCCAGGAGCGCGGCGCCGGCGTGCAGTGCACGACGCTGAAGGAAGGGACACTCGCCCGACGCGCCGAACGGGCGGACGACCATGGGCACCGTCGTGCGCGTGCTTCGCGCATTCACTGCGGCCTTCGGACGTGTGGCCGCCTGAGCGCGCAGTTCCTGCGTGCGCCGCTCCCTCCGCTCTCGTGAGGGCACCTCGGCACGGCGGTTGTAGAGGCGTGCGTCACACCCACCCGGAGGACCCATGGCCATCGTCTGCGGAGTCGATTTCTCGAGCTGGTCGCAGGCGGCGGCCGAAGTCGCCGCGGCGTTGGCGGAGCGGCGGCAGGAGCTGTTGTTCCTCGTGCACGCGCTCGAGCCGAACGTCGAGCGCATGGAGGGGGAGGCCCTCGCGCGGGTGCAGACGATGCTCACCGAGCGGCTGGGCGGCGAGGCGTCACGGCTCAAGGCGTTGACGAAGGCGCCCATCGAGACGGCGGTGCTGCAGGGGCCCGCGGACGAGGCGGTGCGGCACTTCGCGGCGACCCGGAAGGCCTCGCTCGTCGTCGTCGGCTCGGCCGGGCACGGCGCCGGCGCGCTGGTGAAGCTGGGCGGCGCGTCGGAGCGCCTTGCCAGCGGCGCCGAGGTGCCGGTGCTGGTGGTGCGCGACGCTGAGGCGATGACGGCCTGGGCGAAGGGCGCGGGCCTGCGCGTCATGGTGGGCTTCGACGACGGTGAGGCGGCGATGAGCGCACTGCGGTGGGTCGAGGGGCTGCGCCAGCTCGCGCCCGTCGACGTCGTGCTGGGGCGGGTCTACTACCAGGATGAAGCGCACCGGCAGTACGGCCTGTCGAAGCGCTTCTCGTACACCGACGCGGACCCGCGCGTGGAGGCGCTCATCGAGCGCGACCTCAAGGCCCACGTGCCACGCCTCGAAGGCCGCGGCGAGCTCTTCTATCGGGCGAAGCTGGCGGTGGGGCGTGTGGCCGACCACCTGCTCGAGCTGGCCGAGGCCGAGCGGTGTCAGCTGGTGGTGGTGGGCTCCCACGGGCGCAGGGGCCTGGCTCGCATGTGGAGCGTCTCGGCGGCAGCGCTGCACCTCTCTCGAATGGCGGTGGTGGTGGTGCCGCCCGACGGCAAGCCTGCGCGTGTGACGCAGCCGCGCGTCAAGCGCGTGCTGGTGACGACGGACTTCTCGAGCCTGGGGAACGCCGCGGTGCCGTGGGCGTATGCGCTCGCCGAGCCCGGCGGCGAGGTGTACCTGGCGCACGTCACCCTCACGACGGGGCTCGCCGGCGAACTGGTCGAGCAGTACCTGCCCAGCGCGGACCTGCTCCCCCAGGCGCCGGCGAAGGTCGAGCTCGAGGTGGCGGCCCGGCTCCGGGCGCTGACGCCCGGCGTCGCCGACGAGAAGCACCTCGTCACCCGCACCGAGGTGGTGCGCGGAGCGAACGCGGCGCAGGCCATCAGCGACGCCGCCGAGCGCGTGGCGGCCGACGTCATCGTCATCTCGTCGCACGGCCGGAGCGGGCTGGCGAAGACCCTCTTCGGCTCGGTCGCCGAGGCGGTGCTCAAGGCGAGCCGCAAGCCCGTCTTCATCGTGCGCGCCTGAGCCGGGCGGGCACTCATGATTCGACGTGCGTCGGGTCCCGGGCCGGTGAATGGGGATTGGCGTGAACTCGCGCCGAGGCGAACTTGCGCGGAGGTGAACTCCGGCCACGGCCAGCGCCCGTCGATGAGCGCGCACGCCGGTGGGAGGTCCCTCTGGTGCGCGTACGGTCGGGCCCGAGCCCCGTCGTCAACGCCCGGACAGCAGCGCGCGCAGCGCCTCGTAGGCCTGACCGAGCGCCTCGACCGACGCGCTTTCGCCCTTCTGGTGGGCCTGGGCCGTTTCGCCGGGGCCGTAGTTGACGGCGTCGAGGCCCCACTCCGACAGCCGCGCCACGTCGGTCCACGCCTGCTTGGCCTCGGCAGGACGCCCGGTGAGTGCCACGAGGCGCTGGAAGACCGGGTTGTCCGTGCAGACGCGCCCCGAGGGCGAGCGGTCGCTGACGCGAACGTCGCACCGGCCCTTCACCAGCGCCCGCACGTCGGCCTCGGCCTCGTCGGAGGACTTCCCCGGCGCGAAGCGGTAGTTCAGGTTCAGCTCGAAGGCGTCGGGCACGACGTTGCGCGCGCGGCCTCCCTTCGCGAGCGTGACACTCATCACCTCGAAGAAGGTGTGCCCCGACACGACAACCTCGGCGCGCGCCCGCTCCGCGAGGTCGACCAACAGCGTCCCGGCGGCGTGCACGGCGTTGACGCCCTGCCAGGGGCGCGCGGAGTGCGCGGCCCTGCCGTGGAAGGTGAGGGTGGCATGCAGTGAGCCGACGCAGCCGACCTGCACCGCGCCATCGGTGGGCTCCAACGCCACCGTGAAGGCCGCGGCCTTCAGCTCGGGCGCCGCGTCATAGAGGGGGCCGAGGCCCGATTCGAGGTACGGGCCCTCTTCGCGCTCGTAGAAGACCAGCCGCAGGTTGAAGGGCAGCGCGTCGAGCGGCAGGTCGTCGGCGAGCTGCATCATCACCGCGAGCGACCCCTTCATGTCCGACGCCCCCAACCCGATGAGCCGACCTCCCTCGAGGCGCGGCGCGGTGCCGTCGGGGTTGGCGGGCACGGTGTCGAGGTGGCCGACGAGAGCGATGGCCGGGCGGGGGTCGCTCCGACGCCCCACCGCGAGCGAGTTCGACACCCGCACCACGCCGTCGCGCCCGAAGCGGCCGAGCGCCCAGGCCTCGACGACGTCGCACAGCCTGCGCTCATCCCCGATGACGGAGGGGATGCGGATGAGCTCGAGGGCGCGCTGCGCGAGCCCGTCCTGCGTCGTCGTCACGCCGGCTCCTTTCGGCAGGGCGCCTACACCGCGACCGCGAAGTCGCGTAGCACCTGGTTCAGCGACGTCTTCGAGTCCGTCGCGGCTGAGCGCTGCCCGATGATGAGCGCGCACGGTACCTGGTACTCGCCCGCGGGGAACCGCCGCGCGCGCGTGCCGGGGATGACGATGCTGCGCGGCGGCACCCGGCCCTTCGAGACGACCTCGGTCTCGCCGGTGACGTCGATGATGTGCGTCGAGGCCGTCAACACCACGTTGGCGCCGATGACGGCCTCCTCGCCCACCTGCACGCCCTCGACGATGACGGCCCGGCTGCCGATGAAGGCGCCGTCTTCGATGATGACGGGCGTCGCCGAGGGCGGCTCGAGCACCCCGCCGATGCCAACTCCGCCAGACAGGTGCACGTTGCGGCCGATCTGCGCACAGCTGCCGACGGTGGCCCAGGTGTCGACCATCGTGCCGGCGCCGACCCACGCGCCGATGTTGACGTAGCCTGGCATCACCACCACGCCGCGCTCGCAGAAGGCGCCGTAGCGGACGGCGCCCGGAGGCACCACGCGAACGCCCGCGTCGGCCAGGCCCTTCTTCAGGGGAATCTTGTCGTGGAACTCGAAGGGCGTCGTCTCGATGACGCGCATGTCGCTCGCGGCAAAGAAGCAGAGGATGGCCTCCTTGACCCAGGCGTTGACCTCCCACCCCGAGGCGCCCTTCTGCGCGACGCGAATCACGCCCCGGTCGAGGAGCGCGACGGTCTCCTTGACCGCCATCTGATAGAAGGGCTCCTTCAGCTTGTCCCGGTCGGCGAAGGCAGCGCTGACGCGTGCCTTCAGGTCATCGAGGTTCATGGAGCGGTTTGTACCCCCTGGGACGCCCCCCGGGGAACGCCAAGCGTCACGGCGCCGTCATCGCCGTGCCCGGCGGCGCCAGAGCGCGAGGAGCGCCGAGAGCGCCAGCAGCCCGGGCGCCACGTTCGCGCCGCACCCGTAGCGGAGCGGCCCGACCTCGGGCGGCTCGG
>JADCJJ010000097.1 GCA_020247085.1 Myxococcaceae bacterium | reverse complement strand
GGTCTTCAGCACCAGCGTCCACTCCTTGAGCGCCTTGCCGGCCAGCGTCAGCGGCAGCTCGAGGGCGCCAGGCAGGTTGAAAGGCATCCACGCGGCCTTCGCGTCGCGCAGGAAGGCGACGGTGGCGCCGAAGACCGCCGACCAGGCGAGCGCCAGGGCCTTCTTCGAGCCCTCGACGTCACCGCCCGCGTCGGCGCCGTGAATCGACTTCAGCGTCTCGGCCGTCGCGGTGCCGGTCGGAAACGGGAGCTGCTCCTCGTCGATGAGCTGCCGCTTGATGGGGATGGCGGCGAAGACGCCCAGCGCGGCGATGGCGGCGAACCAGAGGATGAGGGGAATCGCCGGCGGCCGGTCGCTCGTCACCATGAGGAGCGCCCCGAAGGCCGCCATGTTGCCGCCGCCCGTCATGAAGCCCGCGCCCGACGCCACGGTGGTGAGGGCGTTGTTCTCGAGCACCCCCAGCGGCGTCTTCGTCACCTTCGCCGCCGCGAGCCCCTTGAAGACGGCCCACGCGAGGATGCACGCGGTGAGCGTGACGCCCATCGACCAGCCCGTCTTGAAGAAGACGTAGATGTTCGACAGGCACATCACCGCGCCGACGAGCATGCCGACGACGACGGCGCGCGGGGTGAGCTGGTTCACGAGACCTCCAAAGGGGGGGGCCGCGGACTGTAGTGGCTGGCGAAGCGGCGCCGGCAACATTCGGCCGAGGCGCGCGCGGCGACGGGCCTCGACGTCAGGCGCCTCGCGGCTGGCGGCACGATGGAAGCGCGCTGCTCACGGCAGGGCCGGGGCGTCGAGCAGCTCGAGCACCTGCAGGTCCGCGTAGCGCGCCGCGCTCGTGTTGCCGAACCCCAGCAGCACCCGGCGGCGGGCAGCGTCGAACACACCCGTGCAGCTCGCGCGAACCGGCGCCGCCCCCATGGGCCTCGCGGTGCGCCACCGGGGCTGCGCGTCGCCGAGGGTCAGCACCGACAGGGCGTCGACGGCGGTCGCGCCATCGGCCGTCCCGCCCCACGCGAAGAGCCGCCGCGTCGATGGGTCGAAGGCCCCACAGCCGTTGCGGCGCGCCGGCGCCTGGGCGCTGCCGGCCTCGACGCGCGTCCACTCCAGCCGAGCCAGGTCGAGCGCCCAGGTGTCGTTCGCGGGGTTGATGGGGTTGCCTGGCTGCGGCGCCTGCGCGCCCGACGCCACGAGGAGCCGCTCTCCATCGACCGCCCAGAAGAAGCCGTAGCGGGGCGAGGGCGCGCTGGCCGACGCCGCCGACGTCCACCGGGGCGCGCCGTCGAGCGACAGCGTGTGCGTCTGGTTGGACGGCGCCTGCCCATCGAAGCCCCCGAAGGACACCCACCGCGCTCGGGCGGCGTCGAAGGCGAAGGCGTTCAGGGTCGCGCCCTGGCGCCCCGCCGTCGCGACCACTTCGAAGCGCGCGGGCGTCGTCCGCGTGTCGAGCCGGTACACGGAGGCCGAGATGTCGTCGGCAGCGTCCCGGCCGCCGAAGAGCAGGAACACGCCGGGCTCCCGCGTCGTCGCGAGGCGCCCACCGGCCACCAGCGGCGCGCCGGCGGTGGGCACCTCGCTCCACGCGTTGGTGCGCAGGTCGAGCCGCCAGAGGTCGTTCATCACGGTGAACTGGCGAGGCACGAAGCCGAGGCCGCCATACAGCCACGCCACGTCGGGCGCCGCCGGGTCGATGACGAGCGCCGGGTGCTCCCGCGCCGACGGGCCCTGGCTCCAGGTGATGGGCGTCCCCCAGCGGAGGCGCGGCGTCACCGTCACCGGCACCTCGACGAGCGCCTCGCGCCCCTCGCACGTCATCGTCAGCTTCAACACGCCGGCCCCCAGCGCGCGGTCGCTGGCCGTCACGCGCAGCGCCGCCCCCTCGAGCTGCGCGTCGACCTCATCCGGAAGCAGGAAGAGCGACAACTGCACGTCGCTCCGGCTGGGCTCGAGCGTGATGCTCGCCGACGCGCCCTGCGAGAGCGTCACTGGCGCCACCGGCGCGATGCCACAGGGCGTCTTCGTCACCGCCCGCACGTCGAACTCACCCGGTGCCGACAGCGGCCCGCAGGCCACGAGCACCATCGGCAGAAAACTGGCAACGACTCGGCGCATTCGAGGCCCTCAAGCACCGGGCGTGCCAGCCATTCCGGGAGCGGCGCGCCGCGAGGTCAAGGAGCGGCCAGGGCGGCTGGGACCGCGGAGCGCTGGCCGACGGAGCCGCTGAGCGCTTCCGTGGCTGGACCGCTCGAAGTCCCACGCGCGGGGCCAGGCCTGCCTGTCTCGGAGCGTCTCCGCCGGTCGTCGCGTGTGCGTCAACCGGTCGACGGCCCGGAGGGAGGTCATCGCCGCCACGGTGGGAGGGTGGCGGGTGCTGCGCTCTGCACGCACTCTCCGCGGCACGATGAGGCGGGTGGTCGTCAGCGAGCGAGGCCGGGCCGTGGCGCGTCCGAGCGGAGGCCCCGGGGTCGAGCCGCGTCACGCCGGTCGGAGCTGAGCGGTGCTGACGCGCCTCGCCTGCCTGATGCTGGCCTCCGGGTCCGGCGTGCCAGCGGCAGCGGTCCCCTCGGCGGAGGGGTCGAGCGACGCCGCCGATGTCGAGGGGCCCATGCGGACGGCGTCAGAGACGCTGACGAGGTGGAGTCCGCTTCAGCTCTCGCTCTTCGCGCCGGTCCAGCTCGTCCCCGCGCGTGACGACGTGTACGGGTTGCGGCTCAGCGTGGGGCTGAGCACCAACCGGAGCGTGTTCGGCGTCGACCTGGGCCTGGCGTCGACTTCGGAGCAGGCGGCGGGCCTTCACGTCGCGGCCCTGTGGAACTCCGTCGCCCGGGCCGCCTGGGGCCTTCAGCTCGCCGGGCTCTTCAACTTCGCCGAGCGCTTCACCGGCCTGCGCGTGGCGCTCCTGAACGTCGGGAGTGAGGTACGCGGTGTCGAGTTGGGGCTGCTCAACGTCGGGTTTCGGTTGTTCGGCGGAGCGAGCCTGAGCGGAGCCCAGGTCGGCGCGCTCGACCTCTCCTCGCGGCTGTCCGGCGTGCAGGTGGGGGTCTACAACGAGACGACCCGTGGCGCGGGGCTTCAGGTCGGCGTCGTCAACGTGGCCGGGCGCGACTTTCACGGCCTTCAGCTGGGGCTCGTCAACCTCATTCGTGGAGGCCCCCTGCCCTTCCTCCCGCTGGTCAACGCCTCGCTCTGAGAGGTCGTGCCAGCGAGGCCTCGTCGATGGCCCGGTGGTGGCGACCAGCTGGCAGACGGCGCGCAGACGTGGGAAGCGGGCCCCGGCACGCCTCATCGCCGTCCCACCCGAAGGACTGCTGGTGCCCCCCAGGGAAGGGCCTGTCAGGGGTGAGGAGGAGACGCCTGTGGGGTGGAGACGGCGGG
>JADCJJ010000096.1 GCA_020247085.1 Myxococcaceae bacterium | reverse complement strand
CACGTAGACGCTCGACCCGCTGCCGCCGGAGCCAGACACCACACCGGCGCCAGCGCCGCGCGACGGAGGGCCTCGCTGAAGCTGACGCCGCCCGAGCTCACGTACACGCCTGAAGCTGACGCCGCCCGGGTGCTCGCCCCGCTGGCGCCTGAGGGCCTCGACGACGCGCGGATGCCTCCCGGGCCCGGTGACGACCTGGCTTGACGGGCGCGCCGCCTCACCGCCCCGGGAGCCCGGCGTCGACGACCGGGACCCAGCCGGGCACCTCGCCGCCGCCGAGGTCGTCGAGCACGTCCCTCGCGCGGAGCGTGTCCTCGAAGGCCGCGTTGCCGAAGAAGAACTGCGCCCGCCAGTACCGCGCCGCTGGCAGCCGGAGCACCCGCGTCTCTCCGTCCCGCAGGGTCTTGTCGAACACCGGGTAGTTCACCCCGTCGGCGTAGGCGAACGTCGGACCGAGCACCTCCTGCCCGCGCGGGCGGCGACACTCGGGGTCGTCGCACACGCTGAGCACCAGCCGGCGAAAGCTGTCACCCGTCGGTAGCCGGTGCGCGGTGCCCACCGCGGTGACGGACAGCTCGGTGCCGCCGTCGACGGCCCTCGCCGAGAGGCGCAGGCCCTTGCGGAGCGTCGCCGGGTCGTGCGCGCCTCGCGGCGCGTGCACGTCATGACACGCCGCGCACGTCAGCGACGGGTCGTGCGCCAGCATCTCGCTCACCGTCGCCTGCATCGGCCGGGGTGAAAGCGTCACGCGCCCGAGGTGATCGAACGACGGCGACGGGAACTCATGGCAGCCACGGCAGCTCGACGTCGAAAGCGCCGGCTCGACGACGATGGGGTGCGCCGCGACGCCCGCCAGGCGCCGCCCATGCACCCCCAGCACCGCGCCCGGCTGGCCCTTCACCCCGTGGCACGAGCGGCACGTCAGGCCGGCCGCCCCGCGCTCCGGCTGGTGACACGTCAGGCACCAGGGGCTGCGCGCGTTCTCCATCGAGACGGTGAAGACGGGTTCTCTCGCCGCCGTCGCGTGCCGGGACGAGGCGTGTGCGGCGGCCTGCTCCCGGTGGCAGCGGGCGCAGTCGTCGGCGCCGAGCAACACGATGAGGAGCAGGGTCGCCATGTCGGTCGCGCCCGCGGCGCCAGACGCCACGGCGAGTGAACCAGCTTCGGCGACGCGCGCCAACCGGCGCCCGGACTTGCCTTCGCCCATTTCATGTCCTATAGACAGACATGAAATGAGAAACCGCGTCCCGAAGCTGCCGAGCCCGCGCCGCACCTACCAGCAGGTGGCGCGCGCGCACTCGACGCAAGAGACCGAGCACCGGGTGGTCGAGGCGGCGACGCAGCTCTTCGCGGAGCGCTTCTACGACGACGTGCACCTCGAGGACGTCGCGCGGCTCGCCGGCGTGACGGTGAAGACGATTCAGCGGCGCTTCGGCGGCAAGGAGGGCCTGGCGCGGGCCTTCCTGGTGGCGGCGGGCAAGCACAACGCCGCGCTGCGCGACCGGGTGCCCGCGGGAGACCCCGAGGTGGCCGTCGACTTCATCCTCGGCATGTACGAGCCCCTCGGCGACACGCTGATGCGCACGCTGGCGCTCGACGGCCGCGTGCCGGTGGTCACCGAGATGGCCGAGACGGGCCGGGCGCTGCACTGGGGGTGGCTGCAGCGCGTCTTCGGGCCGCTGCTCTCAGCCGAGCAGGCGGCGCGACAGGACCAGCTGGCGGCGCTGCTCATCGCCACCGACGTCTACACCTGGAAGCTGCTGCGCCGCGACCGGGGGCTCAGCCCGGCGCGCACCCGGGCGGTGCTCCTCCAGTTCGTCACCGACGCCCTCAGCCGTCCCACCCGCCGTCCATCGAACCGGGAGCACACCCCATGAGAGTCGTCTTCTTCAGCTATGGAACGCGCGGTGACGCGCAGCCGCAGGTGGCCCTGGCGTCGGGCCTCAAGGAGCGGGGCTTCGAGGTGCGCGTCGCGGCGCCAGAGAACCTCCGCGGCTTCGTCGAGCGGGCTGGCGTCGAGTACGCGCCGCTCCACGGCAGCTCGCAGACCATCCTCGAGTCCGAGGAGGGGAAGCGCTGGCTGCGCTCGGGCAACGTGCGCGCCTTCGTGAAGTCGGTGGCGACCATCGCGAAGGACCTCGACCCGCCCGTGTTCGCCAGCGGGCTCGAGGCGGCGCGGGGGGCCGACGCCATCGTGGGCGGCACGCTGCTCGAGGAGCTGTCGGTGACGCTCGCGGAGCACCTGCGGGTGCCCTTCACCTTCGCCCACACCATTCCCTTCGAGGCGACAGGCGCGTACCCGTGCCCGCTGGTGACGCAGGCGAAGCTGCCGTTCGCGTTCCTCAACCGGGCGACCTACGCGCTGTTCCGAACGCTCTCGTTCCCGGTGCACCGCGACACCCTCAACGCCTTCCGCCGCCAGCTGGGCCTGGCTCCGCAGACGGCGCCGGTGCTGACGCGGGCCCGCGAGCTGGGGCTGCCGGCCGTGCAGCTGTGGAGCCAGCACCTGGTGCCGCACGCCCCCGACGCCGCGCCGGAGACGGTGACGGCGGGCTCGATTCGCGTACCGCCGGCCGTGCGCGCGAAGCTGGGAGAGGCGGAGCCCTCGCGCGAGCTGCTGGCCTTCCTGCAGGCGGGGCCGCCGCCGGTGTATCTGGGCTTCGGCAGCATGCCCATGCCGACGCTCGACGCGTTCTCCCGCGACGTGCTGTCGCTGGCCGGGGAGCTCGACGTGCGCTTCGTCATCTGCGGCGGCTGGAACGACACCGAGGCGGTGCGGCACCCCGCGGGCCCGCGGGTGCACTTCGTGAAGTCGGTCGACCACGGCTGGCTGTTTCCCCGCTGCGACGTCGTCATTCATCACGGCGGTGCCGGCACCACCTTCGCGGCGGCTGAGGCGGGGGTGCCGTCGGTCATCTGCTCGTTCTTCGCCGACCAGCCCTTCTGGGGCCACCGCATCGCCTCGCTCGGCGCCGGCGCGCACGTGCCGTTCGTGAAGCTGAACCGGCAGACCCTCGAGGCGGCGCTGCGACGGGCCCGCTCGGAGGACATTCGGCGGAACGCCGCGGCGCTCGGCGAGAAGCTGCGCGCCGAGGACGGCAACGCGCGGGCCCTCGACGCCTTCGAGCGCATCTTCCGGCGGGAGCCGGCGAGGCTCCCGGCCGCGGCCTGACGGCAGGGGAGCGCCCAGGCTGGCGCGCTCCGGAAGCGGCCACGGTGGTGGGGGCCGCGCTGACGGGCTCGCAGCGCCGGCACCTCGAAGCTGGGCGGGTCGGGCGCAGGCCCCCCCCCGGGGCACCTCCCACGCGTCGTCCCACCACGACGGGCAGGGCAGCGCGCCCGGGTTGGAAGGAAGGCGCCCGGCGCGCGCGCGACCGGGCATGATGCGCGGCCGCATGAAGGCTCCAGTCCTGCCCGTCATCGTCGTCCTCGTGTTCATCGCCGGCTTCGTCGCGGGGCGGCTGTCGGTGCCAGCTCCGGCCGGCGGGGCTCCATCCGCGCCCGCGCCGACGACGGCCGCGGAGCCGCCACCAGCGCCGGCGAACGGCGGGCTCACGGGAGTCGTCGCCGAGGTGCTCCAGGTGCCGAACTACACGTACCTGCGGCTGACGACGTCTTCGGGCGAGGCCTGGGCGGCGGTGCCGTCGACGACGGGCGTGGGGGTCGGCCAGGCCGTCGAGGTGACGTCATCGACGACGATGACGGACTTCACGAGCAAGACCCTCGGTCGCACCTTCCCTGCCATCGTCTTCGGCCAGCTCGCCGGGACGTCGGCCGCGCCCGCGGCGCCCGGTGCACCAGGCCTGCCGGCGAACCACCCGCCCCTCGGCACCTCCACCGGGACGAACCCGGTCGCGAAGGCGCTCGACGCGACGCTGAAGGCCGAGCCCCCGCTGACGCTCCGCATCGCCGACGTCTTCGCCGAGCGGCAGGCGCTCGCGGGCCGGCTCGTGCGCGTGACCGCCACGGTGGCGAAAGTGACGACGGTGAACGGCCTCTCGTACGCGCACCTCGGCGACGGGAGCGGCGCTCCGGTGACGAAGGACGACGACCTGGTCGCGGTGGGCGAGGCGCCCCTCACCGCAGGACAGAGAGTCACGGTGCAGGGCGCGGTGGTGCTGGACAAGGACGTCGGCATCGGCGCCGTCTGGCCGGTGGCGCTCGAGCGCGTGCAACTCGTACCTGCGCGGTGACGGCCCGCGACGGCGCGGGCGACGACGCGACGCGCGACCGACCCAGCGTCACGACGAACGGCGTGAGGCTGCTGGTCGCCGGCCCCGGGAAGCGACCGCCTGGCGCTTCATCGGCAGAAGACGTTCCTGTGCGCACGGGGCGCTCGACGAAAGTGACCTCGCTCTCCGACTTCAGGCGCGCCAGCGCGGTGCCGATAGGCCTCATCCGCCCGCCTCACGACGAGAGCGCCGTCGCTCCGCGTCTTCGGACGCGCCAGCGCGGCGCCGACAGGCCTCATGCGCCCGCCTCGCGGCGAGAGCGCCGTCGCTCCGCGTCTTCGGACGCGCCAGCGCGGCGCCGACAGGCCTCATGCGCCCGCCTCACGGCGAGAGCGCCGT
>JADCJJ010000095.1 GCA_020247085.1 Myxococcaceae bacterium | reverse complement strand
GTCGGCAGATCGCCGTAGCATTCCCGGCCCAGCGGGAAGATGCGGTGGTTGAGCGGCCCCCAATCGAGCGCGATCACGTCGACTGCCGCGCCCCACGCATCGACCCAGGCGTCGCGCAGTTCGATCGGATCGAAGCCGACGCACACGATGAGATCGGCCGCCGCCAGCAGTTTGAGATTGGCCGCATCGACGATCGGCGACAGGCCGACCGCACCCAGGCACAGCGCATGTGTGTCGCTGACCACACCCTTGGCTTTGTAGGTCGCGAAAAACGGCATGCGGCGTGCCTCGAGGAACGCATGCAGCGCTTGCGGCACGCGCTCGGCCAATGCGCCGCGGCCAATGAGCGCCAGCGGGCGCTTGGCTGCGGCGAGCCTCAAGCGCAATTCGGCGACGGCCGTTTCGGCAAGGCCCGTGCGCGCGATCTGGGCCGGCTGCGGCTCGGCCGTCTCTTTGCTGTCCTGGCGGCCGAGGTCGGCCGGCACGTTCAGCATCACGGGGCCGGCGGGATAGCTCGTCGCAATGTCGAGGGCGCGCGCCAGATGCTGGGCGGGGCGCGCGGCGTTGAGATGGGCCGCGTATTTGACGACCGGCGTCGCCAGCGCCACATGATCAAACGCCTGGTGGTTGTAGATCTGTGCGTTCGCCGTCGCCATTTCGCCGGTCAGAACGGCGATGGGCGAACGCTCCATCAAGGCGCCCGCAAGCCCCGCCGTGGCGTTGGCGATGCCGGGGCCGAGTGCGGGGATCAGCACTTGCGGTTTGCCGGTGATCTGCGCCGCGGCATCGGCCATGAAGGCCGCCGCCGGCTCGGACTTCGCGAGCACGAAGCGAATGCCCGCCTCTTCGCAGGCGCGCACGGTTTCGAGCACGTCGTTGCCCGGAATGCCGAAGGCAAAAGAAGCGCCCCATGCCTTCAGCGTGCGGGCAAGGCGGTCGGCGACCTTCATCGGGTCGCCGCCGTTCCGGTCGGCGTGCGAGGCGCGGCCGCGCGCTCCGTCTTACGCACTTTGGTAGAGTTTGGTCATCACGAATTCGCGATGGCCCAACGCCTCGGCGCAGGTGTAGCGGCCGTTGCACACGCGGATCATCACGTCGATCAAGCGATCGCCCGCCTCGTCGAGATCCATTTCGCGGCGCAGGATGCCCGACACGTCGAGATCGATATGCTCGGGCATCAGGCGCGCGGTCTTTGGATTGGCCGTGAGCTTGATCACGGGCTCGATCGGATTGCCGATCACGTTGCCCTGGCCCGTGGGGAACAGATGCACGACGAACCCCGCCGCCGCCTGCAGCGTCACGCATTCGGCGGCGGCCGACGACGTGTCCATGAAATAGAGGCCCTTGCCCTTGGCCGGCATTTCGGCCGGGCCCAGCACGTCCACGTATTTCGTCTTGTGGCCGATCTTCTGGAAATTGCCGAAGGCTTTTTCCTCGATCGTCGTGAGGCCGCCCGCGATGTTGCCCTTTGTCGGCTGCGAGTCCGACAGGTCGTCGGTTTTGTAGCGCTCGATCATGCCTTGGTACGCGTTGAACACGCCCATGAACTTGTCGGCGACGTTTTTGTTGAGCGCGCGCTTGACCATTTCGGTCTCCGCACCCGTGAGCTCGGACGTTTCGCCGAAGCACGTGGTCGCCCCCAAGGGGTCGATCTTGTCGATGAGATTGCCGACCGTCGGGCACGAGGCGAGGCCCGACGTGGTGTCGGATTCGCCGCATTTGGTCGAGACCCAAAGCTCGTCGATCGTGCAGGCCTCGCGCTGCTTTTCGGTCGCCCACATCACGAATTGCTGGGCGACGCGGCTGGCCGCTTCGATGGTTTTGAGATCGCCGTTGCCTTCGATCGCGAAGCCCTGCACGGGCTTGCCGGTCTTGGCGATGCCGTCCACGACGCGCGCGGTCCAGCCGGGCTCGATGCCGATCACGACCACGGCCGCCACGTTGGCGTTGCAGCCCGTGCCGATCAGCGTGCGGAAATGGAGGGCCAGATCTTCGCCGAACTGCAGGCGCCCGTAGGCGTGCGGCAGCGCCATCGTTCCCTTGATGTTGTTGGCGACGGCTTCGGCCGCCGAATTCGACAGATCGTCGAGCGGCAGCACGATGACGTGGTTGCGGATGCCGACGCGGCCGTTCTCGCGGCGATAGCCCATGAAGGGCAGTTTGCCGACCGAACGCGCGCGCTTTTTGATGAGTGCTGGGGCTTTGGCCATGGGCCGCTCCTTTTGGTTCGCCGATTCTCTTAAGGGCACGCTTACCAGCGCTTGGTCTTCATGTTGTGGACGTGGACGTGGTCGCCTTTTTTGGCGTCCGCCACGATGCGGCCGATATCGTGCCCGTATTTGAGGACCGTATCGCCCTTCTTGAGATCGACGAGGGCGATCTTGTGGCCGAGCGGAATGGCTTTGAGCGCCTTGAGCTTGACCGTGCCGTCGCCCTCCATGAGCCAGCCTTCGAGCATGGCGCCGGGTTTGACGTCTTCGACGACGATCACGCCGACCGTGTCCTTTTTGTCGTGGACGATGAATTGGGTC
>JADCJJ010000094.1 GCA_020247085.1 Myxococcaceae bacterium | reverse complement strand
TTGCCGCGGGGGGTGAGGTGGCGTCAGCGAGGGGTGAAACGGCGGCAGTGGGCGGACGGGTTCACCGCCCGCGATGGCCAGAGACACGAGAGGGTGTCCGTCAGCCAGTCAGCGGGAGGGCGGGACGGACAAGGTGAATGAAGCGCGAAACCGTGGAGGAGGGCCAGAGGCTTCGGGCGCCTGAGTCGGCCTCGGGGGCGTTGTCGCGGGGGTGAGGTGGCGTCAGAACGTGAGCGACCTGTTCACCCCCTGAACGCGCCGCGTCTCTGGTGGCAGTCGCCTCTCACCCGGTGCCCCATGGCGGACTGCATGCTCCGCTTCTCATCGTGCGGCCGAGAGTGCGCGGGCGAGGAGGTCCGAGACGCCCTGGTCGGCGCACCAAAGCTTGAGGTAGTCGAGATCGATGCGCGAACGATTGGCCTCGATCACGCTGAGGACATCGCGCCACTGCCGATCAGAGACCTCGCCGCCGAGTCGGTACCACCGAAGCTTCGAAATGATGCAGTCCTCGGCCGACGACACAGCGCAGCCCGTGAACGGATCGCCAGGCTCGAGTTCGAGGTGCACCGCCCGAGCGAGCGCGGCCCCCGGGTAGCCCGCGCCACTGACACAGAAGACATCGACTTTGGCGAGCTCGACCTCGTCGACCAGGTTGAACGAGCGACCGCGCTCGACCGCCGCTCGGAAGTCATCTTCGTCGAGGTAGAACCGCCCGCTGAGCTCCGCGCGAAGGGGCTCGAAGTGGTTCAGGCGAAGCTCAGCGACGAGATCTGCGTCGTTGGTGGCTCGTGGCTCCCCGTGGAGCGAGCTCGCAAGCGAGCCGGTGACGTAGTGCCGAACCCCGATCCGCTCCAGCGCTCGCACGACTGCGAGGGTCGAATCTTCCACCTTCAACGCGGGTGCCTCTGGGCGTACCGAGCGGCGATGGCGTCGCCGTACACTCGTCGAAGGAAGGCCTCCGCGAGCGCCTCACGCGAGGCGCCAGGCATCGACTTCTCGATCGCCGCCATCACCCTCGCCCGAAGCTGGCTGGACAGGTCGAGCGCCCGCTGGAGCCGCTGCCGGGGAGGCGTCTGCCGAATCCGATCGAGGTACCGCGCCCGTGCTGCAGGGGTCGTGTCGGAATGCTGAGCTGCCAATTCTCCGTTGTGCATTCGGTCGCCTTGTCTCCGAGCGTACGACAGGCCTCGATGAGCCGCATCGTCTGCTGGGCCATCGTGAAGGTCCACTTCAAGCTCGAAGGCGCCGCGTCGTCTGGGACGAGCGTCAGTCTCGAACGGTCGCGGTATCGTCTTCGCCGTCTCGTTGCGGGGGTCGTTCACGTGACGCGTCTCGTCCTCGCAGTCTGCCTCTCCGCAGCACCCGTTCTCGCCGGCGAACTCGAAGGCGTGCAGATGCCTGACGACGTCTTGGTCGACGCCCACGCCCTGCACCTCAACGGCATGGGCCTGCGGAAGAAGTTCATCGTCAACGTCGACGTCGCGGGCCTCTACGTCGAGCACCAGAGCAAGGAAGCCTCGGCGATCCTCTCGACCGACGAGACCCGCCGCGTCGACATGCGCATGCTCCGTGACCTCGACGCCGCCACCATCGTCGACGCCGTTCGCACCGGCTTCGAGAAGAACGCAAAGGCGCAGCTCCCGGCGCTGCAGGAGCGCCTCGACACCTTCTGCAAACTCATCCCCGCGGTGAAGAAGGGCCAGACCCTCACCATCTCGTACGTGCCGGGGAAGGGCACCTCGATCTCAGGCGCTGGTGGCTCGACCGTCATCACCGGCAAGGACTTCGCCGACGCCCTCTTCTCGGTGTGGATCGGCAAGGTCCCCGTCGACGACAGCCTCAAGAAAGGCATGCTCGGCGCGTCGTAAGCGCCTGTTTTTCGGCCTTCATGCGATGGCGTAGACCCGCCCGCGTCGGCGCTCGTTGAAGGCTCCACACCCTCTCCCGGAGCCACTTTCCATGAAGCGCTTCTCCCTGCTCGCCGCGTGCTGTGCGGCGTTGATGGCCCTTCCTTCCCTCGCGACCGAGTCCAAGCCCACCGCCGCGGACCCGAAGATCCAGATCGCCATCCTCATCGACACCTCGAGCTCGATGGACGGCCTCATCAACCAGACGCGCGAGCAGCTGTGGAAGATCGTCAACACCTTCGCCACCGCCAGGCGTGACGGCAAGCGCGCGAAGCTCGAGCTCGCCCTCTACCAGTACGGCAACGACGGTTTGCCCGCCGCGAACCACTACGTGAAGAAGATGTCAGACCTCACCTCGAACCTCGACGCAGTGTCCGAGCAGCTCTTCGCGCTGCGCACCCACGGCGGCGAGGAATGGTGCGGCGCCGTCATTCAGCACGCGATGAAGGAGCTCGAGTGGAGCGGCAACCCGAGCGACCTGAAGCTGATCTACATCGCCGGCAACGAGCCGTTCGATCAGGGCCCGGTCGCGTACCGCGAGGTCGTCAAGCAGGCCATCGGCCGCGGCATCGTCGTCAACACCATTCACGCAGGCGACGAGCGCACCGGCATCAGCCAGCACTGGAAGGACGCGGCCACGCTCGCTGATGGCTCGTTCCTCACCATCGACCAGAACCGCGCCGTCGTTCGCATCGACGCCCCGCAGGACCAGGAGCTCGTGAAGCTCAACGAGCAGCTCAACCAGACGTACATCGGCTACGGCCCGCGCGGCGGCGAGGCGAAGGAGCGCCAGGCCATGCAGGACAAGAACGCGAGCGGCATGTCGGTCGGCTCGATGGCCACCCGCGCGGCGGCGAAGGCCTCGGCGGCGTACAAGAACGACGACTGGGACATGGTCGACGCGCAGGCCGGTGGCCGCAGGGCGTCCGACATGCCGGTCGCGGCGCTGCCCGAGCCGATGAAGGCGATGAAGCCGGCCGAGCGTGACGCCTTCGTCGAGCAGAAGGCGAAGGAGCGGGCCGAGATCACCGCGAAGATCGCGAAGCTGTCGAAGGACCGCGAGGCGTACGTCGCGGCCGAGATGAAGAAGAAGGCCGAGACGGGCGGCAAGGCGATGGACGAGGCGGTGATCGAGTCGGCGACGAAGAAGGCGAAGTCGATGGCGTACGAGTTCTGAAAGCAGGCTCGAGTCAGCAGCGGCGGGCGCTCCAGCAGTCAGGGCGCGCCCGCCGTCGTTTTTGTGGCTCTCCTGGACTTCGTGTGGGTGAAGCAGAGCCCCGCGTAGGAGGCCTCGTACTCGTCTTGCGGCCACGGGGCCTCGGCGTCGGCGAAGTCCTTGCGCGCGCCGCGCAGCACCCGCCTGAGAATGGACTCCACCGCTGAGTCGTCGGGGGCGGGCAGCGTCACCTCCTCGCCGTCCTTCGTC
>JADCJJ010000093.1 GCA_020247085.1 Myxococcaceae bacterium | reverse complement strand
GCCGTGTCGACGCCGCCGCGCGAGGCGGCCCAGCAGCGCGAGGCCGAGCAGCGCCGTCGCGCCGTCGACCGACGTGCAGCCGCAGCCCGTCACCGCGGCCGGCTGCTGCACCGTGCCCGCGAAGGCCACCTTCTTCGTCTCGGTCTCGCCGCTGCCGGCGTCCGCCTTGGGCGCGCCGGCGTCCTCCACCGGCGGCATGCCGGTCTTCCCGGCGGCCCGCGAGTCGCGCATCAACCACGCCGTCATTCGCCACACGGGCCTCGAGTCCCGCTCGATGGTGCAGGACTGCTCGGCGATTCGGACCGGCGTCACCTTCGCGCTCGCCATCAACTTCGCGAGCTCTCCGGGGCTCGAGCCGTCGGCTGACCTGGTGCGGAACACTACTATTCGGGACGTGGCGGCCGGGAGCGTGGGCTTTCAGCGCAGCTGGATCGTCAACGGTGACGTGGGGGTGATGAGCGTGAACCTGCTCAGCATGGCCTCGGGCAACACGGTGATGGGCCTGCAGTGCCGGCAGTCAGGCTACACGGTCCGCCCGCCCATGAACGCGCCGCTCGCGTGTTCGGCCACCTGCGAGTGACGCTGGCCTCTGTCGCCGTCGTGTGTTCGGCTCTGGATCAGCGTCTGGGTGGTTCCCTTTCTTCTCGAAGATTTCTCCATGCACCAGCGCTACCTGCTTGTCGTCGTCCTGGCCGTGGTGAACTGGGGGTGCAGCCCCGCGCGCCCAGCGTGTTCTCCCTCGACCTGCACGGGCTGCTGTGACAGCGGCGGCCAGTGCCAAGGCGGAGATTCGGCAACGGCCTGTGGGGCGACCGCGCGCGCCTGTATTGCGTGTGGAGTGAACGAGGCGTGCTCGTTCGGGGCGTGTGTTCCCAAGACGGGCGGCGCAGGTGGTGGAAGTGCCGCGGGCGGCGGCGTCGCGGGAGGCGGCGTGGGGAGCCTCCCGGAGCTTCGCATTCGAGATCTCTCAGGAGCGCCGCTGGCCTCGCTCGACACCAGCGCCTGCCCGACGCTGGACGAGAACCAGCGCCCGGTGAGCGGCACAGTGCCCGACGTCAGGAGGCTGCAGCTCGCCAACATCGGCGATGGCCGAGCCCGTGCGAGGCTCAGCTTCCAGGGGCGCGACTCGGCCTCGTTCTCGCTCCAGGCGGCGGCGGTGGATGGCGGCGCGTTCGACCGCGTCCAGACGCCCTTCGAGGTCGACATCGCGCCTCGGGCGTCGCTCGAGTTTCGCGTGGCCTTCGCCCCGGCGCAGCGTGGCGCCGCAGCGGCCGAGCTGGTGGTCGATGATCAGCTGCCCCAGACCACCACCGACCCGGTCGTATCGCTCGTCGGCACGGGACTGAGCCTGCCCTCACAGCCCACGCTCGAGACGGGCGTTGAGCGACCTGGCGGCGGCTTCTCGCAATGCACGGACACCGCCACCCTGTCGGACTGCGAGCTCATGTTCCCGCTCGTGGCCTACGGCTCGACCGTGAGCCGGAAAGTCATTCTGCGGAACAGGGGGTGCGGAGGCCTTCAGGTGACGGGTCTGCGCGTCGTGTCGTCCCTGCCAGGGGCCCCCTCGGCTGACTTTCGGCTCGAAAGCCCGAGGGCGCCGAGCTCGGGCGCTCCGCTCACCCTGAGTCAGGCCGATGGAACCTCCAGCCTCGAAGCGGTGATTGTGTTCGCGCCGCAGGACCAGGGGCCGGGGAACGAGCTGCGTTCCGGCTTTCTGGTCGTCGACTCGAACGACCCGCGTCAGCCGCCGCCAGCGCAAGCGCAACCAGCGGTCCTGTTGCTCCGTGGAGAGGGCTTTCCGTCTGCCATTGCAGCGACTCCATCGTCTTGCGACTTCTCGCGGTCGACGGACCTCTGCGGCAGCTCGCCGAAAGTCCCGAACCGCGCCCGCTTCTTCATCCGCAACGACGGCAACGGCCCGGTTCGAATCTCGTCGGCGACCTTCGCGTCGACCGGGCTCGCGACGAGCAGCCGATTCAGCCTCGCCGCGAATGCAGTGGGAGCGACCCTTCAGCCAGGCGCGACGCTGACGGTGGAGGTGATTCACACCGACCTGCCGACCTACGTCATCGACGAATTGACGCTCCAGGCGGTGTTCACTCAGAACGCGGCGCCGGCGGGCAGCGTCAGTCTCGCGCTCTTTGGGGGCCGACAGCCCTGCCTGGACACTCCGGACGACGTGACCTTCACCAGCACGACGCCCACGTCGACCCAGCCCGTGATCATTCGGAACCAGCGGCGCCTGCCAGACGGAGGCTCCGATGCCTCGTCCTGCGGCACCCTCGTCCTCAGTCAGGTGCGAGTCGAGCCGAGCCAGTTCTTTTCACTGACCGCCCCGCTCATCGCCCCCAACACGCAGGTGCCTGCAGGGGCGTTCGTCCAGAGCGCGGTTCAGTATAACCGGCCAGCCAGCGGCGGGATGCAGATTGGCAAGCTCATGATCGTGTCGAATGACCCGTTCTTCGGGCCACCGCTGGGCACGAAAGAAGTGAACCTCATCGCGGCCTCGTCGTTCGATCCTCCCCCCCGAGCCGTTCTCAAGGGCTGTGTACCGTCGATGCTGCTCAACGACCCGAACTGCTCCATCTCGGGGTTGGAGCTCCAAATGACGGTGAGCCTGGCGTCACTGCTCACGCCGAGGTCGGTGCTCGTCTCGGGCTTCGACAGCACCGACTTCGACGGCACCACCACCCGGCGCCCGGCGGAGTACCAGTTTCGACTCATGAATCCGATTCCAGCAGGCGCCTCGGCCTCCAGCCTGTCGCCGAATACGCGGGGTGCGGCCGACCGCGCGACCCTCATGTTGCCTGGCCCTGGCCTCTACCGCGTGCAGCTCCAGGTGTGGGACAGCGCGGGTCAGCCGAGCATGCCGGTCAACCTCAACATCAACGTCACGCCGTGAGAGGGGAGCGGAGCGGGTCGACTTGAACCGGCTCCGCGTCCCGCGATCACGGGCGTGTTCGTTGGAACGGCTCGGGCCGCGCAGTACACGCAGTCCCATGCTCCTCAAGGACAGGAAGCTGCTCATCACCGGCGTGCTGACGCCGCAGTCGATTGCCTACGGGGTCGCCGAGCTCGCCATCAAGGAAGGCGCCGAGGTGATTCTCACGCCCTTCGGGCAGCCGATGTCGCTCACCCAGCGCACGGCCCGCAAGCTCGCCGCCACACCGGCCTCGAGTCGGGCACCGCCGTCGAGAACTGCTCGACGGTTCGCACCGGCCTCTTCTTCGGTCTCGCGCTCAACTTCAGAGACGAGCGGGGCGCGGTGCCCGACGAGGACACGGTGCGCAACACGACCATCCGGGACGCGGCGATGAACAGCATCGGCTTCGAGCGCAGCTGGATCGTCAACGGCAGTGCGGGCGCGTCGAGCGTCAACCTGCTCGACCCCGCGAAGGGGAACGCGGTGGAGGGCCTCACGTGCCGGCAGTCGGGCTTCTCGATCTTCAACAGCGCCATGGGCACGGTGTGCGGCGCGATGTGCGAGTGAGCTGACGCGCGCGTTTCATCGACTCCGCTGGAAGTGCAACGATGTGGGTGAACTCGGCGCAGCGACGTTCAGCGGCGTTGGGGTCCAACGCGCGGTCCGGAGGGCACCTTGATGAAGCGACGCACGCTTTTCATCCTGCTGCTGCTGGTGGCGATGCCCGCGTGGGGCGACGGAGGTTTTCCTTCGCCTCCGTCAGGGACTCGCCGAGGCCAGCGCTCCCCTCCGGCTCGCCCGGCGAAAGCCGCGACACCGGCCGAGCCCACGGCGCTTGCGCGCGCGTGCGACTCGGGAAAGGCAGCCGCCTGCGCCGACCTGGGCGTCCAGTACCTCGCTCGTCGTGCGAAGTCTTGCACCATCACATCCGGTCCGTCTCGCGTCGGCCCCGCCCACCAATCGTGAAGCGCGACGCGCAGGGAACGCCGGCGTTCGCGCGCGGAGCCAGTCTCGATTCATGCGGATCACACAAGGCAAGGTGGTGGGCTCCCAGATCATCGTCGAGGGTGATCCACTCCCCTTGGGAAACACTGACGTGCTGGTGGTACCGCCTGCCTGGAGTGTGCTGCGGCGCACCGGGTGGGTCGCCGTCGCGTCTCGAGCTGCTGCACGAAGCCGCTCGGGGCCCTTCCGGTATCGGGCGGCATGCATGACAGCCTCTGCTGCGCCGCCGACGTCTCCTGCGCGGCGCCCCTCACGCCCTTTCAAAAGCTGCGGCCAGGCAACGTCGAAGAGTGTGTCTGCGTCGACAGCGCCGGCCTCGCCCAGGGCCTGGGCGTATTCCGGGCGCACGGGGTGGACCTGCCGATGACCTACGTCGACGGGCTTCGGTTGCCGTCCGACGCCGCGGGACCCATGCAGTTCATCGACTCCGTCTGGGCGCTCGCCGGGTCGACCATCGTGGTGATGGTGCTCGTCGCGCTGCTGGGTGGGCGGGCCGGGCTGCAAACGCTGGGAGCGCTCCTCGTGAGCGTGCTCGGCGCCTTCGCGGGCCTGCTCCCGTCGTTCTTCATCGGCGTCGCGGTGGCCGGCGCGGTGACCTCGAACCCATTCGAAGGCGCCGACGTGACGTTCCTCGTGACACTCACGGGCGCCGCGCTCGTCTTCGTCCTCACCCTGGCCTCATTCCTTCGAACTCGCCGGGCCCAGTGGGGCGTCGCGCTGCTTCTGATGGCCTCAGGCGCCGCGACGGTGGCCGTCGTCGCTGAACTTCGTGGACTGGCCGTGGTGCGCGCGCACGCCGAGCTTCGATTGGCACCCGACCTCGTGCGAGCCCCCAAAGCGGGAGCGCCGTGAGTCAACGACGCCTCCCCGCCCGGGGGCCTCGCTCAACCAGCCGCCAACCATGGACCCGGCGCGACGGCCTCACGAACGCCACGCAGCACGTCACGCGCGTGCACGAGCGCGAAGCCGAGCAGGTTCTGTCCGCGCCAGCGGGCCGGCTGCTGCACCAGTGGGTTGTCGCGGCCGAGCCCGATGCCCCACACGCGGTCGCGCGGGCTGGCCTCGACGAGCACCGCGTCGCCAGTCGAAAGCAGGTGCGCCCGGAGCGCCTCGTCCTGCGAGAACTTCGCGAACGAGCCGAACGCCACCACGTCGAAGCGATGCCGCGCCCAGACGCCGTCGTCGAAGCGGCGCACGGTTCGGCCCAGCGCCTTCTGCGCAGCAGGCGAGGCTCGAGTCTGACTTCGATCTCGCAACCGAGAAGCTCCTGAACGAGTTCCAGGCGGCGAACGAACGGGTGATGAAGGGCGAGGCTGGAGCACGTGAGGAGCTCGCACGTTGCGCAGGCGAGTTGCTCAAGCACGGTGAAGAGGTCGCCCAGTTGGTGCACTTCGCACTGAAGCAGACCGAGAAGCGCAGCCCTCGCCCCACCGGAACATGAACCCGTTCGTCCGCGGCGCGGCACCCGCGATCCTTCTCGAGATCGCTCCGGAAGCAACCCGACGATTCGTCGAGCGGCGAAGTGTCGAGCCGGGAGCGAAGTTCGCGTGGCCAACGAGGGCTGGCACGTCGGTGCTCCCGCAGATTCGCGATGCGCTCGGTCAGCTCACCAACGAGCACTGCTCGTACTGCGATGGCTACCCGGTCGACGCGCAGGGCGAGGTCCAAGTCGACCACTTTCAACCGTAGGCTCCGTTCCCCCAACTCGTCTGCGACTGGGGCAACCTGTACTTCACCTGCCAGGGCTGCAATCGCGTGTGAGTTCCGAAAACTCTGACCGGTCCCGTTCCGGAAATTCTCGCCGGTCGCAAGGCCGGGCGGACGCGGCAGAACGACGGGATGCACAGCATGGTGAAGAGACACAGCGTGAAGGTGCTGCGCGAGG
>JADCJJ010000092.1 GCA_020247085.1 Myxococcaceae bacterium | reverse complement strand
GGGTTGAGGCACTCGGGGTTGTTCCCGTCGCCGAGCTGCGCCGCGGCCGGCAGCGCCAACAGTGCCGTCGCCAAGGTGAGGAACAGAGGCAGGGTCTTCATCGGGCGCTCCAGGGACGACAAGATGAGGCTGAGCTCTTCAAGCACCGCGCCACTGGCACGCGCCGCGACAACCCCCTGGAAGGCTTCGCGACGAGAGCCCAGCCGGAGCCTTGAACGCCCCGGGCGTTGAGGGCTCGCGCGGCCAGTGTGGGGGCGACACCCCACACCCGGCGCCCGTCAGAGGCCGTCAGCGAAGTCGTCGCTCGAGAGCGTGACGACGCCTCGCGGGCGCCGGGTCGCGGGAGCGATGAACCGCACCGTCTCGATGCGCACGCGCCCGATGCCGGTTCCGCGCGGGTCGTTCTCGCGGCCGACCTGGAAGTAGAAGTGCAGCTCGTTGGTGCCCTTGAGCACCGTGCGCCCGCTGGCGTTCGGTGACGGGCGCTGCAGCGTCTCGACGAGCCCCAGGTTGTAGGCGCTGACGTCGTAACAGGCGCGGCCGTCGGGGGTGGGCCTGGCCTCGCGAATGGCGTACCCGTACCCGCGCTCGCGCTGGAAGGCGATGTCGGCCGATGTCGGGTCGGTGTGGGCCTCGAGTTCACCGACGTTAGGCAGCCCGTCGCGGTCGTCGTCGGCGAGGTCCTCGGGGATCAGCGGGTTGGTGCCGCCGAGGAACTCGACCAGGTCGGGCGCCGCGTCACCGTCACTGTCGGTGATGCACGCGTCGGTGCCGAGCACGCGCTCCTCGCAGTCGTTGAGCCGGTCGCCGTCCTCGTCGAGGGTGGCGTTGCAGCCGCGGATGACGTCGACGTTGCCGGGCTGCGGCTTGAGGCCCATGCGCACCTCGACGCCGTCACCCAGCCCATCGGCGTCGGAGTCGACCAGCGTCGGGTCGGTGCCGAACGTCGCCTCCTCTTCGTCCGGCAGGCCGTCGCCGTCGCTGTCGACGAGCTGCGCTCCGTCTCGCACGCGCACGTTGGCGTTCATCGCGATGAAGCGCTTGAGGGTCAGCGCCCGCTGGAGCGACGCGTAGTTCAACGTCGACAGCCGCATGGCGACGCCGCCGGGGGCGGTCTCGACGAGCTCGGTCCCGCCGGCGCGGGCGATGGCGTTGGCCTGAAAGCGGACCAGGTCGTCGCCGGCGCTGCGGATGACGACGGGCTGCACCGTCACCTCGCCGGCGTTGAAGCGCACGGCCAGCCTCCGCAGCTGCTCCGTCGCGCGGGCCAGTTCGCACTCGCTGCAGCGCGCGAAGTCACCGGCCCGCGCGAAGGCGTCACAGCGCGGGTCGATGCCGGCGTTGAAGACCGGGTTGTTGCAGCTGGTGTCCTCGGAGCGCATCACCAACACGACGAGGTAGCGGGTGCGCGCCACCTGCCCGCGGCAGCCGGTCTGCATGTCACCGCTGAGCAGGCTGCCAGCGAGCAGCAGCGCCGCACGGTGCGACATCGGGCCGACCTGGTTGAAGGCGTTGTAGCGGGAGAAGGCCGTCGACAGCTCGGCCTGGTCGACGGTGAAGCGCCCCTGCAGCCCGGTGGCGACCGCGCGGTGCGCGAGCAGCCCGAAGCCGACGCCCGGGCTGGTGAACTGGGTGCTGGCATTGGTGAGGCCCGCGACGAGCTCTTCACGCAGGGCCACGTCGATGGCCGCGCCGCCCTCGAGGGCGAACAGCACCTTCACCGGGAACGCGGCGCCCGACGCCACCGGCGCGCAGACGTTGATGGAGAACTCGGCCCGGTCCGGGCCGCCCGCGCCTCCGGCGCCGAGGGCGTAGAGCCCGGCGTCGGTACAGGCGGCCGCCGTCATCATCATCGCCAGGAGCCACCCGCCACGCGTCATGAACGCGGGCAGCCTACACCCGGCCGACCCGCGCGCCGAAAGCCCTTCGCGCCGAAAGCCTTCAGAGCGAGAGGACGAAGGCGAGCAGATCGTCGCGCTCCTCTGGCAACAGCAGGTCGGCGCGGCCATGACCCGGGGCCCAGCGCTCGACGGCCGCGCGCAGGGGGAAGCGGGTGGCGACGCCCAGGCTCCCGTCGGCCCGCACCTCGAGGCCCGCGAGCCCGGTGGTGAGCATCGGGAACACGTCCCAGGCGCCGGCGAGCGCCGGCGTGCCGAAGCCCTCGAAGCGGGTGTTCTGCTGGTCCTCGCGCAGCGGCACGGCGCGAGGGGTGCCGACGTCGAGGAAGCGCCCGCGCGTCGCCTCGTCCTGGTCGGTGGTGTAGAGCGGCGCCGGGTGGCAGCCGCCGCAGGCGGCCTTGCCCTCGAAGAGCGCCAGGCCCCGCCGGGCGTTCCCCGTCGCCCCGTCCGGCAGGCGGAGCGCCACGCGCGGCACGCCCTGCTCGTCGACGAAGGGGTTCGGCAGGGTGGGAATGAGCGAGGAATAGAGGGTCAGCGCCTCGACCTCGTCCGGCGTCAACGGCGGGTTCTGGAAGCGGTTGCGCGCGCCCACCACCTTCGCCGTCTCGCCCATCGAGTGCGTCGAGGCAGGCGTGAAGTACGGCGGGGTCTCGCGGCTGCCCCGCACCGTCGTCGAGCGGTAGATGCGCAGGGGCACCGTCTTTTCGAACAAGACACCCTCGCCGTGGCCGTCGAGGTGGCACGCGTCGCAGCTCATCGCCGTGCGGCCGAGGTCAGCGTGATACAGCACCTGCCCGAGCCGCCGCGTCCGCTGGCCCAGCACGTCGACCAGCGGCACCTGCTCCAGCCAGGCGGCCTTGCCGGCGGCGGCCCTCGACACGTCGAGCCGCGCGACGGTGCCGCTGAAGCGGTTGAGCACCCACAGCGTCTTGCGGTCCTTCGACAGCCACAGTGCCCTCGGCCCCGAGTGCAGCGAGGGCCCCGCCCGGCCCTTGACGTTGAAGTCCTCTGCCGGGCGAATCGAGGGGAAGCCCTGTGGCGGCGGCAGCGCCAGCTCTTGCAGCAGCGCGCGGGCCCCGTCGGCGTCGCTCCGCGCGAGACGGCGGGCGTCGACGACGCGCACCAGGCCCAGCCCCACGTCGGTCGCGTAGAGCAGCCCCGCGGCGTCGTCGAGCGCGAGCGCCTCGGTCACCCCCGCGCCGAAGCCCAGGTGCCGCTGCCACGCGAGCGCCGGCCGGCGGTCGGCGCCCGGCGCGAGGAGCGCGGCGACCCCGCCGTTCATGCTCACCTCCATCTTGTCGGGGTTCGGCCCGACGTTCGGCCCGATGCTCGAAAGGAACAGCCGCCCCAGGCGCGGCGAAGCGACCAGAGCCCGGGGCGCCTTGCCGTTCATGACGTAGCGGGCGTACGCGCGCGTGGTGCCACCGACGATGGGCGTGCCCGGCCCCGGCTGCGCGGTGGCCAGCACCCGCCCCGTCTCCAACGCGAGCAGCTCGACCTCACCCGTCTGCAGCGAGCCCACCGCGAGCCCCGCCGGCGTCACCGCTAGCGCACGCGGGTTGGGCGCGACCGGCGTACGCCAACGCTCGGCGAAGCCCGCCTTCGCGTCGAGGGCGACCACCGAGTCACGCGCGTGCTCGGCCACCAGGACGAGGCCGTCGTCGGTCACCGCCACCGCCGCGGCCATCGCGGGCCCAGGCACGCGGGTCACCGCTGGCCCACCTTCTCGGAACGACAGCAGGGCCAGCGTCGGCGAGTAGAGGTGGGTGACGACGAGCTCTCCCGAGGGCAGCCGCGCGACCGCCGTGGGCCCGTCCGCCGTCTTGACGCCCATGACCCGCCGGGTGGCCGTCTCGAGCGCGTAGACGGTGTCATCGGTGGTGCTCACCGCGGCCAGCCAGCGCTCGTCGGCGGTCGCCGCGAGGGCCACCAGGTCGGGAAAGCGCGCGTCGTCGATGAGCCGAAGAGTCGCCTGCCCCTCACCCCCTTCGAGCGTCGCCGTCACCAGCGTCTCGGGCGCGCCGCCGAGGTCGACGTCGGCTGGAAAGCGCGTGAACGCGTGCGCGTCGTCGAGCGCCACCAGCGGCAGCGTCCGCTCCACCGGTGGGCCGATGACGAGGGCCCTGGCCGTCGCGAGGTTGGCGCCGGTGACGACGAGCGGCGTCGACGTCTGGTTGCTGAGCAGCCGGGGCCCGACGGCTGAGAGCCGCGGGCGCAAGCGCGGCGTCGACGCGTCTACCGCCGAAGCTGCTGCCGCCGGGTCGACCCGCGGACACCCGCTGGCTGCGAGGGCGAGGGCGGCGCAGAGCGTCAGGTGTCGTCTCATCACCGCCTCGCTACCACATGGTGTGGGCAGTCCACCCCACAGCGTGGCGCGCTGCACCCCGCCCCGTCTCACACCCCGTGGACCGCCGCCGTCGAGTTCACCTTGACCGTTCGGCATGGCGTTCGCTTAGTTTCACTGCTTGCCCATGCGTTCGCTCGCGCTCGCCGGTTGTCTGACGCTCGCTGCCGGCCTGGTGCAGGCCGCGCCGAAGAAACAGGGCGCGGCGAAGCGGCCGGCCCCCGAGTCGCCCCAGGCCCCGGCCGCGGCGCTCCCTGCCGCGGCGGCCCCTGACAGCGCAGCGCCGGCGGCCCCGCGCGGCCCAGCCCGCATCGACTTCGATGACCGCCTCATCCAGGGGCAGAGCAACAAGTCGGGCGCCGTCTACCTGTACGATCGCAAGGAGCTGAAGGTTCGCTCCATGGTGAAGAAGCGCGAGAGCTTCCGCGACGAGATCGTCGGAACGCTCTACGAGCCATGAGCTGCTGCCCTGCCCCGCGGTGCCCAAAGTCCCCGAAGGAGTCGTCCCCGTGAGCGCCCAGCCAGTCATCCTCCAGGTGGTGATTCTGCGAGACGGGCTGCTGGTGGGCACCGAGGTCTTCGTGCCGGGGCAGTATTCGATCGGCGCGGGTAACGACGCCGACCTCAAGCTCGACGACGCCGCGGTGGCCGACGCGCACGCCACGCTCTACTTTCAAAACGGGCGCGTCGCGGTGCGTGACGGCGGCACCGGCGCGCTCTTCGTGAACGGCCACCGGGTGAACGCCTGCGAGGTGCGGGCGGTCGACGAGATTGGCTGCGGGCCCTTCACCCTCAAGGTGCGGGTGCTCTCGCAGAAGCCGGCGGCGAAGCCGGCACCTCCCCCCGAGGTGGCCCAGTTGCTCGGGGCGGTCTCCGAGCGCGCGCCGGGAGGCGCGGCGGCTGACGACGGCGCCGGGGCGGGGCCCGCGGCCGCCAGGAGCCCCGGGCCATCGACTGTCGTCTCGGCCCGAAGGCAGGGCGCGGCCGCCGCCCCCGAGCCGCGCTCGGCGCCCGAGGTGCCCGCCGTGGCGCCCCCGGTCCTCGACGAGCCCGAGGAGCGCACCGAGAGCGTCGCGCTCGGCGCGGCGTCACTCGCGCGGTCGCAGCAGCACGAGGTCACCGACCCGCAGGTGACGGCGCCGATCACGCTCGACCAGCCCCCCCCGTCTCCGTCGCACTCCACGCCGGGCCCTTCGACGAGGCTCGCGCCGGCGCCTCCCCTGAGGACCCACGTGGACGCGCCGGCGCCGAGGGGCGCGCCTCGGGCGAGCGCGGGGCGGGCGAACGAGCCGGCTGCCGACGAGGGCCGCCGCCGCGTCAAGCGCGCGCGCCCGGAGCCCGCGCCGGCCCCCCAGAGCGGAGCGCGGGGTCGGCCCCGGCTCGTCGTCGAGCAATACTGGGGCATGACACGCACGTCGGCGACGTCGCACCCGCACACCGCCGGGCAGCCGCTGCTCGCGCGCGACGACGACGCCGCCCCGGTGCCGCTCTGGGGCTTCGGCACCGAGGGCCGCGACTTCGTCCTCGCCGAGGGGCTGACCGACGGCCGCTTCCGCGTCTTCGTTCCGCCGCAAGCCGCGGTCGAGCGGCGCAGCCCGGGTGGCGACTTCGCGCCTGCGCCGACCGAGTCCCTCGAGGTCGAGGCCGGCGGCCGCTCCTTCGTCACGCTCCCGCTCGGCCACGCGGTGCGCCTGTCGAGCGACTCAGGCATGACGCTGGTGGCGTCGGTGCACGCGGCGCTGCCCCGACCGTTCGCCAACCCGCTGGCGACGGTGCCGTGGCTGGTGGTGACGTTCCTCGCCCTCTTCGGCAGCGCCTTCGCCGCCTTCGCCATCACCGCCGGGCGCCCCGACGAGGCCGACTTCGCGCCGAAGAACGTGGCCCCGGTGGCCGTGCGGCTCATCGCGCCGCCGAAGAAAGAGGAGCGCAAGCGCCTCGAAGAGAAGGCCGAGAAGCTGGCGCGCATCGAGCCCAAGAAGCAGGCGCCGAAGGTCGAGCGGGCGCTGCCCCCCGCGGTGCCGCAAGAGACGAAGAAGGCCCTCAAGTCGGTCGAGAAGCTCGTCGCCGCCGGCCCGGCGATGAAGGACCTGTTGGCGGCCGTCGACAAGCTCGGCGCGGGCCCAGGAGCGAAGAACGCGAAGACCGACTTCAAGCTGTCCGGCCTCATCGGCAAGGCGCCCATCGCCAACGCCGGGGTGGGCACCTTCGGGCTCGGGAGCGGCCTGGGGGGAACGGGCATCAAGGGCGCCGAGCTGTTGCGCGGCAAGGGCGGCGCCGGCATCGGGGCGCTGGGCGTGGGCTCCATCGGCAAGGGGCGGGTGGGCGGCGCCGTCACGGCCGCGGTGAGCCGCAACGTCGGCACCCAGGGCTCCATCGACAAGGACGCGGTGGCCCGGGCCATCAACTCGCACCTGGGTGAGGTCTCGTCGTGCTACGAGCGCGCGCTGCTGAAGGAGCCGGGCCTGGCGGGGAAGATCGTACTCGAGTGGCAGATCACCACCTCGGGCACCGTCGGGTTCGCGAAGACGAAGTCGTCGACGATGAAGAGCGCCGCGGTCGAGGCCTGCATCCTCTCGACGCTCAAGTCGTGGCGCTTCCCGCCGGCGAAGGACGCCGGCGTGCTCATCACCTACCCGTTCATGTTCAACTCCGTGGGGTTCTGATGGGCCGCCGGGCGGGCGCACCGGGGCCTGGACCAGGGGTGCCGGGCCGAGCGACGGCCCGGGGGTGAGGCCTCGCAATGTGGTGTGCTTCGAGAGGTGGCGACCTATCATTCCAGGCGTTCTCTCGAGGCTCGCGCCGCCGGCGCGGGAGGGGTGCCGTGCATCGAGCCATACTCGCCGCGAGCCTGCTGGTGCCCGCCCTGGCGTCGGCGCAGCCTGAGGTGCTCGACGCGCCACAGGGCGCCGCCACCGCGCTGCAGGACCGCGCCTACCGGCTTCAGCACGAGTTCGCCGGCGCGGTCGGCTTCCTGCCGTCGGACGCGTACACCAAGGGCCTGTTCGCCCAGGGCAGCTACGCCCTGCACTTCAACGACATCATCGGCCTGCAGGCGCGTGGCGCCTACGCCCTCTCGCTGCCGACGTCGCTGCGGACCCAACTCGAGCGCGACTTCTCGGTGCTCCCGACGGCGTTCCCGCGGGTGCTGTTCTTCGTCGGCGGCGACGTCGTCTTCCGCCCTCTCTACGGGAAGCTGTCGGTGAGCAACGCCTTCGTGGTGCACGGCGAGGTGCACCTGCTCGCCGGCGGCAGCGCCTTCGCCTTCACCGACGGGCTGACGCCGTCGCTCCGGCCGGCCATCGACGTCGGCGGCGGCGGGCGGCTGTACCTGGGCCGGGCCGCCAGCCTGCGCCTCGACCTCGTCAACCACGTCGTGCTCGCGGCGCCCGGCTCGATGACGGGCGTCACCAACGTGCTGGCGCTCTCGCTGGGCCTGGCCATCAACGTCGGAGGTACCGAGTGAGCGGCCCGTGCGCGAGGGCCGCGGCGGTGGGGGCGCTGGCCCTGGCGCTCTGGACTCCGGGCGCCCTGGGCCAGGCGCGCGAGCTCGAGAACCCGGGCGCCATCGCGGCGGTGCAGGAGCGCCCGTACCGGCTCCGGCTCCGGCACGAGCTCGATCTGTGGTTCGGCGTGCTGCCGCTCGACGCCTTCTACGTCGGCTTCTACGCGCAGCTCGGCTACGTGTACCACTTCACCGACCGCTTCGCCTGGCAGGTGGGGCGCGGCGCCTACGGCATGGCGGCGCGCACCAGCCTGCGCGGCGAGCTCGAGCGGAACTTCGCGGTGCAGCCGACGGCCCTCGACGAGGTGCAGTTCTTCGTCGGCTCGGACATCATGTGGAAGCCGCTGTACGGCAAGCTGGCGGTGCTCAACCGCGCGGTGCTGCACGGCGAGGTGCACCTGCTGGCCGGGGCCTCGCTGTTCCGCTTCAGCAACTCGGGCTTCCGGCCGGGCGTCACCATCGGCGGAGGCGGGCGGCTCTTCGTCAACCAGCACGTCAGCTTCCGCTTCGACGTGACCCACGCCGTGGTGGTGCCGACGGGCGGGGGCTCGACCAGCTTCTCGAACGTGCTGACGGTCAACCTCGCGCTCGCGCTCAACTTCGGAGGGAAGGACTGATGCGGCGCCTGCTCGCTGGCGCGACGACGCTCGTCGCCGCGCTCTCGTTCGGGCAGCAGCCCGCGCCCAGGCCCACCCCGGCCGAGCCCGTGGAAGCCGCGCCCCGAACCGACGCCGGCACGCCCGCCGGCCCGCCGGGCGTCGCCCCGGCCCCCGCGCCCGGCCCCCGCAAGGTCGACCCGAAGCTGTTCGACGCGGCGCTCGACGCGTACTTCGCCGGCACCCCGCGGGTGGCTGCCCCGATGCTGTACGAGTACGCCGAGGGCGTCGCGGCGACCGACGAGAACCGCCCCTGGGCGCAGTTCTTCCTCGCCCGCGCGCTCATCGAGCTGAGGCTGTTCCACGGCGGCGCGGTGTACCTCTCGCGCATCGCCCGCGAGCGCGCCAACCCCCAGGTCGTGACGCGGGCCCTCGAGGCGCTCCAGCAGCTCACCGACCGGCCTCACGACGAGGTGATGATCGACGAGCAGGTCTTCGGCGCGCTCGACCTGGGCTTCCTGCCCGACGGGGTCGCAGGCTACGCGCACTTCCAGCAGGGCCTCGTCGACCTCCGCGTGGGCAACGAGCGGTGGGCGACGACGCACTTCGCGAAGCTGCCCGAGGGGAGCGCCGAGGCCTCGCGCGCGCGGTACGCGATGCTGGTGACGCGGCTCAAGCAGGCCGGGAAGGAGGTGCCCCGAGAGGTCGTCGACCAGTTCCTCGACCTGGCGAAGGACGAGAAGCTGACGCGCGACGCCCGCAACGACGCGCGGCTCGCGGTGGCGCGCCTGCGCTACGAGGCCGGCGACTTCAGGGGCGCGCTCGACGCCTACCGCCTGGTCTCGCTGGGCCCGCTCGAGCCCGGCCTCGCAGCGCTGTACCTCGAGGAGGCGTGGACGCGGTATCAGCTCGGCGAGGTGCACGCGGCGATGGGCCTGCTCACCACCCTCGACGCGCCGTCGTTCCGCGACGAGTTCCTCCCCGACAAGTTCCTGCTCAAGGCCCTCATCTACCGCGACCTCTGCAACTACCTGCCGGCCAAGCGCGCGGCGAAGGAGCTGACCCGGCGCTACGCCGAGTCCCTCGAGGCGGTGCGGGAGCGCGACGACCTCACGAAGGACCCCCGCCTGCTGCGCGCCGCGTCGGCCCGGGGGAGCACCCACCGCGCGCGCCGCTTCCTCGAGTCCCTCGAGCTCGAGGGTGAGCAGCTCGGTCGCTACGCCGGCAGCTTCGGCGAGCGGCTCTTCGGCGCGTTGACGCGCACGTACGACCTGGCCCGGGCCGAGGCGGTGCGCGTGTACCAGCGCCGCCTGCAGGACTCGGTGCGCGCCGAGGCGGACAAGCTGCTGCGCGCGACCGAGC
>JADCJJ010000091.1 GCA_020247085.1 Myxococcaceae bacterium | reverse complement strand
CTGGATTTACCCGGGCAACAACGTGCGCTTCTACGGCGCCGAAGAGCAGCCCGCGCAGGTCGAGGTCGGCGGCGAGGTGCCCGACGTCGACGAGGGGGCGATGGTCGACGAAGAGGGCGTGACCGTCACCGGCGCGCTGCTGTTCCAGCCGAAGGGCACCTACCGCGCGTTCGTTCCGGGCTTCGTGACCACGAAGGAGCTCGACGAGGCCGCGCGCGTGAAGGGCGCCTTCCACGAGGAGAGCTACCTGGTCGCGCCGCGCACCGTGTACGTCGACGTCTCGAAGCGGGCGCTCCGGGTGGGTGATCAAACCGTCTTCTTCCGCGACGGCGGTGAGGTGATGCACCCCGTGACGGGAGAGTTCTACGGGTACCTGACCCGGGTGCTCGCCGAGGGCAAGGTGCTGGCGGTCGACTCGAAGCTGAAGATTGCCACCGTCGCGCTCACCCACTCGTACGCCGAGGTGGCGCGCGGAGACTCGGTCGGCCCGGCCGGCGAGTCGCTGCTGCGGGTCGTCTCGCCCCGCCGGGGCGAGCGCGAGGTGAAGGGCGGCGCGATCATCAAGTCCGTGAACTCGACCACCGCCATGGGCGAGTCCTTCTTCGTCATCATCGACCGGGGCGCTGACGACGGCGTGAAGCTCGGCAACTTCTTCACCATCTCGCGCTCGGGCGACCTCGGCGACGTGCAGCGCTTCTTCAAGCCGGCCGACAACGATCCGACCCTGCCCGCCGAGGTCGTCGGCCGCTGCATCGCCGTCGACGTCAAGTCGCGGGCGACGACGTGCCTCATCACCAACAGCCTTCGCGAGCTCAACCTGGGCGACCAGGCCGTGGTCGAGTTCTCGAGCGCGCGCACCGCTTCTCGCTGAAGTCGCTGGAATCACTGAGCGTTCGGGCCGCCGTGGTGGCGATGTCAGCCAGACCTGATAGGGTGTTCAGTGTCTGGAGGCACGCATGGTTCGAACACTCAAGGTGCGGCAGTTCGGGGTGATGGAAGAGGTCGAGGTCGAGCTCGGGCCCGGCTTGACGGTGCTGACGGGCGAGACCGGCGCCGGCAAGTCGATGCTCATCGACGCGCTGGTGCTCTTGTCCGGAGGGCGGGCCGAGGCTTCGATGGTACGCGCCGGGCACGACGAGGCCTCAGTCGAGGGGGTCTTCTCGTGTACGCAGGCCTTGTCGGCACGGCTCGAGGCCGCCGGGCTCGGCGCCGGTGGTGATGAGGTGCTCGTGCGCCGCACCGTGTCGGCGACGGGCCGCGGGCGGGCGTGGGTCAACGGCAACCTGGTGACCGTCGGCGTGCTCCAGCAGGTGATGCGCGGGGTGGTCGACATCGCGGGTCAGCTCGAGCACGCGACGCTGTATGACGAGGCGCGGCATCTCGAGCTCGTCGATCGCTTCGGCGCGGTCGAGGGTGAGGCGTCGGCGCTCGGGCGCTACCAGATGGCCTTCGGGGCTCATCGCGCCCTCGAGCAGGCCCTCGAGGACCTCGGAGGTGATGAGCGTGCGCTCGCGGCGAAGACCGAGTTCCTCCGCTTCCAGGTCGCCGAGCTCCAGGCCGCGAAGGTCTCGGCGGGCGAGGAGGCACGGCTCGAGGAGGGCCGGAGACGGCTCGCCGGCGCGGCCCGGCTGCTCGAGCTGGCGCGCGCGGTGGATGACGCGTTGAGCGGCCGCGAGGCGAGCGCGTCGGAGCTCGTCGGCCAGGCGGCCCACAAGCTCGAAGACATGGCGCGTATCGACGCGTCCGTCGCGCCCATCTCGGAGCGTGTGCTCGCCGCCGCGGCGGAACTCGACGAGGCCTGCCGCGGCGTGGGCCGCTACCTGGCCGCCCTCGAGCTCGACCCGGGCCGCCTTCGTGACGTCGAAGACCGCCTCTTCCTCGTCCGCAGCCTCGCGCGCAAGCAGGGGGTGCGCTCCGACGAGCTTCCGGCGCGCCTCGCGGCGCTCGAGGGCGAGCTCGACGAACTCGAGCACCGCACGGAGCGGCGCGTCGAGGTCGCCCAAGCGCTCGAGCGCAGCCGGGCGGCGCTGCTGGAGGCTGCCGGTGAGCTGTCGAAGGCGCGCGAGGCGGCGGCCCGTCGGCTCGAGGCCGAGGTCGGCCAGCTGTTCGAACGGCTTGCCCTCAAGCACGCTCAGCTCCGGGTCGAGCTGGCGCCCGTCGAGCCGGGGCCCACCGGGGCCGATGCCGTGCGGCTCCTCTTCTCGGCGAACCCCGGCGAGCCGCCCCGCCCCCTGGCGCGCACGGCCTCGGGGGGCGAGGCCTCGCGCGTCATGCTGGCGCTCAAGGCGGTGCTGTCGACGACCGAGGCGGTCGCCGTCTCGGTCCTCGACGAGGTCGACACCGGCGTCAGCGGGGCCATCGCCGACGTCGTTGGGCGCCTCATTCGAGACCTCAGCTGCTCCCGCCAGGTGTTGTGCATCACCCACCTGCCGCAGGTCGCGGCCCACGCGCAGCAGCACCTCGTCGTCTCCAAGCGCGTCGCCGAAGGCCGTGTGCGCTCGTCGGTCGAGGCCCTTACCTCGGCCGAGGCCCGCTCCAACGAGCTGGCCCGGCTGCTCTCGGGGAGCCAGGTCTCTCGCGAGGCAAGGGCGGCCGCACAGGTGCTCCTCGCCTCGGCGGCAAGGGGGACGGCGTCGGCGGCGAACGCCAGACGCAAGAGCGCTCCGGGCCGGGCGCGGCGGACCGCGTGAAACCCGCCGTGGCATTGAATTGCTTCCTTGCCCGACCGGACCCGGCTGCGTAACCTCCGGTTCGTGTCGAAGACCGCTGGCGTGCGACTCAAGGCGTTGTCGGCTGGCCTCACGGATGTTGGCCGGAAGCGCTCCCACAACGAAGACAGCTACCTCATCGACGACGAGCTGCAGCTCTTCGTCGTGGCCGACGGCATGGGCGGCCACGCTGGCGGAGGCACCGCGAGCCGCATCGCTGTCGAGACCATCGACAAGGAGCTGCGCGCCGTTCGCACCTCGCCGACCAGCCCCTTCAAGGCCGAGACCACGCTGCAGGACTCGCCGCTGCCCGACTTCCTCCGGGCCGCGGTCGAGAAGGCCTGCTTCGAGATCTACCGTGCCGCTCAGGAAGACCCGCGCCTGGCCGGCATGGGCACCACGGTCATCAGCCTGTGCGTCCAGCACGAGCACGCGCTCTTCGCGCATGTGGGTGACAGCCGTGCCTATCTGGTCCGCGGGGAGCTGATCCAGCAGATCAGCGAGGACCACTCCCTCGTCAACGAGCAGATCAAGGCGGGGATGATCACCCCCGACGAGGCCCGCCACTCCCGATACAAGAACATCATCACCCGCTCCGTCGGCTTCGAAGAAGAGGTACAGGTCGACGTCATGGGCATCATGCTGCAGCCCAACGACGTCTTCGTCTTGTGCTCCGATGGGCTCGCCAACCTCGTCGAGGACAAGGAGATTCGCGAAGTCCTCTCGGGCAACGAGCTGAAGGACGCGCCGCGGAAGCTCATCGACCTCGCCAACGAGCGCGGCGGCGATGACAACATCACGGTGATCTGCGTTCGCATCGTGCCGGCTTGACCTCGGGGCCCGTTGTTTCCTGTTGCACGGGGCCGTCGGTTCGGAGAAGGTGCCGCGCCGTCTCACCTCCCGTCGCGAGGGTCCGCTTTGGCCAACGAGAGCTTCACCCTCATCGTCGTCCCGGATCGGCACTCGGAGGTCCGAAGGCTCCGTCTCCGCCGCGCGTGGGTGATTCAGGCGCTGGTGGGCTGTTCAGTGCTCGCGCTCGTCGCTGTCGCGCTGGTGGTTCACTACGGGAGCGTGGTCTCAGAGGCCCAAGAGAACCCGGCCCTTCGTGACGAGAATCTCAAGCTGAAGAGCGAGATCGCCGTCATCCGCGAACAACTGGCGCACGTTCAGGGCACGCTTGACCGGGTGGAGCGGTTCGACCAAAAACTCCGCGCCATCACGCTGCTGAGCGACCCGCAGCGGAACCTCGCCATGGGGCCGACCGAGGCCGCGCCGGCCGCTGGGAGCGCCGACAACCAGTTCGTCCGCTCGTCGGGGCAGGAGTCTCCCGCGACGCTTGCGGCCAAGCTCGACAAGCTCTCGGCCGAAGCGACCCGGCAGGAGCAGAGCCTGCAGGAACTTCAGGCGTACTTCGCCGGGCAGAAGTCGCTGCTCGCCTCGGTGCCGTCCGTGTGGCCGACGCGCGGCTGGGTGACGAGCGACTTCGGCTCTCGCGTCGACCCGTATACCAGCGAGCGGGTGATGCACGCCGGTATCGACATCGCCGGGCCGCATGGCAAGGAGATCATCGCCCCCTCGGACGGCACCGTGGTCTTTTCAGGCCTCGAGGGGGGATACGGCAACGTCATCGTCATCGACCACGGGTACGGCATCAAGACGCGCTACGGCCACCTCGCGAGCCTTCGGGTGAAGGCCGGTGAGCGTGTGAAACGGGGCGATCTGATCGCAGCCATGGGGAACACCGGGCGCTCCACGGGCCCCCACCTGCACTACGAGGTGCGGGTCAACGGCATCGCGCAAAACCCCCGCAAGTTCATCCTCGACGACTGAGCCTCGCGCCAGGTACCTCGCGTGGCCGTGGCGGTCTCTTGCCACGCTCCCTCCTCGCACCGACTGCCCACCAGTCTGCTCCGGTCGATCGCCCTCGCTCGACTTTTGGTCGCTCCGGCGCGACGGTGAGGGGCGGCCGCGCTTGCCTTGTCGCCGGGCCGAGCCGAGTTGGCGCACGTCTCCTCCGCAGAGGGCCCGTTCGCGTCGAGCCGTCGCGCCTCGGCGGCGCTTCGCCGACGACTGCGAGCGCGCCCAAAGTCGTCACGCGAGCTCGAAACGCAGCACGAGCGCGCCGAGCACCTCGACCCGGTCTCCGGGCAGCAGCGCCACGTTGAAGGCGTCGAGCCCGTTCACCTTGATGTCGTCGCTGCGAGGCGCCCCGTGCCGCCAGGTGAGGAACCACCGCTCGTCATGGAAGGTGAAGTCCCACGAGGGCCAAGAGTCGTAGCGGGGCCAGGTGGGCCGCTCGATGCGCACCTTCTTCGGGAACACCCGAATGCGGGCGGCCTCGTGCAAGTCGACGGCGCCGTCGTCGAGCCCCTCGATGGCGAGCGCGTCCTCTGCGGACTCGATGACGAGCCGCGCCCTCGCGCCCCACGAAAACAGCGAGCCACCGCGCAGGCGCGTCAGGTGTTGCCGCACCGCGGGTGGCGCCTCGAGCGCGAGGGGGCGGGCAACGACCCCCAGCTGCAGCCGGGTGAGCCAGCGGGGCCAGGGCAGCTCGAGCACCTCGTGGGCCAGCGCCAGCAGGTCGGCGTCGGGCTCGAGGCGGGGAAGGTCGATCGTCAGCTCCTCGAGGAAGCGCGCCTCGCGCGACACCAGCAGCTCGAGCAGCGCCTGGCGCCAGGGGACCACCCCCGGCCACTCCGGCCGGCTCATCGAGACCCGGCGTAGCAGCCCGTGGCGCCACTCCGCGCCGACCCACCCATGGGGCCCCAGGGGCGCGCTTGCGCGTCTGCCGAGCGAGGCGGCGATGCGCTCGCCGAGCGGGTCGCCCAGGTCGAGGAGCTGGTCGGCGAGGACGGCGAAGGAGGCCGGGTGTTGCCAGGCCTCGACGCTTCGGCGCTCGCTCGCGTCGTCGCGGTGCTCGGGCGCGAGGCGAACGCCGAGGCCCCCGGTGGGGCCCCACAGCACGTCGCCATCCTCGAGCAAGAACCGCGAGGCGCGCGGCACGATAATCTCATGTGAGAAGCGCCGGCGAACGCTCACCGCGGCCCCGCTCGTCTCGAGGAACAGCCCGTGCTCCCCCCGCACCAGTCGGCCATCGGCGAAGCGGGGCTCAGGGCCGAGGGTGACCGACAGCGGGGCCGCCCGGATCAGCTGAAACATCGGCATCAACTGGCGCCCCGGACGCGGTGGCGCCACTCCTTCGTCACCGCGGGCACGTCGTTCGGACGCAGCGCAGGAGCCACGCCGGGCTGCCCTTGGGGCCCTCGCCACTCGGCGGCGAGGCCTGGCGCCTCGTCTGGCGCGAAGAGGGCACACCCACGGGGTCGGCGCCCGGCTCTGGGGGCCGCACCTCGTCCAGGGCCGGCTGGTGACGGCGCCGGCTCCGACGTCGTGGCGTCAGCCTGCGTCTTCGAAGGTTGTCGGGCCGGCGCGGTGGCTGGCCGCCGGTGTCTGGCGACAGCGGTTTCTGCCCCCCGAATCGACATCAAGCGGACCCTCGGGGCGGGCGCCGACACCAATCCGTGGTGACTCAGGTGGCTCCCGCCGGGTGCTTTGGGACGTACGGCTGGTGCCTGCCGAGCTCCACCCCGGGCCGGCGTTGACGCCGGGGCGCGGTCGCTCGAGGGGGCCTGCTGTGCCCACGGCCCATAGAAGAGCGCAGGCGGCTCCAGCGGCGCTCCCCGGGGGGCGTTGGCGAAGCCGAGCCGCGGGGCCCCAGAGGACTGCAGCTGGGTCCACGAGCGCCGGCTTTGCGCAGGCGTTCCCAGCGACACGGCCCCCATCCGGTGTGAGTGACCGCAGACACAGCAGCGTTCGGGGCGAGGGTGGCGCTCGCGACGGACGCCCCGGTGAGGAGGCTCACGAAGGCGTAGAAGAGGCAGGAGCTGTTGCGACTCTCGACCGCGCGGCGGCGGCGACTCCGCGCCACGTGAAGATGGGCCTGAGGCTCGAACCGCAGGCCACCATGGTCAGGGCGAGCAGACCTTCAAGGCGTCGGCGACGTCGGCCTGGCCCGCGAGCACCTTGCAGGCCCCCCGTCGGAACGACTTGCTCTCGTTCTTCTTGAGCCGCTCCGCGACCGGCGCCTTGAGCTGCGCCGCGCAGCGCTTCGTCACCAGCGCGCTCATCTCGTCCAGCCAGGCCTCGGAGTCGATGGCGTCGAGCACGACCTCGACGAGCTTCGGGTCTGCGCAGACGGCGTCTCCCTCGCGCTCGAAGGCCAGCTCGTAGAGGGGCCAGGCGCTCGAGGACACCAACCGCTCCAAGACGAGCTCCTTCGCGAGGCGCTGGGCGAGGCCGCGGGTCTGCGGGTCGGCGGCCGCGAACTTCAGCAGCCGGGGCACCCACGGCTCGTCACCCGCCGAGTGCCGGTGGTTCCCGAACGTCCACCGGAAGGCCTTGAGGCCCACCTCGGTGCGCTTCTGGAGCCAGTCGCTCGAGCGCCTCAACGAGGGGAAGGCGACCGGCTGCTCGGCCATGACGGTGAGCGCCGCCTCGCCCGAACGGGCGTCGTCGATCTCCAGTCGGTCCAGCGCCATGACGTTCGCCTTCGCGGCGAGAGCCTCCCAGTCGGCGTCGCGCTGCGACGGGGCCACGTCCTTGAGGCGGGCGAGCAGCTCCGCGTAGCCCTCCTGCCGATCCAGCGCCCGGAGGTCGGCCATGAGCGAAGCGGCCGCGGGCGTGGTGGCACAGCCGACGAGCAACAGCGTCGAGGCGAAGGAGCGGAGCATGATGCACTGACGATGCAGGCAGCCGCCGAGCCGTGCACCGAAAAAGAGACCGCTCCGCCCCGGGGCCCGTCAGGCGGTCCGGGTGTCACGCGCCGCGAGCGCCGCCCGGATGAAGCCGGCGAAGAGCGGGTGCGGGGCGAAGGGCTTCGACTGGAACTCCGGGTGGAACTGGCAGCCGATGAAGTGCGGGTGGTCGGCGATCTCGATCACCTCGACCAGGTCGAGCTCGGGGTTCACCCCCGAAAAGACGAGCCCGGCCTCGGCCAGCCGCGCGCGGTAGGCGTTGTTCACCTCGAAGCGATGCCGGTGGCGCTCCCTGACGCCGTCGGCCCCGTAGAGGCGGTGCGCGAGCGTGCCCGCCTTGAGCGTACAGGCGTAGCTGCCCAGGCGCATCGTGCCGCCCTTGTCCGTCACGTTGACCTGCGACTCCATCAGGGTGACGACCGGGTCGGGCGTCTTCTCGTCGAACTCGAGCGAGTTCGCCTGGGCGAGCCCCAGCACGTGCCGCGCGTACTCGATGACGGCCATCTGCAGCCCCAGGCAGATGCCGAAGAAGGGCTTGCGCTTCTCGCGCGCGTACCGCACGGCCTGGATCTTCCCCTCGGTGCCGCGCACGCCGAAGCCGCCTGGCACCAGCACCGCGTCCATCGCACCCAGCATCGCCTCGGCGCCCCGGCTCTCGAGCTCTTGTGAGTCGACGAACTCGACCTTCACGCGGCAATCGTTGGCGATGCCGCCGTGCACCAGGGACTCGTTGAGCGACTTGTAGGACTCCTTGAGCTCGACGTACTTGCCCACCAGCCCGACCTTCACGTCGCCGCGCGAGGGCCGGTACACCTTCTCGATGATCTGCTCCCACTTCTCGAGCCTCGGCGTGCGCGACCAGATGCGCGCGGTGCGAGTGATGTTGAGGTGCTCGGCGATGCGGTCGTCGAGCCCCTGGCGGTGCAGCTCGAGGGGCAGCTCGTAGATGCTGCCGACGTCGGGCGAGGTGAAGACGCTCCCCTCGTCAACGTTACAGAACATCGCGATCTTGTCCTTGAGCTCCTGGCCGATCTGTCGGTCGGTGCGGCAGATGAGAATGTCGGGTTGAATGCCGATCTCGCGCAGCTTCATCACCGAGTGCTGCGTGGGCTTGGTCTTCACCTCTCCGGCGGCCGCGATGTACGGCAACAGCGTCAGGTGCACGTAGCAGACGTTCTCGCTGCCCGCGTCGTACCGCAGTTGGCGGATCGCCTCGAGGAACGGTAGCGACTCGATGTCGCCGACCGTGCCGCCGACCTCGACGAGCACGACCTCGTGCCCCTCGGCCGCGGCGTGGATCATCGTCTTGATCTCGTCGGTGATGTGGGGAATCACCTGCACGGTCTTGCCCAGGTACTCGCCGCGCCGCTCCTTGGTGATGACCGAGTGGTAGACGCGCCCGGTGGTGAAGTTGTTGAGGCGCGTCATCTTCGCGCTGGTGAAGCGCTCGTAGTGGCCGAGGTCGAGATCGGTCTCGGCGCCGTCCTCGGTGACGTAGACCTCGCCGTGCTGAATGGGGCTCATCGTGCCCGGGTCGACGTTGATGTAAGGGTCGAGCTTGATCAGCGTGATGTCGAGGCCGCGGTTCTCGAGCAGCGCGCCCATCGACGCCGACGCCATGCCCTTCCCGAGGGAGCTCACCACGCCGCCCGTGGTGAAGATGAACTTCGTCTTTCGCGAGCGCATGCGCCGGTATTTCCCGGCGCGTCGACGTCGTCAACAACGACCATGGGACCCGGCGCCTCGTCGTTCCCTCCGGCCAGCAGGCGCAGCTCGCGCGGCGCAACCCGGCACGGCCTGTCGGCGCGGTGGCTGAAACCGGGGTAGGAGGGCGTCGTGTCGTCGTCCGCCTCCCTCACCGGCTCCATGCTGAAGCTCCTCGCCCTCGGCCGGCCACATCGGCGGTTGCTCGCCGTGGCCTTCGGGTGCATGGCGGTGGTGGGCGCCACCACCGGCGCCTACGCGTTCCTCATGGGGCCGGCGCTCCGCTTCCTGCTGACCGGCGGCGCCGACGGGCTCGGCTTCGTCTCGCGGGCGGTGCCGGGGCTTGGGGCCATGCCGAGAGAGGCGCTGGTGCGCCTTCTGCCCTGGGTCGTCGTGGTCGTCGGCGCGGTGAAGGGCCTCGGGTACCTCGGGCAGTTCTACTTCGTCGGCCTGTTCGGCCAGCAGGTGGTGAAGGATCTTCGGCGGAGGCTGTTCGAGAAGCTGTTGTCCCTGTCGCCGGCGCAGCGGGCCACCGTGCTGTCGGGCGAGCTGCTCAGCCGCTTCACCACCGACGTCGCCAATGTGGAGCAGGCGGCGACCTACACCGTCGCCTCGTGGCTGCGTGACTCGCTGCAGATCGTCATCCTCGCTGGGGTCGCCCTCTGGCTGTCGTGGAAGCTGACGCTGCTGACGCTGCTGGCGGTACCGGTGGCGGTCGTCCCGGCGTCGCGGTTGACGAGGGCGCTGATCGCGCGCACGCGCGAGGGCCACGAGGCCCTGGGCGCCCTCGCCGGGCAGGTGCAGGAGGGGCTCGGTGCGCTGCGCGCCATCCAGGCCTTCAACGCCGAGGCCGCCGAGGCGAGGCGCTTCGAGCGCGGCACGGGGGAGGCGCTGGTGGCGCTGTCACGGGCGGGCTGGGCCCGGGCTGCCGTGCCTGGGGTCATGGAGCTCCTCGCGTCGCTCGCCATCGCCGGCACCCTCGGCTGGGCGGCCTCGACCGGCGCCGTCGAGCCCGAGGCGCTCGTGTCGTTCCTGGGCGCGGTGATCCTCCTCGCCCAGCCGGTGAAGGACCTGGGTCGGGTCAGCCAGTTCGCCATCACCGCCGGCGTGTCGCTCGAGCGCCTCGAGGCGGTGCTGTCGCTGCCGCGGCGGGTTCTCGACGAGCCCCTCGCGACCGAGGCGCCGGCGCTGTCGATGGGCGTCGAGCTCGACGGCGTGCACTTCCGCTGGGCCGCCGACCGCCCGGCGCTCGAGGGCGTGTCCTTCATGGTGCGCCGGGGCGAGGTGACGGCGCTGGTGGGAGAGAGCGGCTCAGGCAAGAGCACCGTCGCGTCGCTGCTGCTCGCCTTCGAGCGCCCGACGACCGGGGCGCTGCGCCTCGATGGCGTCGACTACGCCCGCCGCACTGCCGAGAGCGTGCGCGCGCAGTTCGCCCTGGTGACGCAGGAGGCCCTGCTCTTTTCGGCCTCGGTGCGCGAGAACCTGCTCGTCGCCCGGCCCGGGGCCAGCGACGAGGCGCTCGAGGCGGCGCTGCGCACCGCGCAGGCCTGGGGCTTCGTCACGGCGCTGCCGCGGGGGCTCGACACCCCGCTGGGCGAGCGCGGGGTGACGTTGTCGGGGGGGCAGAAGCAGCGCCTCGCGCTCGCCCGGGCCCTCGTCGCCGAGGCGCCGGTGCTGGTGCTCGACGAGGCCACCTCGAACCTCGACCCTCAGGGGGAGCGCGAGGTTCAGGCGGCCCTCGAGCGGGTGCTCCCGGGCCGCACGGCCCTGGTGATCGCCCACCGGCTCGACACCGTTCGTTCAGCTGACCGCGTCGTCGTGCTGGAGCGGGGCCGCGTCGTCGAGCAGGGCCCGCCGGGCGAGCTGCTGTCCCGCGGCGGTGCCTTCGCGCGCCTCTGGCGGGCGCAACACCAGCCCGGCTGAATCGCGGCGCCGCTCGACAGACCCGGCCTGGAGCGAATAGGGGCCGGGGTGTTCGATGCGGCTGCTCTACGTCCTCGCGAGCTACCTCGCCTTCGTCTTCCTCTTCCCGGCGCTCGCCCTGATGAAGAAGACGCGCGACGGGCTCTGGCAGCGCTTCGGGGTCTACCGTGCGGGGGTGTTACCCGGGGGGCCCGGGCCGCGGATCTGGCTGCACGGCGCCAGCGCTGGTGATCTGCTCGCCTTGAGCCCGATGATCGAGCGCCTGCGGGCGCGATTCCCGAACGCCCGGGTCGTGCTCTCGACGATGACCAACACCGGGGCGCTGATGGCGAAGGAGCGCCTGGCGAAGCAGGTCGACGCGGTCGTCTACGCGCCGTGGGACCTGTATGGCGCGACCCGGCGCGCGGTCGCCGCCATCGCGCCAGACCTGCTCGTGCTCGAATACACCGAGATCTGGCCAAACCTCATCCGCGCGGCCCGTGCCTCGGGGGCGCGGGTGGCCCTCACCAACGGGCGCTTCGCGGCCGACCACCTGGGGCGCTACCGGCTCTTCTTCGCGGCCGTCGAGAACCCGCTGCGCGACGTCGACCTCTTCCTCATGAGGGAGCAGGAGGAGGCGGAGCGCGCCCTCGCCCTCGGCGCCAGCCCCGACGCGGTCTGCGTGACGGGGAACACGAAGTTCGACGCGCTCGTGCCGCAGAGCGAAGCCGCAGAGGACGAGGGGCTGCGCGCGGCGCTCGGGCTCGAGGCGGGGGCCCGGGTGTGGATCGCGGGGAGCACCCACGAGGGTGAGGAGGAGAGCCTGCTCGCCGTCTACAAGCGCCTCGTCGTCGAGGTGCCCGAGCTTCGGCTGGTGATCGCGCCCAGGTACATCGATCGCGCGTCGCGCGTGCTGGCGTTGATCGAGCAGGCCGGGCTCCAGGGCGGGCTGCGCTCGAGCGGGAACCCGACCCGGGCGCCGGTGGTGGTGCTCGACAGCATCGGCGAGCTCGCGCGGGCGTACCGGCTGGCCACCGTCGTCTTTGTCGGAGGCTCGTTCACCACGCGAGGGGGCCAGAACATCCTCGAGCCAGCGGCGCAGGGCCGGCCCGTGCTGTTCGGGCCGCACATGGAGAACTTCCGCGACTCGGTCGCGGTACTGATGGGCCGCGGGGGGCTCCAGGTGAAGGACGCCGAGACGCTGTACCGGGTGCTGTCGGAGCTGTTCTCCCGGCCCGGGTCGCTCGCGGCGCTGGGGGCGATGGCGCGCACGGCGGTACGGCAGGTGTCCGGCGCGAGCGAGCGCAACGTCGAGGCCCTCGCGCGCTTGCTCCTGGAGCGGCGGTCGTGAGGCGGCTCGAACGCACCCGGCGAGCGACGCCCGCCGCCGAGATTGGCGGGCCCCGCGCCGCCGCGCCGGGCCGAGCCGGAAGCGCCGCGAGCCACGGTGACAGCCGCCGCCGATGGGCACCTGCCGAGGCCAGCTCCCGCGCCAGACAGGCCTCGACGCGGCCGGTGCAGCCGAGGCGGCGCGGCGCGCTCCTGCCGAGGTGCTCCTCATGAGGGTGCTTCACCTGCTGGCGTCGCCCTTCTTCAGCGGCCCCGCGGAGTCGCTCACCCAGCTCGCGCTGGCCCAGCGCGCCCGCGGGCACGACGTGCGCGTCGCCGTCGACCGGAAGCGACGCACGACCCCGGCCGAGGAGCTGGCCGTGCCGCGCCTCGAGTCACTGGGCCTGCTTTCGGACGAGCCGCTCGAGCTGAGCGTCAAGTCGTCGCCCCTGGCCATCGCCGCCGACATCGCTCGGCTGCGGCGGCTCGCGGTCGACGTGCTGCACTGCCACTTCTCGCATGATCACCTGCTCGCGCGGTGGGGGCGGCCGGCGGGGGCTCGTCTCATCCGCTCCGTCCACGCGCCGCGCTCGCTGCGGAGGCTGTTGCCGCGCGCTGACGCATACACGGTGCCGTCAGAGGAGCTGGCCGAGCGGCTCCCGGGGCGACGGGTCATGGTGCTGCCGCCCGTCGTCGACCCGCGGTTCGTGCCCCCCGCCTCACGCGCCGTGGCGCGCCGGCGGCTCGAGCTCCCCGACGTGCCGTTGGTCGGCATGGTGTCGACGTTCCAGCCCTCGCGCCGCCACGACGTCGGGGTCGCTGCCTTCGAGCAGCTCGTGCGACGGCGGCCCGAGGCTCAGCTCGTCCTCCTGGGGGACGGGGCATTGGTGCCGGCCGTCGAGGCAGACGTCAGGCGGCGTGGGCTCTCGGCGAGGGTCCACTTCGTCGGGTATCAGCCCGTCGAGCCGTTCGTTCAGTGGCTCCAGGCGTTGGACGAGGTGTGGATTCTCGGCCTCGGGAACGACTGGGCAGGGCGCGCCGCGGCGCAGGCCAGGTCGTGTGACGTGCGTGTCGTGGCCGTCGACGAGGGGGCGCTCGCGAGGTTCGCCGACGCCGTGGTGGCGTGTGACGCCGACGCGGTCGCCACGGCAGCGCTGAGACCGGAGCGGCGAGCGACCGAGCTGCCGACGGCCGTCACCATCGCCGAGCAGCTCGAGCAGCTCTACCTGGGAGCGAGGCCTTGAGCCTCGAGGCGCTCTGGTTCGGAGAGCCCCCCGCGTGGCAGCGCGCGCTGGCGACGATGCTCCTGGGTCCTCCGTCGCTCCTCGTCCGGCTCGGGGTGGGGGCTCGCAACGCGTTGTTCGACGT
>JADCJJ010000090.1 GCA_020247085.1 Myxococcaceae bacterium | reverse complement strand
CCGGCCGAACCACCCGCCGTACCGCCGGCCGAACCACCCGCCGAGCCGCCAGCCGAACCACCCGCCGAGCCGCCAGCCGAGCCGCCCGCCGAGCCGCCCGCCGCGCCGCCCGCCGAGCCGCCCGCCGAACCACCCGCCGAACCACCCGCCGAACCACCCGCCGAACCACCCGCCGAACCACCAGCCGAACCACCCGCCGTACCGCCGGCCGTGGAGCCGCCACCGGTGCTCCCGGCGTCGAAGGTCACACACACGCCGGACGAACACACCTGCCCGGTGTCACAGTTCGCGTTCGTGGTGCACGTCGTAGGGCCGGGGCAGGCCGTGGTGAACGCCAGGGCGGCCCCAAAAAAGAGATTTCGAACCGAAGACTTTTTCATGGGCGGAAACCTTAAGCGGCGAGTCGTCTTCCTGTCGGCGTCTGATGATTGAATTTGTGGAAGTACGAAATGCGGTCCCCTACTTCCGCAGCAACACGCCCTCGCCGAAGAACGCCAGCGCGCCCAGCAGCAGCAGCCACGTCCACAGCGGCGTCTTCTTCTCGGTGCTCTCGCCGTCGGCGCGGCGCACCACCTCTTCGCCGAACCAGCCCGCCACCGCCTCGACGTCGTGCCGGGTGGTGTCACTCGCGGCCGGGTCGAGCGTCGCGGCGAAGGCCAGGCCCTCGAGCGGGCGCCCGGCGGCGTCGAGCACCTCGTAGTGCCCGGGCTCTGACAGTGGCCCGCCCGTCACCGCCGCCTCGCCCTTCGAGAGCACCCGCTCCTCGCCCGACGGGGCCTTGAGGGCCACGGGCGTCACCGCCTCGTCGAAGGGCAGCGTCACGAGCTCGCCCACCCGCGCCCGCAGCTGCTCGCGCTCGTCGAGGCTGCCGGTGAGCCACGCCGCCGCGCGCTGCATGAAGGGTAGGAAGGCGGTGCGAATGGGGAAGTCGCTCCAGTCGCGGTCGACCGTCGAGCCGAACACCAGCACCCGCCCCTTGCCCTTGCGCTGGGCCAGCAGCGCTGGCGCGCCGTCGTCCAGCACCGCCAGCACCTCGACGTCGCCCGCCGACACGCTCTCGAACAGCGCGTAGCGGTACAGGCGCGTCGCCACCAGGCCCTCGCGCGCGCGGCCGGTGAAGGGCGACAGCACCGGGTGGCCCGCCTCGAGCTGCGCCAGCCGCGCCGCCCGCCCGCTGTCGGCCTGCGAGGGCTCGACCGCCGTCTTCACCACCCGCAGCTTGCGTGGCAGCACCGGGCCCAGCGCCGCGTTGAAGGCGTCGACGTCGGCGGCCTGGTCGCCGAGCGAGACGAACAGCCCGCCGCCGCGCGTGACGAAGGCCTCGAGCCGCTGCGCCACCTCGGCCGCCGGCGGCGGCACGTTCAACAGCAGCACCACGTCGAAGGCCGTGAGGTCCTCCTTCCAGGCGGCGTCGGCGTCGCGCACCACCGCGCGCACCGGGCTGCCGGGCGCCGAGAGCGCCGCGTCGGTGAAGAACGCCTCGTCCTTCACCTTCAGCGGGTTGGGCTGGCCGTTCACCACCAGCGCCCGGAGCTCTCGCGGCACCGTCACCACCAGCCCGCGCACGTCGTCCTCGGGGAGCGCGTCGGGCGTCAGCGCGCCCTCGACGAAGACCGGGCCGCCGGGGGAGAAGCGGTACGTCAGCGTCTTCTGCGCGGTGCCGTCGGGCGGCAGCTCGACGAAGCCCTTCGCCACCGCCTCGCCACCCACGCGCAGCGTCAGCTCGACGTCGCGCTGCGCCTCGCGCGAGAAGTTGCGCACCGTGAAGGTGAACTGCCACGCGCCCGCGCTCACCTGCGGCGCCGGCTCGGCCCGCGCGTCGAGGAGCGCCCGGTTGTCGAGCCCACGCCCCTTCGCCACGTCGCGCAGCACCACCTCGGGCTTCAGCTTCTCGCCCTTCGGGCCGGTGGTGACGGGCGGCTCGCGCTCGAGGTGGAGCCCGCCGGCCGTCAGCGCGCTCACCAGCACCAGCCGCCGGTTCGCCAGCGGCGAGTCGTCGAGCGCCCGGGCCGCCACCTCGAGGCACCGGTTGAGGTCGACCGCCTCGAAGCCGGGCTTCAGCTCGTCGACCTGGCTCACCAGCCGCGCCTTCTCGAACGACAGCGGGCTGCCCAGCGCCGGCGTGCGCGTGCAGGCCAGCACCGCCGCGGGCTCCTCGGTCAACAGGTCGGCCAGGGCCGCCTTCGCCTGCCGACGGGCTTCGTCGAACAGCGTCGCTCCGTCTCGCCAGCGCATGGCGAGCGAGGTGTCGATGACGACGACGGTGGCCGCGGCGCCCTTCGCGGTGACGGCGGCGGTCGACCTCACGAGCTCGGGCCGCGACAGCGCGATGGGCACCGCGAGGAAGAACGTCGTCCGCAGCGCGTAGAGGATGAGGCGCTTGAGCTTCAGCCGCGAGGCGGTGCGCTTCTGGCTCCGCAGCACGAAGGCGATGGCCGGGAAGGCCACCGGCCGAGGGCGTCGGCGGTCGAAGAGGTGAATGAGGAGCGGCAGCAGCGCCGCCAGCGCGCCCAGCAGCAGCCAGGGGTTGGCGAACGTCATCGGCGCCCTCCCGCGCGCCCCGAGAGGAACTTCACCAGCGCCGCGTCGAGCGGCTCGTCGGTGCGCACGCGCAGGTAGTCGACGTCGGCGGCGGTGCAGGTGGCCTTCGTCTCGTCGAGGAAGCGGCCGAACTCCTCGAGGTACGACTGCTTGATTTCCCGCGGGTTCACCTCGAGCCGGCGGTCGTCCTCCATCGAGAGGAACAGCGTCGGGTCCTCATAGGGGAACTGCAGCTCGGCCGGGTCGACGAGGTGGAAGAGGGCGAGGTCGTGCTTGCGCGCGCGCAGGGCGAGGAGCCGCTTCAGGGCCTGCGCGTCGTCGTCGAGGAAGTCCGAGAAGACGCAGACGAGGGAGCGCCGCGGCAGCTTCTCGGCCAGCAGGTCGGCGGTGGCGGCGAGGTCGGTCGCCCCGGCCGCCTCGCAGCGCTCGAGGGCGTCGAACAGCACCTGCAGGTGCGCCGCCGAGGCGCGCGGCGGCACCTCGAGCACCCGCCCCTTCGCGGCGATGGTGACGCCGGCCGCGTCCTGCTGCTTGAGGAGCAGGTGCGCCAGCGTCGCGGCCATCACCCGCGCCACGTCGAGCTTGGTCAGCCCGGTGGTGCCGAAGCCCATCGAGCCCGAGCCGTCCACCACCAGCGTGCAGCGCAGGTTCGTCTCGTGCTCGAAGCGCTTGACGTAGTACCGGTCGAACTTGCCGAAGGCCTTCCAGTCGAGGTGCCGCAGCTCGTCGCCGGGCGCGTACTCCTTGTGCTCGGCGAACTCGACGCTCTGGCCCTGGTGCGGGGACTTGTGCAGGCCCGACAGCACCCCCTCGACGACGGCGCGGGCGCGCACCTTCAGGCCGCCGAGGCGGGACAACGTCTGGGCATCGAGGAGCGACACGGAGCGCCCTCGCCTTGTAACGGAAGTCCACCGTCCGTGGGGGGGCGATTGCGGCCCGGTCGAAGAGCCAGTGCGGGCGGGGCCCTCGGAGAAGGGGCGCTCCTCGACCGGCGCGGGTGCGCGCGACGCCGTCGGACCGGGGCGCGGCCTCAGGACGCGTCGCGGGCCTCCGCTTCGCTCTTTCCCTCAGCTCACGGCAGCCCTACCGTCGCGCCGACTCACGCTCGGAGGTCTCATGGTGCGCCCGCTCCTCGTCGCCGTCCTGCTGCTCCCGCTGGTGGCCTTCGCCGACCCCGACGACCAGGAGGGCTGCAAGGACCACCCGACCGTCTCCCGGTTTCCCGGCTTCTTCCTCAACGAGTGTACGGCGAACGACTTCTCGTCCTTCGAGTTCCCGGTGGGCGAAGACAAGACCGTCGCCAAAGAGGGGCGGTACTGGAAGGTCGGCTACTGGCTGAAGGAGGGCGCCAGGCAGCCCAGCCCGCTCGAGATTGCCCGGAACTACGAGAACGCGGCGCGCAAGCTCGGCGGCCGGAAGGTGTTCCAGAACGTCGACCAGGGCGGCGGCGACGTCACCTACGCGATGCCCATGGGGGCGTCGGAGCGCTGGTTCACCGTGCACGTCGCCAACGGCGGCGGGGCGATGACCTTTCACGTCATCGAGGTCGCGGCGATGGAGCAGAAGGTCGAGATGAGCGCCTCGGAGATGCTGAGCGCGCTCGAGAAGGACGGCTTCCTGTCGCTGTACGGCGTCCTCTTCGACACCGGGAAGGACACGCTCAAGCCCGAGTCCGAGGCGCTGCTGGGCGAGATTCTGTCGCTGCTCACCACGAACGCCGCGCTCAAGCTCTCGGTCGAGGGCCACACCGACAACGTCGGTCACCCGAAAGCGAACCAGGCGCTGTCGCAGAAGCGGGCCGACCGCGTCAGGGCGTGGCTCGTCGGCAAGGGCGTCGACGGCAAGCGGCTGGCGACGAAGGGCTGGGGCGATGCGCGGCCGGTGGCCGACAACCGCACCGACGAGGGCAAGGCGAAGAACCGCCGCGTCGAGCTGGTGAAGCGGTAGGCCCCCTTCTCATCGTCAGCACGAGGCGATGGGGTCTGCGCAGCGGACGTCGCTGCTCGCTCGCGTTGGGCCGTGCCCTGCGGGAGCGGGCGCACCCTTCGAACGTCTGAACGGCGCACGCCGCGCCGGGTGAGGGCAGCGCCGCCCCCGCCCTCGCCCGCGAGGCGCTGCCGAGGCCGGTCGGCTACAGCGCCTTCATGCGGAGCCTGGCGTCGGAGTTGTCTTTGGAGAGGTCGAGCGCCTTCTTGTAGGCGGCCTTCGCGTCCGTCGTGCGCTTGAGGTGCTCGAGGGCCTGGCCCTTGAGCGACATCAGGTTGGACAAGCTCCACTCCGACTGGTTCGGGCCCCGGGCGGCGGCCTCGGCCGCCTCGATGGCCTTCTCGTAGAGCCCGCGCTTCAGGTAGCGCTGCGCGCGCAGCTCGTGAACGCCGAACGGGTCATCCTGGTTCACGGTCAGCGCCCTGGCGAGGAGCGCGTCCTCATGCTGATGCGCTCCAATCTCCGCGAGCGTCTCGAGGATGGAGTCGAGGGTGTGGCGATCGCCTTCGTCCGCCAACGCCAGAAGCGCTTGCTCGGCCTCCGCCTTCTTGCCCTGCTTCACCAGCACTCGGGCGCGCGAGACCACGTAGCTGCGGTCTTGCGCGTCGCCCTTGATGGCGTTGTCCCACGCGGTGAGCGCGTCGTCGAAGCGGTTCATGTACTCCAGCACCCGTGCGCGCTGCACGTGCAGGTAGCTGCGGTTGGGCGCCATCGAGATGGCCTTGTCGAAGGTCTCGACGGCTTCCTGGTTCGCGCCGCGACGTTCTGCGTTGCGGGCGAGCTCTTCCCAGGCCTCGGTGTCCGACGGGACCACCTCGAGGTACTTCTTCCAGTGCGGCACCGCCTCGGCCTCGTTCCGCCAGCCCACCACCTCGGCGAGCATGCGCAGCGCCTGCGCGTTGGTGGCCTCGAGCGAGAGCACTTGCTTGAGCAGTGACTCAATCTCGACCGCTCTGTCGCCGCCTTGATCGCGCAACGTCTTGGCGGTCGACAAGAGCGCCGGCACGTCGCCGATGCCCATCGTCGCCGGGGCCGAGTCGGTCACCGCCACGTCGACGGTCTTCGACGGGTCGATCGCCCCCGGGATGTCGGCTGTCGCGTAGATGCGGTAGCGAATGCGAGTGCCCGGCCCACCTTCGCGCGGCATCTTGAAGGCGAAGTCGAAGGAGGACTCGCTGCCCTCGTGGATGGTGAAGTTGTAGTTCGCGAGCTTCTCGGCCTGAATGACCTCGACGTCGTCCTTGTCTTGCATCTGCCCGTTGTCGCCCTGCACGCGGATGCGGGTGACGCGCTCGAGGCGCGCTTCGAGCGCGTTGCACTGCTGCTCGGACTTCCCCCCGCGAAGGAGGACCCGTCCCTTGGCGAAGCCACCCAGTGGCACTGCGCCCTCGTTCAGCGAGACATCGACCTTCGCGCCGCCGATACCCACCGCCTGCTTGACCTTGTCGAAGAAACCCATCGTTCGCTCAGCTCCCGTCCAGGGGCGGCGCGGGAGTGCGCCGGAAACCCTCTCTCCGAAATGGAACCCGGCGGCCGCGGCCCGCGTGAAAAGTCTTTCGTGGGTCGCAGGGGCAGCCGCGGAGGCGAACGAGGTCTCCGGGGTGTCGTCGCGGTCGTCCCGGCAGCGCACCCGACGGTGGGCGCCGCTCCCGCCAACGCCGGGGCGCGCAGCGAACCCGGGCACCTGCGACGCGCGTGGCATCGCCGTCAGCCGTGCGTGGGGCTGCGAGCGGCTTCGGAAGACCGCCTCGGGGTTCGAGCAGGGCAGCGTTCCGGGCCAGACCACGGTCCGCCCGGGTTCGCCCACGCCAGGTCCGTCCGTACGGCGTCGGCACCGCTGGTGCCCCAGTGTGGCCCAGCCTCTTCAAGCACCCCGCGCGCCCATCGCCGGGGAGTCAGCCCGCCGCGGAGGCGACGGCGAGCAGCGACACGCCGAAGGGCACCGTGCGCCGCGTCACCAGGTGGCGCTCGGCCGAGAAGAGCCGGGTCAGCAGCCCGTTCGCCAGGCCTCGGCTCGCCTCGAGCTCGGGCACCGTCTCGTCCCCGGGGAGGAGCCGCCGCGCGAGCCGCACCGCCGCCACCGCCGGGAAGAGGAGCGAGTTGTAATAGCTGTGGAAGTCGACGCGCAGGCCCGCGCGCGCCAGCTCGTCCCGCAGCGTCGCGATGTCGTAGCGGCACCGGTGCTGGTTCTGCACGTCGTGCACGCTCCAGAGGAACTGGAAGGCGGGCACGGTGATCAGCAGCTGGCCGCCGGGGGCCAGCCTTCCGCGGAGCTCGCGCAGCGCCTCGACGGGCTGCGCGAGGTGCTCGAGCACGTCGAAGAGGGTGATGAGCTCGAACCGCAGCGACACGTCGAGCCCGAGGCCCGGGAGCGTGCCCCGGCTCAACGCCACGCCGGCCGGCGCGCGCCGCCTGGCCGCTTCGAGTGCGCCCTCGAAGGCCTCGACGCCCCACACCTGGCCGAAGGCCGTCAACAGCTCGAGCGTCTGGCCGGTGCCGCACCCTGCGTCGAGAATGCGCCGGGGGCCCCTGGCGGGGCTGAGGTGCCGCCGCAGCGCTTCGCGAAAGATGGCGCGCCGCCCCACCAGCCACCAGTGCTCGTCGGACAGCTCGTCGTGGGCGTGGTGAATGGCCTCGTGCATCGCGACGGGACCCCGCACGTGACAGACGCCGCCGGCCCGGTCAAGCCGCCCTCCGCCACCTCGTCGAGCGGCCAGGTCGCCGGTGGCGGCTGCCGTCCCGTGGCTCGAGGTCGCGCCCGCACGGGGCTGGCGCTGACACGGCGGTGACGGGTGGGGCGGCATGGTGGCTTGCATGAACGCCGTCGCCCTCGCGCCTCCGCCCAAGCCGCTGCTCCGCGGCGTCTTCCACCAGGTGGGCTTCTTCGTCGCGGTGGTGGCGGGCGTGGGGCTGGTGCTCGAGGCGCCGGGCGCCTCGGTGAAGCTCGCCTGCGCCGCCTACGCGGCCAGCCTGTCGCTGCTGCTCGGCACCAGCGCGCTGTACCACCGGCCCACCTGGGCGCCCCGCGCGCGCGCCCGCATGCGGCGCGCCGACCACTCGGCCATCTTCGTGTTGATTGCCGGCACGTACACCCCGATGGCGATGACGCTGCCGCCCGCGCAGGCGAAGGCCATGCTCACCGTCGCGTGGGGCGGCGCGCTGCTCGGCGTGCTGCGCGCCATCTTCTGGGTGAATGCGCCAAAGTGGCTCGTGGCCGTGCTGGCGCTCGCGATGGGCTGGGTGGCGCTGCTCTACCTGCCCACCATCGGCGGCATCACGGGCCCCGGCGTGCTGGCGTGGATGGCGCTGGGCGGCGTCCTCTACTCCGTGGGCGCCGTCATCTACGCGGTGCGGCGCCCGAACCCGTGGCCGAAGACGTTCGGGTACCACGAGGTCTTCCACGCGCTCATCCTCGTGGCGGCGGCGTGCCACTTCGTCGCGGTGGTCCAGGCGCTGCCCTTCATGCGCTGACGTCGAGGCCGGCCCGCCACGGCCCTGCAGGTGCTGCGAGGCCGTTGGCTGCCCTCGCGCGGTGCGACCCCGGGGCGCACGATGGGCAGCCGCTCGGTTACCGCCGTTCGTAGAAGTAGATGGCGTCGTCGTTCTCGCTCGCCGAGTAGTACCCGCGCCCGTCGCGGGCGAAGCCCAGGGCCTCGCCCTGGTTCTGTGGCACGAGGGGGATGGGGCAGGGCGGCGTGGCGAACGCGTCGGCGACCGTCGCGCCGGGCGCGCGCCTCCACAGGAACGCGCGGTCGTAGCTGCGGACGATGAGCTCTCGCCCATCGGGGCTGATGTCGCCGCCCGTCGCCTCGGCGCTCCCCGAGAGGGCGCCCTGGCCGAACGCGAGCACGGCCACCTGCTGCAGCATCGTCACGCCGGACGACGACAGCGGCGCCGCGGCCCGGAAGACGCCCGAGGGCCCGTTGCCGCGCTTCTCGACGATGTAGAGGTCTCCGCTCGTCGGGTCGACGAGCAGCGTCTCGGCGTTCCGCATGGAGCCGGGGTACGAGAAGGTGAAGGCCTCGACCTGCGGGAGGGCGATGCTCGCCGGCGGCATCAGCAGGGTCGCCGGGGCGCTCACCGACGGCTCCGGCACCCGGTACACGACGACGGTCGACCGCGACACGGCGTTGCTGCCGATGTCGCCGACGTAGATGGACGAGACGGAGGGCTGCGGGCCGGGGCCGACGGCGATGTCCTCCCAGTCGAGGGCGCGCGCACCGGAAGGGAGCGTGAAGGTGAGCGTCGCCGCCCGCTGGCCGTTGCTGGCCATCGCGAACACCTCGGCCTGCCCGCCCGAATCGTTGTGAACCCAGAAGATGCCCGGGTTGCGGCGGCTCTCGGCGATGCCGCTCAGCTCTCTGGCGAAGAGCAGCTTGGTGATGCGCCGCGCGCCGGGGCTGAAGCTCGGGCAGGCCGGCAGAGCGCCTCCATCGACGGGGAGGCTGCCGGCATCGCCCGTGGCGCCGTCTCCTGCGTCGCTCGTGGTGCCGGCGTCCCCCTGGCTCCCGGCGTCGCCGCCGTCCCCCGCGTCCTGCCCCTCGCCGGCGTCGACGGGGGTCCCCGAGTCACTCCCGTCCCCGGCATCGGTCGAGGGCAACAACCCGCCGTCGGCGCCGGGGGGCGGTGGACCTGCGTCCTCTCCGCCGCCCGTGGGGCGCTCACCGCACGTCATCAGGAGCGCGCCAGCCAGCAGGCTCGCGGTCGCCAGGCGCGCGAGCGAGGTGCCGCGCGTCGGAGTCGGGGTGGGGCAGCGGTCTCGGTCACTCATGAACGACCTCCTGGGAAGGCGAGGGGCGGGGTGTCGTGCTGCGCGTCGGCGCGAGGGGTTGGGAGGCCGGTGGACGTCGGGCGAGCTGACGGGTCGTCACGGAGGGACGCCCACAGGCGGGCAGCCCCGTGGAGGAGCGGCCCCGGAGTGCTGCTCCGCTCGAGGCGAAGGCGCCGGGGCGACGCTCGAGGGGCGTCGGCGGCGAGGGGAGGCCGGGACGAGGTGCGGCGAGGGGAGGCCGCGGAGCGTCGGAGCTGCCAGGTTGCGTGGTGGCGCGCCGCCGAAGGAGGCCGGGACGAGGTGCGGCGAGGGGAGGCCTCGGAGCGTCGGAGCCGCCAGGTTGCGTGGTGGCGCGCCGCCGAAGGAGGCCGGGACGAGGTGCGTCGATACCAGACGTCTCCGCATCGCCACCAGCTCGTCACTCGGCCCGGCACCGGCGCGCGCTCACCGCCGCGCTCGCTGGCGCAGCACCGCGCGCACATCGTCGAGGGTCAGGCCCCGCCCCTGCAGCGCCACCAGCGCGTGGTAGAGCACGTCGGCGCCCTCTTCGGCGGCGCGGGCATCGTCCTCGTCGGCCAGCGCCACCACCAACTCCACCGCCTCTTCGCCGAGCTTCTTGAGCCGCAGGTTGCGGTTGCCGAGCAGCTTCGTCGTGTAGCTGCCCTCGGCCGGCGCCTTCGCGCGCGCGGCGATGGTGGCGGCCAGCGTCGTCAGCTCGTCGCCCGTCGGCTCGCCGAAGCACGTCACCTCGCCGGTGTGGCACGCGGGCCCCGCTGGCTCGACGCGCGCCAACACCGTGTCCCGGTCGCAGTCGAGGGAGAGCGAGACGACGCGCTGCACGTTGCCGCTCGTGTCGCCCTTCTTCCACAGCCCTCGGCTGCGCGAGCGGTAGTGCATCAGCCCCGTCTCGACGGTCTTCGCCAGCGCCTCGGCGTCGGCGTAGGCCACCATCAGCACGGCGCCCGTCGTCGCGTCCTGCGTCACCACCGGCACCAGGCCCTTCGAGAAGTCGACGGCGCCGACGTCGAAGGCGGGCCGCCCAGCCGCGGGCCGCGGCGTCAGAAACTGCCTCACCACGGGCACGAGGGGCCCGTTCGTCGCGAGGGCGCTCTTGCCGAAGCCGGTGCGGGTGCCATCGAGCGCGGTGAACACGCCGCCCGCCTCTTCGATGATGGGCCACAGGGCTGCCGAGTCCCAGTCGTTCAGCACCGGGTCCACCATCACCTCGGCGCGCCCGGTCGCCACCAGCAGGTAGCCGTAGCAGTCGCCCCAGGTGCGGCTCACCGGTGCCGCGTCGAGCAGCGGGCGCAGCGGCGCCGCCAGTCTTCCCGCGTCGGTCGTCAGCACCGTCGCCTCGCCCAGCGCCGCCACCGTCGACACGCGGGTCTTCACCCCGTTGAAGAAGCACCCCTTCCCCCGCTCGGCGACGACGAGCTCGTTCAGCGCCGGACAGAAGAGCGCCCCGGCCAGCACCTCGTCGCCCTCGGCCACCGCGACGAGCGTGCCCCAGAGCGGCACCCCGCGCACGAAGGCCTTCGTGCCGTCGATGGGGTCGACGTACCAGCGCCGCTTCGCCTCGGGCCGCACCGAGTCGCCCTCCTCGCCGACGATGCCGTCGTCGGGGAAGTGCCTGGCAATCCACGCGCGGGCTGCCAGCTCGGCCTCGCGGTCGGCGACGGTGACGGGCGAGCCGTCAGCCTTCGTCTCGACCGCCACCTCGCGCCGGAAGTACGTGCACGCCGTCTCACCCGCCAGGCGCGCCACCGCCTCGACCGCCTCCAGCCACGTCATGAGGCCTCCCCACGGGCGCTACCGCCCGTTCCCGGCGCGCGCCGTGTCGGCTGGGCCGGCCTCACGCCTGCGCCGTGCGCCCGCCGAGGCTGCCCGCGTCGGCCCAGCCCCGGCACGGCCCCCGTCGTCCGTGGCCGCCTCACGCGCGCACCTCGCGCACGTCGAGCCCCTGGCCCGCCAGCTCGGCTTTCAGCGCCCCCACGGTGGTGCTGCCGTCGTGGAGGATGCCGGCCAGCAGCGCCGCCTCGGCCCCGCCCTCGGTGAAGGCCTCGGCGAGGTGCCGCGCCGAGCCGGCCCCGCCCGAGGCGATGACGGGCACGTCGACGGCCTGCGCGATGGCGCGGGTGAGCTCGAGGTCGTACCCGGTGCGCTGGCCGTCGCGGTCGATGCTGGTGACGAGCAGCTCTCCAGCGCCGGCGGCCACCACCTGCCGCGCCCAGGCCACCGCCTCGAGCGTCGTCGGGCGCTTGCCGCCGTGCGTGAAGACCCGCCAGCCGTCGCCCTCGCGCTTCGCGTCGATGCTGACGACGACGCACTGCGAGCCGACGGCCCGCGCGCACGCCGTCACCAGCCCCACGTCCTTCACCACCGCCGAGTTGAGCGACACCTTGTCGGCCCCCGCGCGCAGCGCCCGGGTGACGTCCTCGACCGACGACAGGCCCCCGCCGAGGGTGAGGGGAATGAAGACCTGCTCGGCCGTGCGCCGCGCCACGTCCCACAGCGGGGCGCGCTCCTCGGCGCTCGCCGACACGTCGAGGAAGACGAGCTCGTCGGCGCCCTCGGCCTCGTAGCGCCGCGCCAGCGCCACCGGGTCGCCCACGTCGCGCAGGCCCTCGAACGAGACACCCTTCACCACCCGCCCGCCCTTCATGTCGAGGCACACCACGATGCGCTTCGTCGTCACGTCGTCACCTTCCAGTCGATGCTGCCCTTGGTGCTGAAGACGACGCCGTCGTCCCGCAGCGCCTCGCGCAGCGCCAGCCCGGTGGCCTTGAAGGCCGCCTCGATGAGGTGGTGCCGGTCGGTGCCGCGCAGCCGCCGCAGGTGAAGCGTCGCCTCGGCCGTGGTGGCGAAGCTGCGGAACCAGTGCGTGTACAGCTTCGACGGCAGCTTCCCCACGAAGTACGGCCGCCCGCCGGTGTCGATGACGGCCTGCACCAGCGCGTCGTCCATCGGCAGCGTCTTCTCGCCGTAGCGGCGCGCCGTGGCCGGCGTCGCGACGCGCACCAGCCGGCCGACGGCCAGGGCGACGTCCTCCATGAGGTGGTGCCGCAGGTCGCCCCGCGCGTGCAGCACCAGCGGCAGCCCCGCGTAGGTGCCGAAGGTGTGCAGCATGTGGTCGAAGAAGGGCAGCCCGGTGTCGATGCGGACGGCGTCCTCGAGCGAGGCGCGCACCGTCGTCTCCTTCGTCTGCCGCGTGACGGACTTCATGATGGGAACTCCCGTGCGATGGCGGGCGCGTCGAGGCGCCCGGTGTAGAGGGCCATGCCGATGACGGCGGCGTGGCACCCGGTTGACTGCAGCGCCCGCAGGTCGTCGGCCGTGGTGACGCCGCCCGAGGCGATGACGGGGACGGGCGAGGCCGCCACCACCTCGCGGAACAGCCCGACGTCGGTGCCCTGGAGCTGCCCCTCGAGGTGAACCGCGGTGACGAGGACGCCCGCCAGCGGCAGCGCCCGCACCCGCGCCAGCAGCGCCAGCACGTCGAGCGTCGTCGTCGCCGCCCAGCCCCGGGTGACGACGGCGCGGCCCTTCACGTCAGCCGCCAGCACCACGCGCCCGGGGTGCGCCCGGGCCACCGCTTCGAGCCACGCGGCGTCCTCGACGCCCCGGGTGCCCACCACCACCCGCGCGGCCCCCAGCGCCAGCAGCCGCGCCACCGCCGCCTCGTCGCGCACGCCCCCGCCCACCTGCACGTCGGCCCCGCGCACGAGCTGCTCGATGAGGGCGGCGTTCGAGCCCCGCCCCGTCGCCGCGTCGAGGTCGACGACGTGCAGCGAGCCGAAGCCGGCCTCGCGCCAGCCCCGCGCCACGTCGAGCGGGTCGGGCAGCCGCACCCGCTCGGCCTCGTACGCGCCGCCCACCAGCTGTACGCACGCGCCCTCGCGCAGGTCGATGGCTGGAATCGCCTTCATGACGTCACCTCGCGCACCAGCGCCTCGAGCAGCGCCAGGCCCTCGCCCGACGACTTCTCGGGGTGAAACTGCACGCCCGCGACGCGGCCGCGCCGCACCGCCGCCGGGAAGCGCTCGTCGTCGTGCCGCGCCCAGGCGGTGACGACCGACACGTCCGCTGGCCGGCAGGCGTACGAGTGCGCGAAGTACATCGCCCGCCCATCGCCCTCGAGGCGCGACCAGCCGATGTGCGGCACGCGCCGAGTCTTCAGCCGCGTGACGGTGCCCTCGAGCACCGACAGGCCGCGGCCCGGCGTCAGCCCGTCCTCCTCCGAGGCGTCGAACAGCAGTTGCATGCCCAGGCAGATGCCGACGAGGGGCCGGCCGCCCGAGAGCGCCGCCCGCACCGCCGGCCGCGCGGGCGCGAGCCGGTCGGCCGCCAGCCCGAAGGCCCCTACGCCGGGCAGCACCAGCAGGTCGGTCTCGACCGTCGCGTCCGTCGAGACGTCCACCGTGAGGCCCAGGCGCGCCAGCGCGCGCCCCAGCGAGTGCAGGTTGCCGGCGCCGTAGTCGAAGAGCGTCGCCTTCATCGCGTCGCCTCCACCAGCGCGTCGAGGCAGCGGCGCATCACCGCGTCGGGGCCGACGCTGATGCGCACCGCCTCGCCCAGGCCCGGTAGCGCCGGGAAGGCCCGCACCGACACGCCGAAGGCGCGCATTCGGTCGGCGACGTCGGCCGCCGGGCGCGCGCCGCCTCCCGGCGTCGGGGGAATCGGCACCAGCACGAAGTTGGCCTCGCTCGGCAGCGGCGCGAAGCCCCGGGCCGTCAGCGCGTCGACGAAGGCCGCGCGGCTCGCCCTCACCGCGGCGATGCCCTCGTCCACCCAGCGCCCGTCCGACGACAGCGCCGCCAGCGCGCAGGCCTCGGCGAGCCCGCCCACCTTGTACGGCCCGCGCGTCTTCTCGACCTGCTCGACGAGCGCCGCGCTGCCCACCGCGTAGCCCAGGCGCAGCCCGGCCAGGCCCCAGGCCTTCGACAGCGTGCGCACCACCAGCAGCCGCTCGAGCGCCGGCGCCCGCGCCGCCAGCGAGGCCCTGGCCGCGTACTCGACGTAGGCCTCGTCGAGCACCACGACGGCCGAGGTGCGGCCCAGCAGCGCCTCGACGAAGCCCTCTGGCAGCAGCGCGCCGGTGGGGTTGTTCGGCGAGCACAGGTAGATGACGCGCGCGCCGCTCGCCGCGAGGGCGTCGACGTCGAGCGCCGTCGGCCTCGGCGCGAGGCCGTTGGCCCGCGCGAAGGCGGTGATGATGCCGAAGGTAGGCGGGCAGAAGGCCACCGCGTCGCCGGGCTCTCCGAAGGCGCGGAAGGTGGCGTCGAGCACGTCGTCCGAGCCGCAGCCCGTCACCACCTCGTCCGGCCGAACGCCCCGGGCGGTGGCGAGGGCGCCGCGCAGCGCGTCGGCGTAGGGCGAGGGGTAGCGGGTGATGGCCGCGGGCGGCGGGCTCGCCAGCAGCCGCGCCACCGCCGGGGGCACGCCGAACAGGTTGGTGTTGTCGGTGAGGTCGAGCTCGCAGGGCGGGCGGCGGGGCACGTACCGCTCGATGGGCCGAAGGGTGGGGCGGGTGCGCAGCGACGCCTTCGGCGGGGCGCTCCGGGCGTCGGCGAGGGCGGCGGCGGCCGCGGCGTGCGCCGGCAGTCCCTCGCTCGTCGCCAGCGCCACCACGTCTTGCGACATGGCCGCCGCGGCCGCGGGGGTGACGCGCTGCCACGTCTGCCAGCGCACGAAGTCGAGCACCGACAGGCCGCTGAAGCGCCTGCCGGCGCCCGCGGTGGGCAGCACGTGGTTGGCGCCGGTGAGGTAGTCGCCGAAGGCCACCGAGGTGGTGGCGCCGACGAAGATGGTGCCGGCGTTGCGCACCTTCGGCAGGCACGCCTCGGCGTCGGCGAGGTTCAGCTGCAGGTGCTCGGCCGCGAAGGCCTCGACGAAGGGCCAGGCCTCGTCGAGCGCCTGGAGCGTCAGCACCGCCCCGCGCGTCCGCAGGGCCGTCTCGATGGTGGCCCGGCGCGGCTGGCCGGGCAGCGCCGCCTCGAGCGCCGCCGTCACCTGCGCCGCGAGCGCCTCACCGAGGCACAGCGCCACCACGCAGGCGTCGACGTCGTGCTCGGCCTGGGCCAGCAGCTCGCGCGCGACGGCGTCGGGCGCGGCCTGGCCGTCGGCGACGACGAGAATCTCGGACGGCCCCGCGGGTGAGTCGATGCCGACGTCTCCGGCGACCTGCCGCTTGGCCTCTGCCACCCAGGCGTTGCCGGGGCCCACGATGCGGTCGACCCGTGGCACCGTCGCCGTGCCGTAGGCCATGGCGCCGATGGCGCCGGCGCCGCCGATGGCGAAGACGCGCGTCGCGCCCGAGAGCGCCGCCGCCGCCAGCACGACGTCAGACGGGAGCCCCGAGGGGCCCGGGGGCGAGCAGACGACGACGTCCTTCACGCCGGCCGCGCGCGCGGGCACGACGCCCATGAGCACGCTCGAGGGGTAGGCGGCCTTGCCGCCGGGCGCGTAGACGCCGACGCGCGCGAAGGGGTCGGCCCGCCGCCCGACGACGAGGCCTGGCTCGACCTCGACCTCGCTGGGCGCCGGCAGCGACGCGCGCGCCACCAGCTCGAGGTTCTTCGCGGCGCGCTCGAGCCCCCGGCGCACCACCGGGTCGAGCGTCGAGAGCGCGCGCTCGAGCTCGGCGCGCGGCACCTCGAGGGCCTCGAGCGAGACGCGGTCGAGGTCGCGCGCGTAGCGGCGCAGCGCCGCGTCACCCTCGGCCCGCACCTCGGCCAGCTGGGTCGAGACGGTGGCGGCCACGCGGGCGTCGGTCGAGAACGAGCGGTCGAGCAGCGCCGCCCTCGACGCCGCCGGCAGCGACGACAGGGCACCGCGGAAGCGGACGAGGCTCATGGCATCAACCTCTCGATGCGGGTGACGAGAATGCCCTCGCAGCCCAGCGACTTGAGCGCGGCCACCGTCTTGTAGACGGCCGAGGCCTGCACCACCGCGTGCATGGCGACGAAGCGGCCGCCGCCGAGCACCTCGCTCAGGGTGGGGCCGTTGAGGCCCGGGAGCCGCTTGCGCACGTCGTCGAGCCGGTCCTTCGGCACGTTCGCCATCAGGTAGCGCTGGGTGCGCGCCCGCAGCACCGACGAGAGCGCCATGGTGAGCTCCTGCGCCCACGGCTGGCTCGCCACCTCGTCACGGCCGACGAGGCGCGCCGTCGAGTCCATCACCGTCGCCACCTCGCGCAGGCCGTTCACCTTGAGCGTCGAGCCCGTCGAGGTGAGGTCGACGACGACGTCGGCGATACCGAGGTGCGGGGCAATCTCCGCGGCGCCGCTCACCGGCACCACGTCGATGGCGATGCCCTTCGACTCGAAGAAGGCGCGCGTCAGCCGGGGGAAGACCGAGGCCACGCGCGGCCGCCCCTTGAACTCCTCGACCGACGACACGCCGCTGTCGTCGCGCGCCGCCACCACCAGGCGGCACCGGCCGAACTCGAGGTCGAGCAGCTCGGTGAGGAGCCGCCCCGACTCGGCCACCAGGTCGGCCCCGGTGATGCCCAGGTCGGCCGCGCCGTCGGCGACGAACTCGGGAATGTCCTGGGCGCGTACGAAGATGGCCTCGAACTCGCCGCCGAGCGACGCGGTGAGGCTGCGCTCGGACTTGCCGCGAATCGGCAGGCCGGCGTCGTCGAGCAGCGCCTTCACCTCGTCCTGCAGGCGGCCTTTGTTGGGGAGTGCGATTCGGTTCATCGGGGTCCTCGTGGCGGCGGGTGGGGGGGACGAGGCGGGGAAAACGAAAAAGCCCGTCTCGGAGAGGGACGGGCTTCGCGCATCGACTGCCGTGTGTGGGTTCGCTTCAGCTCACACACGCGCGCGCAAGCCCGTCGGGGCCGTGATGATGCGCGTGGTGGTGCGAGAGAACGCTCACGAGGGCGCGTCGTATCGGCTCCGTCGCCTCGTTGTCAAATGCGGCTCCCTTGGTCGCGCGGCGACGGCGTGGCCTTCTTCTTGCTGAACCGCCCTCACCATGACGAGCCCTCCAGCCGGCGCGCGCGAGTGGATTCGGCGCGACCTCTCTCGTGACGCGGCGTCGCCAAACTTGCGGGACTACGACGAGGCCTGCGCACGCTTTTCGTGGGCCGAGGCGCGGGCGCGGCTCACCGGGCTGCCGGGCGGGGCGCTCAATATCGCCTTCGAGGCCGTCGACCGGCACGTACCGGTGCGGGGGGCGCAGGTGGCGCTGCGGTGGCGCTCGCGGGGCGAGGCGCGCCGTGACGTCACCTACCGGCAGCTTGCGCAGCTCACCTCGCGCTTCGCGTCGGCGGTGGCGGGGCTGGGCGTGAAGCCAGGAGAGGCGGTGTTCGCCCTCGCCGGCCGGGTGCCCGAGCTGTACGTCGCGGCGCTCGGCGCGCTGAAGGGCGGCTTCGTCTTCTGCCCGCTGTTCTCGGCCTTCGGGCCCGAGCCCGTCTTCGCCCGGCTCTCGCGGGGCGAGGGGCGGGTGCTGGTGACGACGCCGTCGCTGTACGAGAAGAAGGTGCGGGCGCTGCGGGAGCGGCTCCCGGCGCTGTCCCACGTCGTCCTGGTGCGCAGCGGTGACGAGGCGAGGGCGCCGCTGCCGGAGGGCACGCTCGACTTCGACGCGCTGCTGGCGACGGGGCGACCCGACGTCGCGGCGGTGGCGACGCGGCCCGAGACGCCGGCGCTGATGCACTTCACCTCGGGCACCACCGGGACCCCGAAGGGCGCGCTCCACGTGCACGGCGCGGTGGTGCAGCACCACCTCACCGGGCTGTACGCGCTCGACCTGCGGGAGGGCGACGTCTTCTGGTGCACCGCCGACCCCGGCTGGGTCACCGGCACGAGCTACGGCATCATCAGCCCGCTCACGCACGGGGTGACGCTGCTGGTCGATGAGGCCGACTTCGACGCCGAGCGCTGGTACGGGCTGCTCGAGCGCGAACGCGTCACCGTCTGGTACACGGCGCCGACGGCGGTGCGCATGCTGATGCGGGCCGGTGAGGCGCTGCCCGGGCGCTTCGACCTCTCGAGGGTGCGCTTCATCGCGTCGGTGGGCGAGCCGCTCAACCCCGAGGCCGTCTGGTGGGCGAGCCGCGCGCTGGGCCAGCCCATCTACGACACCTGGTGGCAGACCGAGACGGGCGGCATCATGGTGGCCAACTACCGGGCCATGCCGGTGAAGCCGGGCTCGATGGGGCGGCCGATGCCCGGCGTCACGGCGGCCATCGTCACGCGGGCCGGCGGGCGGGTGCAGGTGTCCCCCGTGCCCGGCACCGTCGGTGAGCTCGCCCTCGCGCCGGGCTGGCCGTCGATGTTCACCACCTACCTCCACGACGAGGAGCGCTACCGGGCGTGCTTCGTCGACGGCTGGTACCTGTCGGGCGACCTCGCGCGCGTCGACGCCGACGGCTACTTCTGGTTCGTCGGGCGCGCCGACGACGTCATCAAGTCTTCGGGGCACCTCATCGGCCCCTTCGAGGTCGAGTCGGCGCTGCTCGAGCACCCGGCGGTGGCCGAGGCTGGCGTCATCGGCGTGCCGGAGCCGGTGATGGGCGAGCTGGTGAAGGCCTTCGTGGCGCTCAAGCCCGGCTTCGACGACTCGGAGGCGCTGCGGAAGGAGTTGCTGGCGCACGCCCGTCGTCGCCTGGGGCCGGCGGTGGCGCCGCGCGAGGTGGCGGTGCTGCCGGCGCTGCCGCGCACGCGGAGCGGGAAGATTCTGCGGCGCCTGCTGAAGGCGCGGGAGCTGGGGTTGCCCGAGGGCGACCTGTCGACGCTGGAGCCGCCGCCGTGACGCCCGAGGTGGCCCACGCCTGCTTCACGCAGTTGACGCGCATTCGCCGCTTCGAAGAGGCCTGCGCCCAGTGCTACGCCGAGGGGCGGATTCGCGGCTTCCTGCACCTCTCCATCGGGGAAGAGGCCATCGCGGTGGGGGCGATGCGCGCGCTCACCCCGGCCGACGCGGTGGTGGCGACGTACCGGGAGCACGGCCACGCGCTGGCCCGGGGCCTGTCGATGCGCAGCGTGATGGCCGAGATGTTCGGCAAGAAGGCCGGGTGCGCGCGCGGGCGCGGCGGCTCGATGCACCTCTTCGACGCCGCCACGCGCTTCTACGGGGGCAACGCCATCGTCGCCGGGCACCTGCCGCTGGCGGTGGGGCTGGCCCTGGCCGACCATCGCCTGGCCCGCGACGTCGTCACCGCCTGCTTCTTCGGCGAGGGCGCCGTCGCCGAGGGCGAGTTCCACGAGGCGCTCAACCTCGCGGCGCTGTGGCGGCTGCCGGTGCTCTTCCTCTGCGAGAACAACCGCTACGCGATGGGCACGGCGCTCGAGCGCAGCGAGGCCGAGACGGACCTGACGAAGAAGGCCGCCTCGTACCGAGTGCCGGCGCAGCAGGTCGACGGCATGAACGTCGAGGCGGTGGCCGACGCGGTGGCCGAGGCAGCGGGGCACGCGCGGGCCGGCCGGGGGCCGTGGTTCCTCGAGCTGCTCACCTACCGGTTCCGCGCCCACTCGATGTTCGACGCCGAGCTGTACCGCTCGAAGGAAGAGGTGAAGGCCTGGACGGCGCGCTGCCCGGTGGCGACGTTCCGCGAGCGGGCGAAGGCGGCCGGCGCGCTCACCGACGACGACGTGGCGAAGGTGGAGGCGGCGGTGAGGGCCGAGGTGGCCGACGCCATCGCCTTCGCCGACGCCGCCGAGGTCGAGCCCGTCGCGGAGCTCACCTGGGCCGTCACGCGCCGCGAGGTGGCGCCATGAAGACGACGTACCGCGAGGCGCTCCGGGTGGCGCACCGCGAGGCGCTCGCGAAGGACCCGCGCGTCTTCCTCATGGGGGAAGACGTCGGGCGCTACGGCGGCGCCTACGCCGTCAGCCGCGGGCTGTACGACGAGTTCGGCCCGGAGCGCGTGCGTGACACGCCGCTGTCCGAGTCGGCCTTCGTCGGCGCGGGCATCGGCGCGGCGCTCGGCGGGCTGCGCCCCATCGTCGAGGTGATGACGGTGAACTTCTCGCTGTTGGCGGCGGACCAGCTCGTCAACACCGCTGCGGCGCTGCTGCACATGTCGGGCGGGCAGTTCAACGTGCCCCTCGTCGTGCGCATGGCGACGGGCGCGGGGCGGCAGCTTGCGGCGCAGCACTCGCACTCGCTCGAGCACTGGTATGCGCACGTGCCGGGCCTGCGGGTCGTCGCGCCGGCCACGCTCGAGGACGCGCGCGGCATGCTGTGGACGGCGCTCCAGGACCCGGACCCGGTGCTGATGTTCGAGAACGCCCTGCTGTACAACCTCGAGGGGGAGCTCGCCGACGACGCCGGGCCGGTGGACCTCGACCGGGCGCGGGTGCGGCGAGCGGGCACCGACGTGTCGCTGCTGTGCTGGGGCGGCAACCTGTACAAGACGCTGGACGCCGCGGCGCGGCTCGAGCGCGAGGGCGTGTCAGCCGAGGTGGTGGACCTGCGCTCGCTGCGCCCGCTCGACGAGGCCACCTTCCTCGCCTCGGTACGCAAGACGCGGCGCGCGGTGGTGGTGGACGAAGCGTGGAGGACGGGCTCGCTGGCCGGAGAGGTGATGGCCCGCATCATCGAGGGCGCCTTCTGGGACCTCGACGCGCCGCCTGCGCGCGTGTGCAGCGTCGAGGTGCCCATTCCGTACGCGCAGGCGCAGGAGCAGGCGGCCCTGCCGCAGCCCGAGGGCATCGTCGCCGCGGCCCTGAAGGTGGTGCGCGGTGGCTGACTTCAAGATGCCCTCGCTCGGCGCCGACATGGACGCGGGGCGGCTGCTCGAGTGGCGGGTGAAGGTGGGCGACCGGGTGCGGCGAGGCGACCTCATCGCCACCGTCGAGACCGTGAAGGGCGCCATCGACGTCGAGGTGTTCCTCGAGGGGGTGGTCGAGGCGCTCCTCGTGCAGCCGGGGGCCACGGTGCCGGTGGACACGGTACTGGCGCGCGTGCGCACCGACGAGGCGTCGGCCGCGGCCGCGCCGGCTCCGGGCGTGGCGCCGCTCGTCGGAGAAACAGGGCAGCCGGCGAGCGAGGGCGTGGCGCCGTCGATGGGCGGGAGCGGAGCCTCCACCGGGCCCTTGCGTGCCTCGTCGGGCGCGGGCGTGGCGCCGCTCGTCGGTGGTGGAGCCCCGCGCGAGGGGGAGGGCGTGGCGACGTCGACGGGTGGGCGTGGAGCTTCGCCCGGGGCCGCGCATGCCTCGTCGGGCGCGAGCGTGGCGCCGCTCGTCGGAGGTGGGGCCCCGCGCGAGGGCGAGGGCATGGCGACGTCGATGGGTGGGAGCGGAGCCTCTACCGGGCCCTTGCGTGCCTCGTCGGGCGCGGGCGTGGTGCCGCTCGTCGGTGGCGGAGCCCCGCGCGAGGGCGAGGGCGTGGCGCCGTCGATGGGCGGGAGCGGAGCCTCGACCGGGCCCTTGCGTGCCTCGTCGGGCGCGGGCGTGGCGCCGCTCGTCGGTGGTGGAGCCCCGCGCGAGGGGGAGGGCGTGGCGACGTCGATGGGTGGGAGTGGCGCCTCGACCGGGCCCGCGCGTGCCTCGTCGGGCGCGGCGCCTCCGGGCGGCGGGCTGCCCACGGGTTCGTCGACCATCGCCGGAGCGCCTGGGTTGGCGGCGCCGGGCCCCGAGTCGAGCCCCTCCGCTGGCGCGCCGCCGCGGGTTCGCGCCTCGCCGGTCGCGCGCCGGTGGGCCGAGGCCCATGGGCTGCCGCTCTCGTCCGTCCACGGCAGCGGGCCGCAGGGCGCCATCCTGCGGGCCGACGTCGTGCGGGCGCTCGAGACCCGCGGGACCTCGGGGGCGCCGCCGCCGGGCCGGACTGCCCGGTTCGATGCGTCCGCCATGCGGAGCGCCATCGCGGCGGCCATGACGCGCTCCAAGCGGGAGATTCCCCACTACTACCTGTCCACCGAGGTCGACGTACACCGGGCGACGCAGTGGCTCGAGGCGCGCAACACGGGCCGCGCCGTGGCTCAGCGCGTGGTGCTGGCGGCGCTACTGCTCAAGGCCACGGCGCTCGCCGCGCGGGAGACCCCCGAGGTGAACGGCCACTTCGTCGACGGCCACTTCGCGCCGGCCGACGCGGTGCACCTCGGCGTCGCCATCAACCTGCGGGCGGGCGGGCTCGTGGCGCCGGCGCTGCGCGACGTGCAGGCCTCGACGGTGGACGAGCTGATGGCGCGCCTGGTCGACCTGGTAGAGCGCGCCCGCCGCGGGGCGTTGCGGGCGACCGAGCTCGGCGTCGCGACCCTCACGGTGACGAACCTCGGCGAGCAGGGCGTCTCGGTCGTCTTCCCCGTCATTCACCCGCCCCAGGTGGCGATGGTGGGCTTCGGCCGCGTGGTGTCCCGCCCCTGGGTCGTCGACGGGCTGCTGGGGCCTCGGCCCATCGTCATCGCGTCGCTGGCGGCCGACCACCGCGTCAGCGACGGCCACCGCGGCGCCCGCTTCCTCGCGGCCATCGACCGCCTGCTTCAGACCCCGGAGGCCCTGTGACGCGTGACGAGCTGAAGGCCGTGGTGGAGCAGGCGCTCTCCGACGTCGCGCCCGAGGTCGACGCCGGCGCGCTGCAGCCGACGGCGCGGCTGCGCGACCAGCTCGACCTCGACTCGATGGACTGGCTGCGCTTCTTCGCCGCGCTCGAGGCGACGCTGGGGGTCACCGTGTCCGAGGCCGACGCGCGCCGGCTCCACACGCTCGCCGACGTCGTCGCGCACCTCGAGGCCGCGCAGACGCGGCGCTGAGGCCGGGCCCTCGCCGCGGCGTCACCGTCGTGGGCAGCGCCGGCAGGCGCGAGGTGGTCTATACCCCCGGGTGAGGTCCTCTCCATGGGAAGCCGCCTGGCCATCTCTGCCCTGCTCGTGTCGGCGGCGACCATCGCCCTGGTGCTGTTCCTGCCCGACTCAGGCGCCCTCGGGCGGACGCCGCAGCTCGAGCGGGGCCTCGCCTGGGTCGGTGATGCGGCGGCCTCGCCCCTGGTGTGGGTGCCCTTCGCGCTGGGCTTCGCGATGTTGGTGCTGTCGCGGCGGCAGGCGGGGCCGGGCGAGGTGCTGCACCAGCAGGCGACGCTGGGGCCCATCGTCGCGAGCGCGAACCTGGTGGAGCGGCTCGCGGCGACCCGGGCGGCGCTCGAGGCGCGCGGCCGCGGGCGCGGCGGGCGGGAGCTGCTCGAGCTGCTGGTGCAGGCCGGCGTGCGGCTCCGGGCCAGCGACCTGCACGTGCAGCCCACCGAGGCGGGCGCGACGGTGTCGGGGCGCGTCGACGGCGTCCTCCAGGGGTTGCTCGAACTCGACCGCGCCGAGAACACCGCGCTCATCAACCGCCTCAAGGTGATGGCGCGCCTCACGCATTACGTGAGCGACAAGCCCCAGGACGGGCAGTTCGCCCTCGACACGCCCGATGGGCGGGCCGACGTGCGGCTCTCGCTGCTGCCGACGAGCCACGGGGAGAAGGCGGTGCTCCGCCTCACCGGGCTGGGCAACGCCGCGCCGACCTTCCCGGACCTTCACCTGCCCGACTCGGTGCAGCGGCAGCTCTCGGCGGTGCTGGCGAAGCCCCAGGGCCTGGTGTGCTTCACCGGCCCCGTGGGGAGCGGAAAGACGACGACCATCTACGCGTCGGTGCGCCACTTGAAGGAGTCCCGCGGCGGGCTGGTGCAGGTGTCGAGCATCGAGGACCCCATCGAGTACCCGCTCGACGGCGTGGCCCAGACGCAGGTCAACCGAGTCGCCGGGCTCGACTTCGCCGCTGGCCTGCGCGCGCTGCTGCGGCAGGACCCGAACGTGCTCGTCGTCGGCGAGATTCGCGACGTCGAGACGGCGCGCATCGCCACCCAGGCCGGCCTGACGGGCCACCTCATCCTCACCACGGTGCACGCCAACTCGGCGCCGGCGGTCTTCAACCGGCTCCTCGAGATGGGCGTCGAGCCGTCGGTGCTGGCGTCGGTCTCGCTCGCCGTCTTCTCGCAGCGGCTGCTGCGCCGGCTCTGCCGCGAGTGCCGGGTGGCGACGCCGGTGGGCGCCGAGCAGCGGAGCCAGTTGACGGCGATGGGTGAGCTGCCGGACGGCTACTTCACGGCGCCGGGCTGCCAGGCGTGCGGCGGGAGCGGGGTGTCGGGGCGCGTCGCGGTCTTCGAGGTGCTGATGATGACGGACGCGATGCGGGAGCTGCTGCTGGTGTCGCCGAGCAGCCACCGCCTGATGGCGACGGCCGTCGAGCAGGGCATGGTGCCGCTGCGAAGCTCGGCCCTGGCGCTGGCGAGGACCGGCGAGGTGTCGCTCGCCGAGGCGCTGCGGGTGGCCGATTGAGCGCCGGGCGGGGCCGCCTCATGGAGCAGGTGGGCTACGGCGCCCTGGCGGTGGCCGTGCTCGCGCTGGCGGGGCAGGTGCTCCTCGTGCGGGTCGAGCAGGCCCGCGACGTCGCCGCTCCACCCAGCGGGCCCGACCGGGTCATCGCGCCGACGGTGCTGCCCGAAGGGCTCTCGTGGGCCGACGGGCCGGGGCAGGTGCTCACCATCGTCAGTGAGCCCGATGGCGCCGACGTCACCATCGACGGCCAGCCGTACGGGCAGACGCCGTTCTCGAGCGACTTCCCCGCGTGCGCCTCGGGCCAGCTGAAGGTCGGCGTCGAGCGGCGCGGCCACCAGCGCGTCAGCTTCGAGGTGCCTTGCCGCTCCGGGCAGACGAGTGTCAGGGCGGTGCTGAAGAAGACGCGGTGAGGGGCGGCGCCGCGCCCCGGTTCCGCTCCCTCCTCGCTCCGGACACGCTGCGAGAGCGCTGGACGGTGCGCTTCGCCGCGTCAGTCTCGCCGGTCACCGAGGAGCTCGTCTGACCCGTCGGTGCCGGAGCCCAGCGACCTCGAGCACGAGGCGGTGACGTCTCAGAGCGGCGAGGCCCGGTCCGTCGGGCCCGGTCATGCGTGCTCTCGGGTCGGGTCGCTCACGTGCTGCTGGAGCGCACCCTCGAGCTCGTCGAGCGAGGCGGTCAGCCGCGGCAGCAGGCCCGCAGGCGACGCTGACTGGCCCGGACGAGAAGCTCTCCTCGAAGGCGGGCCACCACCCGCCGCGTCACGCCGACGGGACGTTCAGCGTCAGGTGACCCCGGCCTGCGAGCATGCCTGCAGCGCGATGCTGCACGGATGCAGTCACCAACGAGGCCGGTGTCGAAGACACTGGGACTCGATGCGCCTCCACGTCGTCACGCCTCATGTCGAGCGCGGCCGCCTGAGCGACCAGGTGATTCGAAGCGCGGCCACCTCGGCGTCGGTGCGGTCGAGCAGCTTCACGGCGACGTCGAGAGACGCGCGCCCCTCGCGTTCGAGCAGCTCGAGCGTCTCCTCCGCCGACTGGAGCGGCTCGGCGAGAGTCCGAATGCGGCCGACGGCCGGGCGCCGGAACTCGATCGACGCGCTCCGGGTCACGGCTCGAGCCTCGACGAACTCGCCACCGAGGGCCCGCACGGCGCACAACCCTGAGGCCGCCTCACCGAGCGTGAACAACGCGCCGGCATGCATGGTGCCGAGGTGGTTGGTGACTTCATCGTGCAGGTCCAGCGCGAGCCACTCACCGGCGCCCTCCAGCCTGAGGTGCCGATTGAAAGGAACACCGAGGACCAACTCGGAAAGCTCTAACGTCATGCGGCGCACTCCTCTGGTTGAACGACGGGGTCACGACCACCGAAAGAGCTGCCAGCAGATGTGGGCCCACGCCGCGGTGAGAACGAACGCGCTCGCGCCAGACAGGGTCGTCGCGAGACGTTGGCGAAGGGGACCCGCGAAGACGAAGGCGTCGACGCCGACGCCTCGAAACAGGTACGGCACGGCGTTGAGCCACCCGCCTGCGATGAGCGCGGCGGTGAGCGGCCCTGGTGCCTCGAGTGGCATGAAGTGGTTGATGACGGCCGCGAGCGCCTGCATCAGCCCGAGCAGAACCCAGTCGAGGTGCGCGGCAAGCAGCGCCTTGGCCGAGATGAGGCCGGCGAACCGTTTTCCCCATGGCTGCAGCGGAACGAGCATCCACCAGCCGAGGAGGGAAGCGGCGAGAACCTGGGCAGCGGCGTTCTTGAGGAGGGTGGGGGTCATGGGTGCGTGACAGAGAGAACCAGCGGGTGCCCGAGACATCGCATCGCCCGGCGAGGCCGGGCATGAACGAAGCTGCAACCTGGCGTGGCCGCATCTGGCGCTCGTCCGGCGCGGCGGTGTTTCAAGGGCAGGGCGGCTCGACCAACGCCCACACGCACCCGGCCTACAAGCTGGTGCTCGGGGCGCAGGTCGACGGGCCGATGAACCGCGAGGGTCGCTGCCTCGTCGTACCGCCCGGCGTTGCGCACCTGGTGTCGGCCGCGGGCGAGGTGACGCTCGTGTACCTCGACGCCAGGGTCTACGACGCCTCGACGGCGCAGCGCCTCGGCCACCAGTTACGCCTCGCGGCTGGTCCCTCTGACTTCGAGGCGCTCTGCGATGACGTGCACCGGCTGCCGACGACGGCCCACGAGAGCGAGCTGGCGACGCTGCTCAGCCTGTTCATCGCCGGAGCACGCCGCGGCGACGTCGCGCGGTGCAGCGGCCGGTCGACGTCGTCCTTCACCCACCGGGTCTCTGAGCGCACGGGCGCCTCACCGCGGTTCTGGCGAACATGGAGCCGCGTGCTCCTTGCCGTCGACGCCATCGGCCGCGGGCTCACCGTCACCGACGCCGCCCACGAAGCCGACTTTTCAGACGGCCCTCACTTGTGGCGCGTCTGCCGGTCGACCCTCGGCATCTCACCGAGCACCCTCGCGGGGTGCCACTTCGTCTTTGACAGGTGAGGCCGGCGCTCGGCGGCGACCTTCGAGACGAGCCGCTTCTGCGACACACAGCGCGTGCAGCCAGTCTGCGGTCGCTCGCACCCGCGCGATGTGCGCCTCGCTTCGGTGCACGGCAGACCAGACGGTGCGCTGAATGACGGGAAACGTCGTCACCCGCCGGAGCCGCGACACCTCGTCGCCGAGCAGGCACGGCACCAGGCCGACCCCCACGCCCGCTTCGACACACGCCAGGAGCGTCGGAGCGCTGGCCGACAGCACCGAGACCCGCCGGCCAGCGGCCACCTTCCGGCGCAGCGCCGTCTCGTGGCGCTCCTCCACCTCGTTGGAGAACAGCAGCAGCGACGCGGCAGCGGACGTCTCGCGGGCCGCGTAGAAGGCAAAGGCCATCGAGCCGGCGCGACGAACGCGCAGCCCCTCTCCGCGCGGCGGGACGATGAGCAACGCGACGTCGACCTGTCTTCCGACCTCCCGCCGCTGCGCCCCCACCTCGAGGCGAAGCTGAAGCCTCGGGTGACGCTCGAGCAGCGCTGGGAGCGCGGGCGCGACGACCCGCTGGGCCATCGCCTCTCCGAGAGAGACCGTCACCTCGCCGGCGACGTCTTCGTGCCGCGCGCGAGCCCGGTCGAGGGCACGCGCGACGTGCACCTCGGCCTGCTCCAGCTCCCGCACGGCCTCCAGCCCAGCGGGCGTCAGCGTGATCGCTCCCCGGTGCCGCACCACGAGCTGAACGCGGAGCGACCGCTCGAGCAGGGTCAGCCGTCGGCCCACCGTCGTGGCGTCGACGTCGAGCACCCGGGCTGCCGCCACCAGGGAGCCGGTGCGGTGCAGCACCAGGAGCAGCCCAAGGCCGAACGAGTCGAGTGGGACCATGCTGCAATCATACAGCGTGTGACTGCATTCATGCAGGCTTCGTCAGGGCTCGGCCCAGGTAGATGCCGGTCATGGAACCGCGCCCCTCGGCGCCCGGCCTACCGGGTTCGTCGTCGAAGAAGGTCATCGCCGTCTCGACCCATGACGGACACTCGCTGTCGGCTTTCATCGTACAGGCAGGCCCCTCGCGCGACGCGCTCATCGTCTTCCCAGCGATGGGTGTGACCGCGACGCTCTATCTCGGGTTCGCCGAGTACTGCGCCTCCCGTGGCCTCTCGGTCGTGTTGATGGACCCCAGGGGCGTGGGGTCGAACGCGCGAGTCTCTCCCGGGGCCAGCATCGAAGACTGGGTGTCTGACCTCGAGCAGCTCATCGACCTCACCGCCAGCACCCATGCCCGCGTTCACTACGTGGGCCACAGCATGGGCGGGCAGCTCTACGGGCTGGTGGCCAACGAAGACCGGCTGTCGAGGGTGGCCTTCGTCAGCTCCTCTGCGGGCACCTGGTGGAAGTACAAGCAGCCTTCGACGACCCTCCTCGCGGCCTTCCTGATGGTCGGATTCATTCCCGTGAGCGTCGCCTTGTCTGGGCGTGCGCGCGTCTCGTTGCTCGGGCTGGGTCATGACCTTCCGGGTGGCGCCGCGAGTGAGTGGGCCCGGTGGTGCCGCCGACCGCGGTACATCGCCGATGAACGTCAGGTGTACGCCGGCTATCGACACGACCAGGTCGAGCGCGAAGTGCTCTGCGTGCGCGTGGCGGACGACGACGTGGCCACGAAGCCGGCGGTCGAAGCTCTGCAGCAGCTCTATCCACGTGTGCAGTTCCGGGACCACGTCGTCGAAGCGCCCTTCCCCATCGGGCACGTCGGTTTCTTTCGCCGGGCCAGCGCGCGGTTCTGGGAACCGCTCGTCGACTACCTGCTGGGTGGAGCGGCCAGCGCCGGGAGGTCGCCCTGACGAGCGCAGACACGGAGACGAGCGGCGACGACAACAGCTGCTGGTGGAACGCGCCGTACAGCGCGAGGTGACGAGTCAGGGAGCTGCGGTCGGGGAAGGCGTTCATGGGCCCGGCTCACCGCAAGCCACTTGCCAGGCCTCGTCATCGTCTTTCCCGCGCGCTGCGCGTTGGCCCGGTGTGACGGCTCCACCACACGTGTGCGAGCCGAGGGTCAGTCGTAGCGGGGGCTCGGTTCTTGCTGAACCGCCCGCGTGCGCGCGCTGGGGGTGAGCGGAGTGGCAGTCGTGTGGCTGGTGGCCTGCACGCCGTTGGCACCGGCGCTCGTGAGCGAGGGCGCGCAGGTGGTGAGAGCGAGCGATGGGGGCGTCGAGGCCGGCCCCGGCGCGGGCGTCACGCCCTCGGTGCAGTTCCTCGCGCGCCTGGCTGATGGTGGGGCGACGCCCGTCACGTCGTTGCTCTACAGCCTGCCCTTCTCAATTCGCCTCGAGGGGGCGCCACCCCGCGCGCGGGTGACGCTGCGGACGCGGGTGCAGCGGTTGGGCGCGTCGGCCGTCTTCCAGGCGAGCGACGTGGGCGTCGTCGACACCGCGGAGCACGCTCCCGTCAGCGGCAGCTACGAGGGGGTCGACGCCGAGGGGCTCATCTGGTCCATGACGCCGACCTCCTCGTCGCTCGGCACCACCTTCGACGTGGCCGTCGAGGCCGAGTTCGGCGACGAGCTGGTGACGGCGCGGTTGGCCCGGCCTGGCATGGGCACGGGCACGGCGCGTCGGGAGGTGATGGCGGGCGGGCTCCGGGGTCAGCTCCTCGAGTTCGCCGACCGTCGCCCGGCGGTGCTGGTGCTGGGCGGCTCCGAATGCAACCTCGACACCACCGCCTTCACGGCCGCGTGGGTCACCACGGCGGGCTACCACGCCCTCGCCGTCGATTACTGCGAGCAGCGGCTCATCGAGCAGGTGCCGCTCGAAGCGCTCATCGGGGCCCTCGAGTGGCTCTCGCAGCGCCCATCGGTCGACCCCACCCGGCTCGCGGTGATGGGAGGGTCTCGCGGCGGGGAGCTCGCCCTGCAGCTCGCCGCCGTCGAGCCGCGCCTCAAGGCCGTGGTGGCCATCGTCCCGAGCCCCTGGCGCTGGGGCGGCACCGGCCCCGACGACGTGCCTGCGTGGACCTTCCGCGGCGCCGACCTGCCCATCATCTCGTTCGCCCCCGGCGCGATGGGGTCCGTCGAGCGCCTCCCGGGCGGCGGGCAGGGGGTTCGCTTCGCGCCGGCCTTCGAGGCGTCACTCGCCGCGGCGACACCGGCGCAGCGCGCGGCCGCGGCCATCGCGATAGGGCCGGCGCCGGCGTCGTTCCTCCTCGCTGGTGGCGCCGATGACGGCGTGTGGCCCTCGTGCCGCTTCGTCGACGACGCGTGGGCGATGCTCACCGCCGCCCGCCACCAGGACACGCACCCGCTCGACCGCCGGCTGTGTTTCCCCGACACGGGGCACGCCCTCGGCGCGCCCGGGTGGGCGACGGTGGGCGGCTCCACGGCGCCGGACCCGCGGGTGGGAACGCTCGTGCTCGGCGGTACGACCACCGGCCGTGGGCGCGCGCAGCGGACCTTCGACGCTGCGTGGAGGGCCTTCCTGGCCGCGGCCTTCGCGCCGTGAGCCCGGGGCCGTCCGCCCTGGAGGGGGCCCGGGCGTCCCTTCGATGGAGCGCAGGCCCATGGCGCGGCTGGCGTGGCCTCGAGGTGCGATGGCGTCTCGCGCCTCGCGAACACGATGGGCGCTCCGAATCGAAGGCTGGCACCTCGGCGCTCTCGGGAGCGCCCGCGGGCGGAGAAGGCTGGCTTCTGCTTCGGCACTCGCTGTGTCTACACTCGAGATAATGGGGCAGCTTCGTTCCTTCACGTATGTGGCGCGGGTCGCCTGGGTCGCCGCGTCGATGTGGGTAGCAGGCTGCATGGGCGAATTCGGCCCGGTCCCCGAGGACGGTGCGGTGCCGCGTGCGCCCGTTGCTGGTGACGACGCGGGCGCGGCAGGCTCCGACGGTGGAGCGGACGCAGGGGCGCCCGGCCCCGACGCAGGCGCGTCAGGCTTCGACGGTGGAGCGGACGCAGGGGCGCCCGGCGCCGACGCAGGCGCGTCAGGCTTCGACGGTGGAGCGGACGCAGGGG
>JADCJJ010000009.1 GCA_020247085.1 Myxococcaceae bacterium | reverse complement strand
GTGGGACGTCTTGATGTTCCACACCACCATCACCAACTCCATCGCGCAGAACGGGTCGCTCGAGTGGATCGAAACCGCCTTCCACCAGGTGAAGGGCTACCCGCGCAACGTGCACCTGCTCGCGGTGTGGAACGTGCTGTTCCTCGGCAACACCGAGCTCGACGACGCTCCTCAGCTGCCCTTCGGGCTCATCGGCGCCCTCGCGACGGCGGCCTGGTCGCGCAGGTTGGGCGCTTCGCGAGCGTTCGCCACGTCGCTCGGCGCGGCCTGGCTGTGCTTCCCCGCAGTGCTGATGCAGCTGCCCTCGGTCCACGTCGACGTGGCCTGCGGCGCGCTGCTCGCGACGGGCGCCTACTTCGCGACGACGTGGGAAGACGACGCCGACCGGCTCGCGAGCGTGATGGCCTTCGGCCTGTACCTCGGGACGAAGCACACGGGCATGTTCCACCTCGGCTTCTTCGGGCCGCTCCTCACGCTGCAGGTGCTGCGTGAGCTGAAGGCCTCGACGACGCGAGGCACGCTCTTCCTCCGCTCGCTCGGGCTGGCCGCCGTGATTCCGCTCCTGGGCGCCCACAAGTACGTGCAGAACGCGCTGGTTCGGGGCAACCCGGCATGGCCCTTCAAGCTGACCGTCCCGGGGTTGGGTGAACTCCCCTGGGAAAACGACCCGTCGGTGCAGTACGGCGGGCCGCCCGGAGGCCGGGCCTCGTTCTTCGGCATTCCAGGCGAGGGGCGAGTCTTCCTCGAGCAGCTCTTCAAGTGGGACCTGCAGGTCTATTACCCGGACGTGCGTGACGGGTACTTCGGGCTCCCGTTCACCTTCCTCGCGCTGCCATGCCTGGTGCTGGCGCTGGTCGCCCTGAAGGACCGCGAGCGACGCTTTCAGCCCCTCGCCCTGCTCTTCCTGTTCGCGGCGGCCATCTCGGTGCCTTCGGCGTACTGGCCGAGGTACTCGATGTCGGCGTCGGTCGCGGGCCTGGTGGCGATCGCGCTGGTCGGCGTCACGTTGAAGCACCGGCTGATCAAGCTGGTCCTCAGCCTCGCCCTCGTCGCGCTGGTTGGCGCGCAGACGCAGATCGTGGTCAAGAAGCTCATCACTGACCCACAGTACGGCTGGCCAGCGCAGTTCTGGGACCAACCCCGGCGCTCCGCCGCAGAGCGGGCCACCCAGCAGGTGGTGTCGTGGAACTGGCCGCAGCAGGTGCTCGAAGTGCGCGACCGTGCGATGCAGCCCGGAGACATCGTCACCTTCGACGAGTACCTCGACTTCCCGGGAGAGCTGTTCACGACTGATCTGCGCAATCGGCTCGTCTACGTCCAGACGAGCCTCGGCATTCCGACGTTGGCTGAGCGCATCAAGGCGGTGAACGCGCGCTTCAGCATCGTGGCGGCGGCCGCGGCACCAGCGCTTCAGCAGGCCGGCGCCCGGCCGCTCGCCTCCGTGAAGGGCTTCGTCCTCGTCGAGTGGCCCCGGTGACCGTCGGCCTTTGCCACGGCGTCGAGGCCCTGTAGAAGCCGCCGGCCACCGACGGCCCGCCATGGACTCCGAAGCGCCCTCCCGCAAGCTCGTCACCATCGTCTGCCCCGTGTTCAACGAGGAGCAGGCGGTGCCGCTGTTCTACGAGCGGCTGGCGAAGGCGCTGGCGCCCACGGAGGACCGCGTTCGGTACCAGGTGCTGTTCGTCAACAACTGCTCGACGGACGGCACCGAAGCGGCGGTGATGAAGCTGCGCGAGAAGGATCCGCGGGTCGACCTGCTGACGATGAGCCGGAACTTCGGCTACCAGGCGTCGATTACGGCCGGCATGCGCCACGCAGCGGGTGACGCCAGCGTGAACATCGACGTCGACTGCGAAGACCCGCCCGAGCTGATTCCGCAGCTCGTCGAGCGCTGGCTGGCAGGCGCCGACATCGCGTACGGCATTCGGGCGCGGCGTGAGGAGTTCTTCCTCATGCACCTGGCGCGCAAGCTCTTCTACCGGGTGACGAAGCGCGTGTCGGACCACGACATCGTGCTCGACATGGCCGAGTTCTTCCTCATCGACCGCAAGGTGAAGGAGCACGTGCTGTCGACGCGCAGCACCTTCCCCTTCGTGCGCGGGCAGGTCGGCTACGTCGGCTTCAAGCGCGAGGGCATTCCGTACAAGCGAGAGAAGCGCATCATCGGCGAGACGCACTACAACCTCGTCAGCGCGATTCGCTTCGGCATCGCCGGCATCCTCTCGTCGTCCACGATGCCGCTCCGGGTGCTGGCGTACGTCGGCGTGGCGTTGTTCCTTCTCGACGGCGGCGCCGCCGTCGCGTTCCTCGCCGCGCCCCTCTCGACAGAGTGGCTGCTGCGCGCGCTGGCGGCAGGGCTGGCGGTGCACCTGGGCTGGTTCGCCCTCGCCTTCGGCACCCTCGGCATCTACCTGGCACGTGTCTACAAGGACACCATCGGGCTGCCGCTCTTCGTGGGCGACCCGAAGCACTCCACCATCGAGCCCCTCCGCCACCATGACTGACGCCCGCTTGACGTGCCCGCTGTGCGGCGGCGAACAGACTTCACCCGTGTTTCCCTCACGGCAGGGCTACGACATCGTGCGCTGCTCGAACTGCCGGCTGGCCTTCACCGATGCCCGCACGGCGCCGCCGCCATCGCAGCTGTACCCGCCCTTCGAGCAGTCCGACACGGCCGCGCAGCGTTCGGCCAGGCAGGCCCTCTCGCTCTTCACCCTGCAGCGCGCGCGCCTCATCGAAGCCGTGAAACCCACTGGCCGGCTGCTGGACTACGGGGCGGGCGCCGGAGGCTTCGCCCGCTTCATGGCCAACCGGGGCTTCGACACCGTGGGCCTCGAGCCGTACAGCCTGGGGACGACCCTCGAGGAGAAGAACCTCAAGCTGGTGCGAGCGCCGCTGGCCTCGGTGAGGGACTCGCTGGGGACGTTCGACGTCATCACCATGTGGCACGTCCTCGAGCATCTCGAGCAGCCCGTGCCCCTCCTCGAGGTGCTGCGCAGCCTGCTGAGGCCCGACGGGATGCTGGTGGTGTCAGTGCCCAACTTCTCGAGCTGGCAGAGCGCCGTCTTCAAGGGCGGCTGGTTTCACCTCGACCCGCCCCGCCACCTCTTGCAGTTCGAGCCCGACACGCTCGAGACGTGCCTCTCGCGGGCGGGCTTTCGGGTGACGAAGAACGTGCCCTTCCTGCCCGAGTACGGCACCAGCGGGTGGATTCAGAGCGCGCTCAACCAGGTGCTGCCCCACCCGAACTTCCTCTACGAGTGGGTGAAGGACCGCGGTGCCCTGAGCAGCATGTCGACGACCGCGAAGGCCGCTCACTTCGTCGCGTCGGTGGCGGGCTCGGCGCCGCTCTTCGCGGCGTCGATTCCCGTCGAGTTTCTCGCGGCCAGGCAGAACAAGGCCGCCGCGCTCACGGTCGTGGCCCGCGCCGACGGCCGCTGAACGCTCAGCCGTCAGCGCGCCGTCGCGACCGCAGCCACAAGGCCAACACCAGCCCCGGAGCGATGGCGATGGGCACCGAGGTGCAGCCACCGGGCGGCTGCGGGCCCGATACCATCGAGGCACCGCCATCGAGAACGACGGGCGGGGGTTGGGTTCCGGCGTCCGTTCCCTGCGCTCCAGCATCGAGCCCACCGACCTGGCCGGCATCGAGAGCCGCACCACCTCCACCCCCATCCCACGGAGGCAACACGCTCGCGTCGGGATGGGAGCCACCGCCGCCATCCCACGGCGTGCTCGCGTCCGGAGGGACTGGAAACCCGCCGTCGTCGATCGGCCAGAAACTCGCGTCGGGCAGACCCGCGTCGGGGCGGCCGCCGTCTGAAGGCGTACACGCCACCTGCACCATCACCGTGTTCGCTGGAATGGGCGACGCGATGCCTTCAATCAGGGCCAGAAGACGGACGGCGTGGCGACCCGGGCCGATGCTGTTGGGGGTCGTCGGGTTGCATTCCACCCGAAGGACGTTGAGGGGCAGGTAGGCCTGGCCGAAGAAGGCCCCAGACATGAGCCCCGCGTCTGGGACGTCGCTGAAGGGGG
>JADCJJ010000089.1 GCA_020247085.1 Myxococcaceae bacterium | reverse complement strand
GCCGCCTTCACCGCCACCTGCTGCTGGTCCAGGTGCTCGCGCACGACTCGCGCGACCTTCGCCTCCAACGTCTCGCCTTCGGGCGGTCTCTTGGTCATCCGCCAGAAGTCGCACACGCAGACTGCGCCCTCAACCGCACCACTGAACGGTTACACGGGCGAGTGCAGTCCAGCCCCGCCTGGCACGACCTCGACCCCGCGGGGCGACGAGAGGTCTTCGATGAGACGGTTCGCCAACGCGCGCTCGAGCGTGCGCTCGACGCCGAAGGCGTGAGTTCCACCGTGAGAGCCGTCGTCTCTCGCCTCACACGCCGCTGAGCCAGTTCGCGGGGTCATCGGCCGAGAGCCAAGCGTCCTGCTTCACCGACACGTCACTTCGCCCTGGTGAGGTTCTTTGGTCTGACGGGCTTCGGCGCCGAGGAGAGCGGGCCGAGCGCTTCGACCAGCAGCTCGGACACCCGTCGAATCCGGGGAACGTCGAGTGCCGATCTCGCAGCGACCACGTAGATCGTGGTGGTCGCCGCCTCGCCCAGCGGGATGGGCAGCGTTCTGAGGGCGCTCGGCCGGGAGAAGCGGTGCGCTGGGCGGGCCAGCACGATCGCGCCGACGCCAGCCTCGGCCGCGGCGATCATCACCAGGAAATTGTCGCTGGTGAACGCAGGGGTGAAGCCAGGGATCAGCCGCTCGAGCTGCGGGTTCGGCGGGATGAGCTCATGCGGGCGGGCCCACGCGACCCAGGGGAGGTCCTTCAGTTGCGGTCGTTTGGGGAGCCGGGCGAGCAGCGACTCCGCGACGAGCACCTCGGTGGTGAGGGTGAGCTCTTTCACGACGACGAGCTCAGTCTGCGTCGGCGGCCTCATGCGAATGGCGAGATCGGCTTCCCCCCGCGTGAGGTCGAGGTAGTCCACCGACGACAGGATCTCCAAGCGCAACCCCGGGTGTCGCGTCGCCACCTCTGCGGCGAAGGGCGCGAGGAAGTCGAAGCAGGCCCACGGGCTCGAGGTGATCCGCACGAGGCCGCGAGGCGATTGTTCGCGTGACTCCGCGGCTCGCCCCACCTCCCCCGCCCACTCGGCCATCTTGCGGGCGGGAATGAGCAGGCGCTCTCCCACGGTGGTCAACGAGACACCCCTCGCGCTCCGTCGGAACAGCGCGTTGCCGACCGAGTACTCCAGCGCGGCCAGCCGCCGGCTCACCGTGGGTTGGCCCAGCTTCAGCGCCTTCGCGGCCTTGTTGACGCTGCCCAGCTCGGCGATCGCGAGGAACAACCTCACCTCATCCCAGGAGATATCCATGAATGCATCACCTTATGCCATTTCTCTCAATGGTCATCCCCTGGCGAATACCTACTGTTGGGCCACCCCTCGCTGACCGAAGTGGAGCGCACGATGTCACGCACGATCTGGATGCTGTCTCTCACCGCCGCCGCCCAGTTGGGGTGCGCCCTCAGCAGCCACGCCACGGTGGCCTCCCCCCTGGGAACGGCCCGCTCGTCCGACGAGCTGGTCGCGCTCCTGAAGACGCCGGGGCCCATCGAGCTCGAGACGATCGCCTCGTGCGATTGGGAAGTCGACCGGTCGGGCCTCATCAACCTGAACCACCCCCGCGCCAAGGAGGCCGGCCTCGAGGAGGGGCCCGAGCCCATTCAGGTGTTCTTCCACGTGCTGCGCCACCCGACCGAAGGGACCTTCTTGGTGGACACGGGCGTGGAGAAGGCGCTGCGCGACGACCCAGAGCGGGCGGCGACACAGGGGCTCGTAGCGAAGCTCCTCCACGTCGAGCGGATGACGTTCCTCATGCCGCTTGGGGCCTGGCTCGCGAAGGAGCCCGCTCCGCCGGCTGGCGTCTTCCTGACGCACCTCCACGTCGATCACGTGAGCGGGGTCCCCGACCTCCCGGCGACCGTTCCGCTCTACGCCGGCGCGGGCGAGACGGAGGCGCGGCGACTGCAGAACCTCGTGGTCGCGCCGAACATCAACCGAGCGCTCGCTGGGAAGGGCGCCATTCGAGAGTGGCCGGTGAGCGCAGACCCGGCCAAGCGGTTCGCCGGCGCGGTGGACATCTTCGGCGACGGGAGCGTGTGGGCCCTCTCCGTTCCCGGCCACACCCACGGCAGCACCGCGTACCTCGTGCGGAGCACGCAGGGGCCCGTGCTGCTCACGGGTGACGCCAGCCACACCCGCTGGGGCTGGGAGCACGACGTCGAGCCGGGGACGTTCTCCGACGAGAAGCCAGGCGATGCCGCGAGCCTCGCAGCGCTGCGCGCGTTCGTCGCCGCTTACCCGGAGATCGAGGTCCGCTTCGGCCACCAGCGGTAGGTCGACCCGCCCGATCCAGGCTCAGAGCGGCGTGAGGAACCGGGCGATCACGACCTTCACCCCGGCGTCGAAGCGCACCGTGAGCTTCGCGTTCGGACCATTCCCGGCCACGTCGAGCACCACGCCCGTGCCGAACTGCGAGTGGCGGACCCGTTGGCCGCGCACGTCGTGATCGCCACCCTGGTGGAAGTCCGTCGACTGGTCGTACGAGCGGTCGATCACCGGCCCCTCGTCCTCGGCCCGCCGACGAATGATGGGGCCTCGCGTGGCCTGCGGGACGTGCTCCCTCGCAGGCAAGCCCCGCCGCTGCGTATTCCGGCGATGCCGAACGCCTATTCCGGGCGAAGCCGAACGCCGAAACCGTTCGACGACGCTGGTGGCGGCTACTTCGTCGGCTCCTTTCCGTTCGTCAAGCCGGTGTTCTTGCGGCTGGACTC
>JADCJJ010000088.1 GCA_020247085.1 Myxococcaceae bacterium | reverse complement strand
CTGAATGAGACCTGCGCTACGGCGACGCCCATCACTGGCACGAGCGCCGTCATCACGGGGACGACGGCCCTGGCGACGAACGACCTTCGCTACCAGAGCGCCTCGGGGTGTTCCGGAGGACCCGATCGGTCATCGAGCGGACCCGAGCTCGTCTACGCCGTCAGCGTGCCCGGGTTCTCCCGGCTCGCGACCTCGCTGCGCTCGTCGCTCCCCGACGGCGGCCTCAACTGGGACTCCATCTTCAACGTCATCGTTGGAGACGTGAGCGCCTGCGGCACCGCGCTCGTCGCTGGAGGTTTCGGCCAGCAAACCTGCGCCACCGGCGTGGACGACCCGGACGACCCGACGCCGACGCAGACCTACGTGAACAACACCTCGACGCCACAGAACGCCTTCCTCGTCGTCGACGGCTTCTCGGCCACCCAGAGCGGGCCCTTCACGCTCACGACCGAGGTGACGCCCCTGGCGCCCGGGGACCTGTGCGAAAACGCGGTCGCGGTCTCGCTGCCGGCCACACGCACCGGAGACTCACTCAGCGGATACACGGGGAACTACCTCGGGGGCGGCGGCTGCAGCCTCGGCACCTCGTCGCTCGACCGCGTCTACCGGGTGCCCGTGCCTGCCAACACCCGGCTCACGGCGACCGTCACCACCGTGACGCCGGGTGACGGCGGCGTGACCTTCTCGCCGACCGTCAACCTCGTCCGCGGCGCCTGCACGCCGTCGCTCACCTGCGTCGGCGGCGCCTCGTCTTCGGTGACGGCCACGGCGACGTTCGACAACGTCGGCCCGGCGGCGGACTTCTTCGTGGTCGTCGACACCACCACGACGTCACCGGTCGGGACGTTCGACCTGAGCGTGTCGGCGACGCCGCTCTCACTGACGGCCGGAGACGTCTGTCAGAACACGTCCCCCGCGACGACGACGTCACGGACGTTCCCGAGCGAGACCTTCGCGGGGTTTCAGAACCAATACGTCGCGCAGGGCCAGACGAGGTGCGCCTACCTGCCTGGCCTCGACCGCGCCTACGCCGTCACGGTGCCGGCGGGACACATCCTCACGGCGGTCGCGACGCCGACCAGCGCGGGCGTGCTCCCCGACGGCGGCATGCTGAGCCTGGCGGCGACGAACCTCTCCCTCCAGGTGCTCTCGGCGGCGACGGAGTGCGCCTCGGGCCCCTGCCTGAGCAGCGCGAACGCCTCGGGCGCCGGGGCCCAGACCGTCATCCGATCCAACGCCAGCGGGACGACCCCCGAGGACCTGGTGCTGGTGGTCGACTCGAACCTTGCAGCGCAGGCGGGGACCTACTCGCTGGCCGTCACCTTCTCGACGCCTCCGGCGGGAGACTTCTGCGGTTCGCCGCTGCCGCTCCCCCTGGGGACGCCGACGCCCCGAGACCTCGCCGGCTTCACCGACGACTTCCGGGGCTTCGTCCCGGGCTGCTCGTTCTCGAGCGGACGCGACGTGGTGTACAGCGTCACGTTGCAGCCCATGCAGCGTCTGACGGTGGCCGTCACGCCGACTGGCACCGACACCGCCCTCTCGCTGGTGGCCAGCGCCGCGGCCTGCAGCGTGAGTTGCCTCGCCACGAGCGACGCCTTCGGGGTCGGCACGACGGACACGCTCGTCTACGACAACCCCTCGGCTACGGCCCAGAGCCTGCTGCTCATCGTCGACAGCGGGTCGACCTCGTCGCCGGCGTCATTCACCATCACCGCCACGGCGACGGCGACGCCGTCGTCCCTGACGCCCGGGGAGACCTGCGCGTCACCGGCGGCGCTGACGCCGAACACCACCATCATCGGGTCGCTGAGCGGGCTCTCGAACGACCTCGCGCTGCGAGAAACGAACGCGTGCCTCAGCCGGTCGCTGAGCTCCGGCCCCGACGGCGTGTACTCGCTCCCGGTCCCTGACGGGCAGCGGCTCACGGCCCGGCTGACGCCGACGTTCGACGTGACCCTCAACGCCGTCATCGGCGGGAGCACGAGCTGCGGCACCCTCGGGCCGACCGGCCAGACGCAAGGCATCACCTGCGTGGCCGGCTCCGACGAGCTGAACAGCCCGCTCAACCCGGGCGTCGAGCTCGTCACCTTCGCGAACGCCACGGGCGCCATGCAGAGCGTTCTGCTCCTCGTGGATAGCGCCTCGCCGTCCGCAGGCAGGTTCGACCTGACCACGACCGTGAGCGCGTTCCTGCCCGGCGACGTCTGCTCCGACTCCCTGCCGGCCATCACCGCCAGCCGCTCGAGCAGCGAGACCCTCGCCGGGTTCTCCAACGACTACGGCCGCTCGACGCCCACGTGCGCGCTCGCCTTCCGCGAAGACCGCGTGTACCGGGTCACGATTCCACCGAGCTCGAGGCTCACGGCCGCGACGAGCTCGACGGCCGACCTTCGCCTGAGCGTCGTCGAGGGGCCCGCGTCGAACTGCAGGCCGCTCACGGCCTGCCTGGCGAGCGTCAACTCGTTCGTGGGGTCCTGCGGTGGGTGGTGCGTCGAGGAGTTCAGCTTCGACAACGCGGGGTCGACGGCGCGCGACGTCTTCCTGGTGGTCGACCGCTCCGACAGCTCGGGCGACCCCGCCTTCCAACTGGCGATCGACTTCGCCCCGCTGCCCGTGACGCCCCGCTACGTCAAGATGACCACGCCGCAGGCGTGCGACGCGTTGACGGGCGCGGCGACGCCGCTGCCGCAGGTCCTCCAGGACGACGGGTCGACGCCCTTCGCGTCGCTCCCGTTCCCGTTCACGTTCTACGGCTCGCCGGTGACCACCTACTCCGTCTCGTCGAACGGCCTCGTCGGCTTCGACACGGCCACGACGGGGGCGGTGGAGGCCTTCGTGGTGCGCTCCGGCATGCCCTCGATCTCTGCACCCAACAACCTGGCGGCGGTGTTCTGGGACAACCTCACCAACGTGCCCGGGCTCTCGACGGCCCGGGCGCAGGTCTTCGGTTCGCCGGGCAGCCGCCGGTTCGTCGTCGAGTGGGCCAACTTCGGGCTCTCGACGCCGACCGCGCCGTTCGTCGGCCCGGAGCGGCTGACGTTCCAGCTGAAGGTGTACGAGGGCACCAACGTCGTCGAGCTCCATTACTGCGCGCTCAACGCCAACGGCGGCTCGGCGAGCCGGGTGACGGGGCAGCTGGCCACTGTCGGCCTCGAGGGCGCCGCGGGCCTGTCAGCCGTCGTCCACTCCGTGCAGACGTCGAGTGCCGTCAACACCAGCACGGCGCTGCGCTTCACGCCGTAGCCATCGCCCCTCGTCGTTCAGGGGCGCCCGCGGGCGAGGACCGTACCCAGCACCACGCCCTCGGCCTTCGGGGCGCTGCAGTCGACGCGGGGGCTGACGTGCGCTCCACCCGGGGCGAGGCGCGGCGTCACCCGCTCCGGAGCGTGCCCGCCAGGTGCGGCTTCTCGCCGCGCGCCTCGACGACGGTGAAGTCCTCTCCGCCGGGCACGGCCACACGCTCGAGCGTCACCGTCGAGGGGATGAAGACCGGCAGCTTGAAGTGCACGTCGAGGACGCAGGGCGCCGTTGGCTTCAGCTCGGCGGCGCAGCGAGCGAGCGTCCACATGCCGTGGATGATGGCGCGCTGGAAGCCGAACAGCTTCGCCGTGAGGTCGAACAGGTGAATCGGGTTCACGTCGCCGCTGACGCGGCCATAGCGGCGGCCGAGCCCCGGGGGCACGGCGAGGGTCGCCGTCGCCGTGGGCGCCGCTCGTTCGGCCGGCGCAGGCTTCGCGCCGGAGCGCCTCGGCGCTGGCTTCTTCGCGATGAACCGCGTCAGCTCCCGCCAGCACACCGTCGAGCCGTCACGCCACTCGGTGTGCAGGTCGAACGTCTGCATGCGCTCCTCGTCGAGGTGCCCCTCGAGCCACGCGTGCACCTCGCCGCCCGTCGCGGGCGTCAGCTCGGTCAGGAGCTCGATTCGGTTGCGCAGGTGCACGAGCCCGAGCAACCGCACCGGGAAGCCGGGCGAGGTCAGCAGCGCCAGGTGCAGGGCGCTCACCAGCACGTGCGGGTACGTCACCGGCACGCCCTCTCCCTCGCCGAAGCCGCACAGCTCGCGGTAGGCGCGCAGGTGCGCCCGGTCGAGGCGCACGCCCGTCCACCTCGCCTCGAGCCGCGGCACCCTGACGCCCGAAGGCACCAGCCGGGGCTTGCGCGACCGGAGCGCCGCCCAGAAGAGCCCGCCCGGCGCCGGGAGCTGACGAAAGGTCATCATGGGCGCGGCGTGGCACGGGCCCAGCTCACGCACAACAGCCGGTGCAGCAGCTGGGCGCCTGACGCCCAAAGACCCGAAGCAGGCGCTGCTGCCTGCTGCGCGGCCTCGCCCCGGAGACAGACACCGGGCCCGACGCCTCGCGACGGCGGGCGACGCAGGGCCGCCGCGCTCGAGGGCGTGCGGGCCGGGCGGCCGACGCTGAGAACGGTGCCGCTCCGGCCCCGCGCCAGGGTTGCACGAACCCCTCGCACCACCTACGCGCTCGAGCCGTGCGCGCTCCGGGTCGGCTCCTCGTCGTCTTCCTCTGTGCATCGTCGTGCCTCTCTCGCTACGCGCCGCGGCCCCTGCCGGCCCATGAGCCGCTTCGGCTCGAGTCGGCCGGTCTCTCGTCGACGGTCGAGGTGCTCGTCGACGCGCGCGGCATTCCGCACGTCTTCGGCGACAACGAGGCCGACCTCGCCTTCGGCCTGGGCTTCATGCACGGGCGGGAGCGCGCCTTCCAGGTGCAGACGATGAAGCACGCGGCCCGGGGGCGGCTCACCGAGCTCTTCGGCGCCGACGCCCTGCCGCTCGACCAGCGGCTGCGCGTGCTGTCGTGGCGCCTCGACGCCGCCTTCGCGGCCCTCACCGCGCGCGACCGGGCCATTCTCGAGGCGTACGCGGCGGGCGTGAACGCCGGCGCGGCGCACGCTGGCACCACCGCGGAGCAGGCCCTCCTCGGGGTCGACTTCGGCACCTTCACCGCGCAAGACAGCTTCGCCATCACGCGCCTGCAGGCCTGGGCGTTGTCGGCCGACGCGCGCGACGAGCTCGCCAGACACCACCTGCTGTCGGCGCTCCCCGCGGGCGACCCGCGCCGCGCCCTGCTCGACGCACCGCTCCCCGCGGGCGGCGTCCCCATCGTCGTCGACCCCGCTGCGGCGCCGCTCGCCGACGGTCGCGCAACCGGCGCCGGTGCCTCGGCCGCGCCGCCGCGCGCCGGCGGTCGCGCGACCAGCACCTCGGCCTCGTCCACGCCGGAACCCAGCGGCGATCGTGCAGACGGCCCCTCCACCTCGTCCATGCCGGCACCCACGGACGGTCGCGCGCCCAGCACCTCCACCTCGTCCATGCCGGCGCCCACCGACGGTCGCGCGACCAGCACCTCCACCTCGTCCATGCCGGCGCCCACCGACGGTCGCGCG
>JADCJJ010000087.1 GCA_020247085.1 Myxococcaceae bacterium | reverse complement strand
CTGGCGGTTGGCGAGGTGCGCGAGGCGGTGTTCGACGCCGACGCGCTCCCGCAGGTCTTCGCGACCGGCGCGGGTGTGCTGAAGCACTCGGAGCTTCTTCTGGAGCGGCTCGTTGTCGCCCATGGTGATGGAGCGCCCCTTTCCGGTCGCCGCCTCGGTGCAGTTGGCCCGGAGAGGGCACGGTCCGCATGCCTCAGGATCGAAGTGGACAACGGCGCCGGGCTCGAAGGGCTCCACCTCGCCTGCAGGGCAGGTGTTGTTGACCGCGCACGTTCGTGATCAACCGGCGTTCGCTGACCTGACTCCGTGAACGCCGTCGTACCGACGTTGCTGGTTGAGCGTGGTGAGCACGGCAGGTTGGTTGACCGAAAACTTCCCCCTCAAGGCAACCGGCACTCTGGTGGGCGAAGCCCACGAGCATGGAGCTGGCGCGCAGACACAAAAGGAGAGGCTCGCGACAAAAAGGGCTTCGCCGTTCTTGCTCACCTCGACCTCGTCCTGGCGACACCCGGACTGCTAACCGACGAGCGCTTTCAAGGCTCCGAGGTCTGGTCGAGGGTGCACGACCGACTCGTATCACCCCATGCGTGACGAACTGGCTGCGTTGAACACCCGAGCCAATTGACGGATGAGCGCAAGCGCCGGCCCCACCGTACACCGCCACCGCGCTGGACGTGTGCCTCGCGGCCGGAAGTCAGGCCCTCCAGCCGCTGCAACCCCGCGCCTACCTGAGGGCGCGCTCGTAGGCACTCGTCGCGGCGCGCCATTCAGCCGAGCTCACCCTCGGGGACGCTCGCAGCTGACCGAGGATCTCATGACGAAGCTCGAACGGCAGATACTCGGGCAGCGCCGAGGTGCCGGTTGCGCGCAGGAGCTGCTCCCGTGTGGCGAGGCTCGAGGTGTTTTGGCGCGCGAAGAGCCTCACGAGCACGATGAGGGCACCCCACCCGACGGGCAGCAGCATGAGCGCCGGGTGAAACTGAATGAGGTCCGCGAGCGGAATGATGCCGGTTATCAGCACCATCATGCCGACGCCGAAGCCGCCTGCGCCCCACATCAACCCGACGAGGGCGCTGCGGAAGTGAAACGGAATCGGCAGAGACGTCAGCCTGGGCTCGTACCCGCTCCGGTCTACACGCACGAAGTGCGAGTCGAGCGGGAGCAACGGAACACCGAAGATGAAGAAGCGGGTGGCGATCCACTCGTCACCCAACTCGTCGACCTCGCCGCAGGTTCCGACTCCGATGGTGTAAATCACGCGATCTCCGGCTCACGAGCGCCAGGGTTGAACCTGTATTTCCTACTGTGAGCAGGGTACCCGAAGGTGCGGAGGCAGGTCCCGGGAGTGAACGGGAGTGGAGGAACCCGTTGCGGGAGCGGCGAAACGCCTCGTTGGGTTGGGGTGGGCCAGGCGCTGCAAGCGAGCGAGGAGACTGCGGCTGACGGTGGAGCATCGGCAACCTGTAGCAGCCCCAGGACGTGCTCGATTTCTGCGCCCATCACGGGTTCGGCGCTGACGTCGAGGTCATCAAGGCCGCGGATATCAACGGCGCGTACGAGCGCATGGTGAAGCACGACGTGAAGTGCCGCTTCGTCATCGACGCGAAGATGTTTTGGCGCATGCCAGCGTTGCCGACTCGTGTTGTCCTGCGGATTGCCTGAACGGCGCGCACCTTCACGGACGCCATCCGTCGCGATGCGACTCCTCCGACTCCTCGTAAGGGCGAAGCCGGCACGACGTTGAGTGTGTAACCGATGAACAGATCGGTGCTTGAGGTCCGCGCGCGCGCCGGCATGCGGTCGCCGGATGGAGCCGGCCACCCTCCATGCGACGTCGACGAGGTCGTTCATCGGAGATCCGCGGGCACGGCCTGCTTGTACACGCGCCGGGCGACCTCGACGCCGTGGACCTGCGCCACGTGGCGAATGACCAACTCCTGCTCGCTGGCGTCCCGGAACTGGTGCCGCAGCCGCGCCAGCACCAGGCGACGCACGCCTCGGTCGACGGCCCGCAGCGCGTCGATTCGTTGCTCCGGCGTCAGCTGCGCCAGGAGCTGGGCGTGCTTGAGCGCCTGGCGCGGTGGCGTGTCGCGCATGGCCGCAGTGTACCCGGCATCCTCCGCCCGGGCGGCTCCCCGCGGCCCGTCAGAGCGACACGTTGACGACCGGGACGAAGGGCACGGTCCTGCCGCGGATGATGTTGACGAGCCCCAGCTGCACGCCGAGGAAGCCGCGCCGCGCCACGTTGACGAGGCCGACCTGCACCCCCGCGCCATCGCTCGCCTCGTTGTAGAGCCCCACCTGCGCGCCGGCCAGGGTCGAGGTCTGGTTGACGGCGCCGAGCTGGAGGCCGAACGCGTAGGCGTGGCTGAACAGCTTGAAGCCGAGGTTGATCACGCCCACCTCGACGCCCCGGAGCGTGCTCGCGATGTTAAAGAGCGAGACGCGCAGGCCCGTGAAGGTGTCCGCCAGGTTGAAGAGCGCGGCGAGCTGGAGGCCGCAGGCGTCGCGGTTGGTGAAGTTCCACAGCGCGGCGACCTGAAGGCCCGCCGCCTGCTCGGAGAGCGACACCACGCCCAGGTCGACGCCGAATACCCGTCGGTTCGCAGACTTTCCGAGGCCGAGCCGCAGCCCGAATACGTCATCGCGCCTGGGGACGAGCTGAATCGGCGCAAACAGCGACAGCTGGAGCGGGCGCCAGGTGCTCGGCTCCTCCGCCACGGCGACCGGGGGCGCGTCCGCCTCGGGGACCTCCGGCGTGGAGGCCAGCAGCAGGCAGCCGAGGATCGTCATCACGGCTCAGCCCCGCACTCTCTCGAACATGCGCCCAACGCTACAGCAGCTGGCTGCTCGCGACACGCGCATCCCACGACCCACGACGGGTACGATGAGACCGACGTGACCACGATTGGGCTGCCCGCGGCGAAGCAAGACCCGGTGACGAAGCCGAAGGCCGGTAGGAGTCGACGATGAAGAAGGCAAAGCTGAAGGTGATCACCAGCGAGAAGAGCTACCGGCTGGCCCTCAAGGCCATCGAGGAACTCTGGGACGCCAAGCCAGGCTCAGAGGCGCATGACTCACTCGAGGTCCTGGCGCTGCTGGTCGATGACTACGAGCGACGCACGTTTCCCATGGAGGACCCGGACCCCGTGGCTGCGATTCGCTTCCGCCTGGAGCAGGCCGGCATGGAGCAGAAGGATCTCGTGGCGATCCTGGGCTCTCGAAGTCGCGTCTCTGAGATCATGAACCACAAGCGCAGCCTGACGGTGGCGATGATTCGAAGGCTGTTCGACGAGCTCCACATCCCCATGGAGGCGTTGATCCCTCGCCACGCGGAGGCACGGTAGCGAGGCGCGCCGAACGCCGGGAGTGGTTGAGGCCCGCCTCGACCGTCATGGTTGACCGGGTCGCAGCACGCGCCCCGGCATGCTGGACCTCGCGTAGGTCGGCAACGGTTGGCCCGTCAGAGACCACGCTGCCTCCGAGAGCGGCCCCATCATGGCAACGCGCTCCTCCGGGGTGGTGGTGGCTCGGAGGTCCTCCGCACCGGCTGCGGTCGAGAGGTCCGCCTTGAGCCCGGGCCAATGGGCTCGTTCAGCCGCTCGACATGCGCGCAAGAACAAGTCGAACAAAGCTGAAAACGGGAAGGGCGTCGGGGCCCGGCGGGCTGCGGGGAAGGGTTTTCGGGGCTGCGCACGGGGCGACCGAAGGCGGAACTCCCGGTCCTGGGGGCGCCCTGGACAGACGAGTGCCTCAAGGACGAGCGCGGTGGACCTGCTTGACGCTGTCCATCAGCCAGTCAGAGGCAGCGAGGGCTGGGCGGTGGTGGGTGGCAGGATGAGTCGCGAGGGGAGTTGATGGCCGAGCTGAAGCAGGCGCGCCTCGGCCGTCTTGCGGGTGGAGTGGATGGCTTGAATGCGGCGGCCACCACCAGCCCTCGTTCTTGGGCCTTCCGTCTGCCGCGATGCACCTCGATGGAACGGCCAGTCCGTGCAGGTCAGCTTCGCGGTGCCTTGGGTTCGACCGTGACCTCGCGTCGTCGGCGCGCGCCGGCCTGAGCCTCCGGGAAGCGAGCCAGACGGGCTTCGAGCCGTGGGTCGCAAGGCCAGGCCGGAGACGAGGCGGTCGTCTCCGGCGAGTACGCTCAGTGGACGGCGAGGCTTCTTCGTCGAGCACCTTGCGCGACAGCTTCGTCTTCACCGTCCTCGCGGGCGACCACGATGTGCGCATCGGCGATCTGCCGAAGCCGCAGCCGTCCCGCTCCGTGCCGCCACTTCACAGCAGAGGCCCCTCGGTGAAGATGGCGCCGTACCGTTCATGAGCGCCTTCGTCCCGGCGACCCGTGGCTCCCCCGAGGCGACCTGGGGCCGAGCCTTTTCCAGCGGTGTCGGCGCGCTGCTCGTTGCGGACCTGCGGCACTGGTCGATTCCACCCTGATCGGCGCGAAGAGCCGCGAGTCTGGGCGACCGAAGCGTCAGCTGCACGGCCGACCGAGCACCCGCGCACCACCGAGCTGGGCCGGGTCGAGCACGCGTGGGCCTCGCCGCCTACAGGGGCCGTGGGACCTCACGTCCCGCCGGATCCACTGCACGGGTCGCCTCCACACCCTGCTCCGCCCGAAAGACGCGCTCGTAGTCCTTCAGCTCCGTGCCCATCAGCCGATCCCAGAAGCGGAACAGCAGCCCGTAGTTGCCATTGAACTGCGAGTGGTGCAGCGAGTGGTACGACGCGCTCGAGCTCCAGTTGAGCAACGGCACGCGCAGCCACCACCGAGGCAACAGCTCGTACCCGAGGTGCGAGACGATGTTGTTGAGGAGCCCCACGACCTGCGCCGCCATCAGCACCTGCATCGACATCGGCACGAGGAGCGCCATGGGGATCGCCCAGGCTCCGAGGATGAAGCCCTCGGCCGCGTGAAACGAGTACGAGGTGAACGGGTTCACGTCGACGCTGCGGTGATGCACGGCGTGCACGTGCTTGAACAACTTCGGGTGATGCAGCAGCCGGTGCCACCAGTAGAACCAGGTGTCGTTGAAGACCAGCAGCGCGACGAGGGCGAGCGCGCTCTGCCACCACGCCCAGTCGGCGCCGTTCGACAGCTTCGTCAGCCCGGCCCGGTACAGCGCCACGATCGCGACTGCTGACACCGTGCCGAGCAACAGCGTCAACAGCGTGTTGAGCACCTCGCGCGTCACCTGCGGAAGCCCGAAGTCGAAGCGGGTGGGAATGCGCCGGCCGGCAAGCGTCTTCGCGAGCAGCTTCCACACCAGCAGGAAGATCACGCCGACGAACACGAAGTAGTTCGCCGCCTGCGCGAGGAACGACGTCACGCCCAGCTGCAGCAGCCCGAGGTCGGAAGAGAGTAGGTCCATGTTCGCCATATTGCAACCTCAAGTTGCATTGTCAAGCCCACGGGGGCGGCTACACTCACGCCATGAGCAGGAGGCCACGAAGAGACGCGGGGCGGCCGCGAGGGCCGACGGTGATCGACGCGGTGATGCGGGCGACGCTCGAGGAATTGGGCGCGCATGGGCTCGGGGCGCTGTCGGTCGAGCGCATCGCCCTGGCGGCCGAGGTGAACAAGACCTCGATCTACCGGCGCTGGCCGACGCGCGAGGCGCTGGTCGCCGGCGCACTCGAGCACGTGCTGGTCGACTTCGAGGCGGCACAAGAGGACACCGGCTCGTTGCGGGGCGACCTGTTGGTGCTGGGGCGCGCCGTGGCCGACTTCCTCGCAACCCCCGCCGGGCTGGCCCTCGCGCGGGCGGCCTTCGCCGAGTCGTCGTCAACCGAGCTCGCCGCGCTCGCCCACCGGCAGTTCGCCGACGGCACCGCGGCGCCCGTTGGTGGCCTGGTGAAGCGCGCGCTGGCCCGCGGCGAATGGGACCGTCGGACCCCGCCCGAGGTGCCGTTGTCGATGCTGGTGGGCGCCCTGCTCCATCGGGTCCTGCTCGAGCACCAACCCGTCAGTTCAGCGTGGCTCGGTCGGGTGGTCGACGTGCTGGCGGCAGGTCTGGTCGTGCGCCCGTAGCCAGTCACCCGCGCCTCCTCGGACACGCTCTCGCAGGTCCGACCCGTGCCCCTTCGTGCTCTCAGCGCGGCCAGCGCCGCTTCTTCTTCTTCCGCTGCTGCTCGTCCTGTTTGGCCTCACCCGGCCGCCGCAGGTGCGGGAGCGCGCCCATCTGCACCGGCACGTAGTCCTTCCCGAGCAGCGCCTTCACCAGCTCGGCCTGCGTGTTCACCGGCTTCTTGAAGAGCGTCGCGGCGTAGCCGATCTCGTCCAGCGAGGTGCGGGCGTCACTCCCCGCGACGCCCGGCAACCCGAGGCTCTCGCTCGCCTCGAGCGCGAGCTCGTTCGCATCGGCACGAACCTTCGGGTTGTAGACCTCGATCGCCGACAACACCTTCAGCGAAAAAACAAGTCGAACAAAGCTGAAAACGGGAAGGGCATCGAGGGGGCGTCGGGGCCCGGCGGGCTGCGGGGAAGGGTTTTCGGGGCTGCGCACGGGGCGACCGAAGGCGGAACTCCCGGTCCTGGGGCCCCCTGGACAGACGAG
>JADCJJ010000086.1 GCA_020247085.1 Myxococcaceae bacterium | reverse complement strand
GCCGGCTTGAGCCCCGGCGGGGCGGCTGGCGCCACGGCAGGGGTCGGGGCCGGCGCCGGCGGCGCGCTGCTGACGCCCGAGAGAGACGAGGCGCCCGGCTGGAGCGCCCGCCCAGCCACGACGTACCCGTTGAGCCGCGCCAGCGTGAAGACGGCCTGGGCCACGAGCGCGTCGCGGCCGACCCCCATCTCGGCGGACATCGTGTCGAGCGCTTCCCACAGGTGCGACGGGATGGAGACGGACTTGGAGTCTGGCATCGCGGGCGAGAACCATACCCTTCGGGTTTTCACTGTCGAGCTTGTGTTTTCGACGAAGCAGACGCATTCACCCCGCATGTCGCTCTTCGACGTCGCCCGTCCAAACCCCGCCGGCTTCCGCGAGCTCTCCCCCACCGAGGTGCCCGTGCCGGTGCCGGCCGGGCTGCGCCTCATCGACGTCAGGGAGCCGCACGAGTTCGTCGGAGAGCTGGGCCACGTGCCCGGCGCCACCCTGGTGCCGCTGGCCACGGTGCCGGCGCAAGCGATGTCGTGGGACCGCCAGGCCGAGTACCTGCTCGTGTGCCGCAGCGGCGGGCGCTCGGCCCAGGCCGCGCAGGCGCTGGTGCGCGCGGGCTTCGGCCGCGTGGTCAACCTCTCCGGCGGCATGCTGGCCTGGAACCAGGCGGGGCTGAAGACCGAGAAGTGAGGCGGCTGCTCCGGCTCCTCTTTCGCGCCCTGCTCGGGGCCCTGGGGGCCCTGGTGCTGTCGCTGCTGGCCCTGCGATGGGTCCCTCCGCCCACCACGGCCTTCATGGTGCAGCGGCGGCTCGAGGCCCGCGCCGCCGGCGATGCCCGCTTCAGGCTCGAGCACCGCTGGGTGCCGCTCGCCGACGTCTCGCCGGCGCTGCGCCTGGCCGTGGTGGCCTCGGAGGACCAGAAGTTTCCCTCGCACCACGGCTTCGACGTCGAGGCCATCGCCGACGCCGTCGAAGACCGCTTCGAGGGGCGCTCGACCCGCGGCGCCAGCACCCTCACCCAGCAGGTCGCCAAGAACCTCTTCCTCTGGCCCGGACAGTCCTTCGCGCGCAAGGGGCTCGAGGCCGCCCTCACGGTGTTGCTCGAGCTGCTGTGGCCGAAGGCCCGAATCCTCGAGGTCTACCTGAACGTCGCCGAGTTCGGCGACGGCGTGTACGGCGTCGGCGCGGCCAGCCGGGCCTTCTTCGGCAAGCGGCCCTCGCAGGTGACGGCCGACGAGGCCGCGCTGCTGGCGGCGGTGTTGCCGGCGCCGCGACGCCGGAGCGTCTCACGCCCGTCAGACGTGGTGAAGGCGCGCGCCGCGTGGACGCTCGAGCAGATGCGGGCCCTCGGCCCCGGGTGGCTCGACGAGGTGCGCTGACGGCGCCGGCGCTACGAGCCGCGCGCGCGCTTGCCCTTCTCACCCGCGTGGGCCCACCCGTCGTAGTGGCGAATGGCCGAGTCGCCCACCTTCTGAATGTGCCGATGGTTCAGGTACGCCGACAGCGGCGAGGCCACCACCGGAACCACCCGCGCGAACGCCTTCAGCCCGTACTTCGACAGCACCATCGAGGCCAGCGAGCCCAGCACCCGCGGCCCGGCGCGCTCGAGCGGCCCCAGGCCGTTGGCGTAGCCGAAGACGTCGAGCACCTCCTGGCGGCCCCGCTCGGTGCGCAGGTCGGCCTTGAAGACGGTCGCGATCTCGACCAGCAACCCGAGCTGCAGGTACACCATACCGACGAGGTCGAGCGGCACGGTGACGACGCCGAAGGCCCCCGACACGCCGCCCAGCATCGACGCCAGCTGCTTCTTCGCATCGATGTACCGCTGGGCCAGCTCCCTCGGCCCGGCCGACGGGTAGCGCTGGTGGAGCTCGTCGAGCGACCCGCGCGCGCGCGCGGCCTCGCGGTCGATGAGCTCGCTCAACCGCTCGTTCGCCAGCGCCTTGAGCCGCGACGGCGACAGGGCGTTCGCCATGGAGTCGAAGAAGGCCACGCGCCGAGTATGGGCGGCCCGGGGCCCTCCCTCAACGCGAGACGAACGCCGGTTCGGGCAGGGGCGTCAGTAGCCGTGCTCGGCCAGGTACAGGTCGACGAGCGCGCCCTCTTCGAACCAGAACTGGTGCGCCTCGCGGTCGAACCAGCGTGAGTTGGGCCTCGCGGCGCGCACCTCGAGCAGCACGCGGCCGGGGGCGACGTCGGCGACCGAGGCCCGCGCGAGGCAGGCGGCGCCGGCGAGGTCTCCGAAGCCACCCTCGAGGCACACCTCGTCGGGCGACGACAGGCGGCGCACGTAGAGCTCGCCGAGGTAGCGCGCCTCGTCGCAGGCCGCGGCGGCGCTGCCCCCCTTCTTGAACTTCGCGCAGCGGCCGACGGCCGGCGCCCGGTACACCGGCACGTCTTCGAAGAGGCCGCCGGCGCCGCGCGCGCGGGGCACGGCCGGGGCGGTGGCGCAGGCGGCGGCGAGGAGCGCCACCGAGACGAGGCGCCTCATGGGCCCTCCCCTTCGAACAGCGAGTGGGCGAACGCCTCGATGCGCTGCTCGTCGGCCGGGGCGAGGTTGAGGAAGCGCAGGCCCATGCCGAAGCCCTTGCGGTCGGGCACGTTCACCACCTCGGCCTCACAGCGAATGGTGCGGCCCTCGCCGGGCAACGCGAACGAGAGCGCCACGCGGGCGCCGACGGCGTGCGGAATGGCGCGGTCGAAGAAGCACCCCGAGGACGACAGGTCACGGGTCGAGTGAAACGAGAAGCCGCGCCCGTCCCGCACCTCGATGGGGACGGAGACGTTGACGCGAACCCTGCGACGCCGGTCGAAGTCGCTCACGGAGAGGCACCTTACGCCCGAAGGCGTCAGCGCAGCAGCCGGTGAATGCGTCGAATGGCATCCACCGGGGGGGCGACGAACTTCATGCGGGCGCCGCCCTGCGGCCCGAAGGGCCCCAGCACCTCGGCCTTGAGCTCGAGCGGCTGCGGGTCATCGGGGAGGATGAGGCGAATCACCAGGCGGCTGCCCCGCCTCGGCGTGGGCCCGGCGGCGACGCCGACACCGAACGTCGACAGGTCGTGCGTGCGCATGACCATCGTCTCGCCCCCACCGCGCGCCTCGACGTCGAGGGCCACGGCGATGCGGGGGCTGGCGCGACGCTCGCGGAAGCCGCGGCGCTCGGGCGCTCCCTTCTGGATGCGCTCCATCAGCTTCACGAGCGACGCGGCGCCGCCCCGGCGGTCCTTCAGGTGCGGCAGCTTCGGCGTCAGCAGCGGGAGCGTGGCGTCGTCCACCCGCTTCTTCTCGGAGACCATGTCGGCCTCAAGGCTATCACCGAAGCCCGCCCGGCAGGGACGGGGCCAGCGAGGGCGGCTGCGTCAGCTGGACGGAGGCGTGGCGGGTCGGGGCTCCATGGCCTCGGCCACCAGCTCGGCGACGTCGCGCACCTTCACCGTCTCGCCGCGCTCGGTGTCGTTGAGGCCGTCGCGCACCATCGTGTGGCAGAACGGGCAGGCCACCGCGACCGAGCCCTCGGCCTTGCCGGTGAAGTGGCCCACCTGGCCGGGCTTCTTCATGTCGGTGGCGAGCGGCAGCGGCACCGCCGGGTCCTTCGCGTGGGCGAGGGTGTTGGCGATCTCGTTCACGCGGTTGTGGTTGATGCGCTGGCCCGTGTGCTCCTCCATCCACATGCGGGCGCCGCCGGCGCCGCAGCAGAACGACTCGCGCTTGCTGCGCTGCATCTCGACGACCTCGAGGCCGGGAATGGCCTTGAGCACCTCGCGCGGGGCCTCGAAGACGCCGTTGTGCCGGCCGAGGTAGCAGGGGTCGTGGTAGGTGAGCTTCTCGTTCATCACCCGCGACAGCTTGATGCGCTTGTGCTGCAGCAGCTCGTTGATGAGCTCGGTGTGCGAGATGACGCGGTAGGTGCCGCCGAACTCCGGGTACTCGTTCTTGATGGTGTTGAAGCAGTGGGGGCACTGCGTGATGACGGCCTTCACGCCCTTGGCGTTCCACGCCTCGACGTTCATCTTCGCGAGCGTCTGGTAGAGGAACTCGTTGCCGCCGCGGCGCGCCGAGTCACCGGTGCACATCTCCTCCTGGCCCAGGGTGGCGAACTTCACGCCCGCCTCGGTGAGGATCTTCGCCATCGCCCGGCTGACCTTCTTCATGCGGTCGTCGTACGAGCCCGCGCAGCCGACGTAGAAGAGGTACTCGTACTCGCCGCCGTCACCCCACTTCGGGAGCGGCAGGTCGCCCTCCCAGTCGGCGCGCTTGTCCTGGCCGATGCCCCACGGGTTGCCCTGGTTCTGCATGCCGTCGAAGACGCGCTGCAGCTCGGTGGGGAAGTCGGCCTCGACCTGCACCTTGTAGCGGCGCATGTCGATGAGGCGCGGCACGTTCTCGATGAATACCGGGCAGGCCTGCTCGCACCACCCGCACGAGGTGCAGGCCCACACCGTCTCGGCCGACAGCACCGGGCCCACGAGCGAGGGCACCTCGACCTCTTTCCCGTCGACGGTCGCCATCACCTTGCCGTCGTCGGTCTTCTTCGCCGTGGCCTTCCACTGGGGCAGCTGCGCCTCGTTCTGCCAGAGGAACTGCTTGATGGACTGGTTGACGCCCTTGTGCGTCAGCGGCTTGCCGGTGAGGTACGTCGGGCAGTGGGTCTGGCAGCGGCCGCACTCGGTGCAGGTGTTGACGTCGAGGCCCTGCTTCCACGACAGGTCGAGCACCGTCTTGGCGCCGTACTCCTCCTTCTCGAGGTTTGGCGTCGGCAGCTTCGCGCTCGACGAGATGGCCGGCTGCTCGGGCGGCGGCAAGGCCTTGAGGAAGACGTTGCCCAGGCCGACGACGACGTGAAAGTGCTTCCCGTGCGGCAGGAAGTTCAGGAACACCATGATGATGAGGCAGTGGACCCAGAAGCTGGCCACGCCGACGCCATGGAGCGTCTCGGTGGGGACGAAGCCGACGAGCGTGCCGACGGCGCTGGTGACGGGCTCCCAGCTGGTCCAGGCCACGCCCTGCTCGCGCAGGTGCGAGGCGCCGAAGAGGAACTCGGTCACCATGAGGGCGCCGATGAACCCGAGAATGAGCAGCGCCTCGTTCGACTTCGTGAGCCGGTCGGGCTTCGCGACCAGGCGCAGGTAGAGGAAGTACGAGACGCCCACGAGCGCGCCGGCGGCGACGACGTCTTTCGCGAAGAGGTAGACGGCCCAGGGTACCTTGAGGGCGCTCCAGTCGGCCCAGAAGGGGTGGGCCAGGTTCGTCAGCACGTCGGTCGCCGACGACGAGAAGCCCATCACGAAGAGTGAGACGGTGCGCAGCGCCAGCACCGAGAACGCCGCGAAGATCAGCACGTGCATGAAGCCGGGCACGAACTCCTCGGGGTCGACCATGCGCTTCTGGCCGAGCCCGAAGATGGCGAGGGCCTTCGCGCGCTCGGCCTTGCGGTCGAGCCGATTGCCGGGCACGGCCTTCATCGCGGCCATGGCCTTGAGGCGGCCCAGCATCGTCTTCGTGAAGACCCCCACGCCTGCGGCGAGCAACAACCCCGTGAGAAGCGGATTCATGGCGCCCGTTGGTAGCAGAACGGCCCGGGCAACGCTCGCCCCGCGACGGGAACCGGCTGATGCCTGCGTGAAGCGCCGCGCCCGTCGACCAGCGGCCAGAGGGGCTGGTAGGAGCCCCCCGATGCGACTCCTGCGCGCGTCCGACCTGGTGCTGGGCGACTTCGAGGCGGGCTTCGAGCGCTTCCGGGCGGCCATCGAGCGCGACGACTTCGCCGCCGCCCACCTCAAGAAGCTGCACGTGCAGCGCTACTACCGGGCGCGGCTCGGCGACGCGGCCCGCCTCATCGTGCAGTTCGCGAAGGTGGGCGACGAGCGGGTCTGCCTCGCCCTCGAGCTGCTGCCGACGCACGACTACGCGCGCTCCCGCTTCCTCAAGGGCGCCGCGGTCGACGAGACGAAGCTCGAAGCGGTCACCGCGTCGCCTGGCGAGGTCGAGGCCGCCCCGATGCGCTATCTGCACCCGACCCGCACCACCTTCGAGGTGCTCGACAAGCCGCTGTCGTTCGACGACGCGCAAGAGGAGATCACCCGCCGCCGGCCACCGCTGGTCCTCGTCGGCTCGGCGGGCTCGGGCAAGTCGGCGCTGATGCTGCACCTGCTCCGGCAGCAGCCGGGCCGCGTGGCCTACGTGACGGAGTCGGCCTGGCTGGCGCAGTCGGCGCGCAGCCTCTACGTCGCCTTCGACTGGGACCCCGGCGAGCAGGAGGCCGACTTCCTGAGCTTTCAGCAGCTCCTCGAGTCGGTGCGGGTGCCGGCCGGGCGACCGGCGCGGTTCCGAGACTTCGCGGGCTTCTTCCAGCGGCACCGCCAGAAGGTGCGCTTCACCGACAGCCACCGGTGCTTCGAGGAGCTGCGCGGCGTGCTCACCTCGTCACCCGACGGGCCGCTCACGCTCGAGGCCTACCTGGCGCTGGGGGTGCGCCAGACCATCTTCCCCGTCGAGCAGCGCGCCGACGTTCACGGGCTCTTGGCGCCCTGGCTCGAGCACCTGTCGGCCAACGGCCTCTACGAGCCCAACCTGCAGGCGGTGGCGTGGGCGGAGCTGGCGACGCCGCGCTACGACTTCGTCGCCGTCGACGAGGTGCAGGACCTGACGCCGGCGCAGCTGGGCCTCGTGCTGCGGCTGTTGAAGCGCGGCGCCCACTTCATCGTCGCCGGCGACGCCAACCAGGTGGTGCACCCGAACTTCTTCAGCTGGGCGCAGCTCAAGACGATGTTCTGGCGGGGCGGCGGCTTCGACGACGAGCGGCAGGTCGCGGTGCTCGGGGTCAGCTACCGCAACAGCGAGGCCGTCACCCGCGTCGCCAACCGGGTCTTGCGGCTCAAGCACCACCGCTTCGGCTCCATCGACCGTGAGAGCAACGGCCTGATGCAGCCGCTCCAGGGCCGCGCGGGCTTCGTGCGGCTGGCGGCCAGCGGCTCGAAGGTGGTCGCCGACCTCGATGCGCAGACGCGGCGGTCGACGAACGCCGCCGTCGTGGTGCTCCGCGACGAAGACAAGGAGGACGCGCGCAGGTGCTACCAGACGCCGCTCGTCTTCTCGGTGCATGAGGCGAAGGGCCTCGAATACGAGACCATCATCCTCCACCGGGTCGTCAGCGGGGAGCGCGCGCTGTTCCGCGAGCTGGCCGAGGGGGTGCCACGCGAGGCCCTCGAGGGAGACTCGCTCGAGTTCCGCCGCGCGCGCGACAAAGGCGACCGGTCGCTCGAGGCCTACAAGTTCTTCGTCAACGCGCTCTACGTCGGGCTGACGCGCGCCGTCGGCGAGGTGTGGCTGGTCGAAGACGACCTGGCGCACCCGCTGCTCGAGCTGCTCGACGTCCACGCCGGTGACGCCCCGGTGGCGGTGCGACAGTCGACGACGCAGGACTGGCAGCGCGAGGCCCAGCGCCTCGAGGCCCAGGGCAAGCTGGAGCAGGCCGAGGCCATTCGCAGCACCATCCTCCGGGTGGCGCCGGTGCCGTGGCCCGTGCAGGATGAGGCCCGGCTGCGCGAGACGATGGCGCGGGCGCTCGACAGCGGCGGCGTGTCACGCAAGGCCCGGGAGCAGCTCTTCGCCTACGCCGCGCTCGCGCGGGACCGCGTGCTCATCGACCGCCTCGCGACCGAGGCGAACCATGGGCCGGCGATGGAGCCGGGGCGGCCCATGGCCGAGGCGCTCGCCCGGGCGGTCGCGCCCTACGAGGCGAAGAAGCCCAGAGAGGTCTTCGAGCACGTTGACCGCCACGGCGTCGACTTTCGCACGCCCGAGAACCGCACACCCCTGATGATGGCGGCGCTCGCCGGCAACACCGAGCTCGTCGAGGCGCTCCTCGCGCGGGGCGCCAGCCGTGAGGCCCGTGACCACCTCGGCATGAGCGCGGTCCACCACGCGCTGCGCCGCGGCTTGCGCGAGCCCGAGTGGGCGGTGACGAAGCTGGGCCCGGTGTACGACCTGGTCGCCCCAGTCTCGTTCGACCTGCAGGCCGACGGGAAACTGGTGCAGCTGGGCCGCGAGCACGGCGAGTACTTCTTCTTCCTCTCGCTCGTCGCGACCTTCGACCTCGGCTACTCGGTGCACGGCCGCCTCGAGGGTTTCAGCACCGCCGGGCTGTTCCACGCCGTGCGCCCCGAGCAGCTGCCGCACGTCGTCCTACGGACCAACCGGCAGAAGCGCACCTACGCGAACCACGTGATGGCCCGGAGCGAAGCAGACAGCACCTACCCCGCGTCTCGGCGGCTGTGGGTGCGGGAGCGGCAGGGCCACTACGTGCCGAACCCCGGAGTGTCGGTGCGCGTCACCCCCGCCGGCGGGGGCACCGACACGTGGCTGCCGCTCCCCGAGTTGATGAACTTGCGCTTCACCGAGTCGAAGCTGCCCGCGAAGGCCTCGTTCGGCCGACTCGCCACCTGACCTGCGTGCGCCCGGCGTGGGCGTCACGCCGACGGTCGTCACCCGACGCCGCCCCTCACCTCTCGCGGGCCTGCGCCTCGCCAGAGGCCGCGCGGCGGCGTGCGGGGTGTGGCTCCGCCTCCGCCACGAGGGTGCAGGATGACGCACCGGCGAGCGGGCGTCGGTTGGCGGCGGCCGCCCGGTGCCCCTTGATGGCGGGGCCGAGTGCGCTCCGTGCGCGCTGACGCAACGCTTTCGCTCGAGCGCCGCCACGGCGCCACGGCGCCCCGACGCGCGCCAGCGCTCCACCGCCGGGACCTCGGTGAATCCAGAGACTTGAGGCGCGAGGTCGGCCCTCGCTCCGAGGCGGCAGGGTTGGCCCCGGGGTTGCTCTCTGCCTGCGTCATCGCGGCGCGGTGGCGCCGCCTGGAGGTTCCTCGTGAAGCCCGACATTCTCGTCGTCGAGTCCGACATCTCGCAGTTCGCCGTCGCGGACCGCCGGCTTCACGAGCGCTTCAACCTGCTGTGGGGCCCGACGCCCGAGGCCGCGACGGCGGCGCTGCGGAAGTTCGACTTCGACGCGGTGCTGGTGCGGGGCGAAGCGCTCGAGCTCATCTCGCGAATCCGCGGCGAGCACCCCGCGCTGCCCATCATCGCCGTCGCCCCCTGGGAGGTGCAGGGCGACCGCGCGGTGGCCGTTGGCGCGACCGAGTGGGTGTCGGCGCCCATCCACTTCCCCCGGCTGGCCGCGGTGCTCGACTTCTGTGTCGTCGCAGCCAGACGCTCGGGCAGCGGCTCGGCCCGCCTCGCCGCAGCGCCGGCCTGACGCCCGCGCCGCTCGCACCATCACCTCCCCTGGCGCGCTGCCAGGGCCTCGAGGACGCGCGCCTGGGGCGGCCCTCAGCCGAGGTGGCGTGGGTGGTAGCCGAGCAGGCCCTCGACCTCGGCGTCGGTCAGCGCTCGCAGCGTGTCGAGCGCGACGTCGACGACGTAGTCCCCGACGGCCTCGCGGTGGAGTTCGAGGGTCGCCAGCCCGACGGCGCCCAGCATGCGTTTGACCTGGTGGAACTTTCCCTCGGTGAGGGTGAGGGCCACCTGCCGCTCGCCGCGCCGCTCGGCCCCGGCGGGCCGGGTGGTGAAGTCGTCGAGCGCGATGCCCTCGCGCAGCACCTTCAACTTCGCGTCGCTGATCCGCCCGCTCACCGTGGCGACGTACCGCTTGGGCAGCTTCGACGCCGGGTCGGTCGCGTGCGCCACGAAGCGCTCGTCGTTGGTGAAGAACAGCAGCCCGGTGGTGTCGCGGTCGAGCCGCCCGACGGCCAGCCACCCGAAGCCCCGCAGCGTTGGCGGCAGGAGCGCGTGGAGGCGCTCGAACACCGTGCCGACGCCCTCGGGGTCGCGCCCGTCCACCACCAGGCCCTTCGGCTTGTGGAACGCCAGCACCCGCGTCGTCGGCCGCACGTCGACGGGCTCCCCGTCGACAGCCACCACGTCGCTGTCTTCGAGCGGGGCCACCACCACCGTCGCCACGCGCCCGTTCACCGTCACCCGGCCGTCGCGAATGGCGCGCTCGGCCTCGCTCGGCGGCAACACCCCGGCCCGCGCCAGCGCCCGCGAGAGGAAGTCGGCCTGAACCGACGCCCCACCCCGTGCCTTCGCCGCCTGGAGCCACTTCGGTTCTTTGCGCCGCCGCATGGTGTCGGGGCGGTCTCCTCGCACCCTCTGCGCGAAGGGTCCAGCCGGCACCGCGCGGCCCGACTCGCTTGAACCCGTCAGTCCCCGGGGCTACACCCCGCTCGCCATGGAATTCCGCATCGCAGCCGATGAACTGAAGAAGGCCCTCTTCCGCGCGCAAGGAATCGTCGAGCGCAAGGCCACGATGCCCATCCTGTCGAACGTGCTGGTGAACGCCGCCAAGTCGGGCGTCACCGTCACCGCCTTCGACCTCGACATCGGCATCGTCTCGGAGCACCCCGCCGAGGTCATGAAGGCCGGGTCGGTCACCGTCGCGGCGAAGACGCTCTTCGACATCGTCTCGTTCCTCCCCGAGGCCTCGCTCACCTTCAAGAAGCTGGCGAACAACTACGCCGAGATCACCTCTGGCGCGGCCCACTACAAGATCGTCGGCATGGCGCCCGAGGAGTTCCCCAAGCTCCCCAAGGAGGAGAGCGCCCCGCTGGTGAAGGTGACCGGCACCGCGCTGCTCGAGATGATCAGGCGCACCTCGTTCGCCATCTCGCACGACGAGACCCGCTACATCCTCAACGGGGTGTACTTCGAGCCGCGCGAGGGCGGGAAGGTGCGCATGGTGGCGACCGACGGGCACCGCCTGGCGATGGTCGAGCGCGAGCTCACCGGCGACTTCAAGCTCAAGAGCGGCGTCATCATTCCGCGCAAGGGCCTGTTCGAGCTCAAGCGGCTGCTCGACGAGGCGCCCGAGGCCGAGTGCCAGCTGGGGTTTGCCGAGAACTCGGCGCTCTTCAAGAAGGCGGGCCTGTCGATGGTGATGCGCCTCATCGACGGCCAGTTCCCCGACTACCAGCGCGTCATCCCCAAGGAGAGCGACCGGCAGCTCCTGGTGAACCGCGTGCGGCTGCACGACGCGCTCAAGCGCATCGCGCTGCTGTCGAGCGACAAGTCGAACGCGGTGAAGCTCTCGCTGTCCGAGAACCTGTTGCGCATCACCGCCACCAACCCCGACCTCGGCGAGGCCAAGGACGACCTCGAGGTCGCCTACCGCGGCGGCTCCCTGACGGTGGGCTTCAACGCCCGCTACCTGATGGACGTGCTCTCGGTGATGGAGACCGACGAGGTGTCGCTCGAGCTCGGCGACGAGCACAGCCCCGGCGTGGTGCACGCCCCCGGCGACCGCGCCTCGACGGCAGTCGTCATGCCGATGCGGGTGTGAGACACCGCTTCAGCGCGTCCCGCCCGACCCCACCGCCTCGGCGCACTTGCGCCAGCCGAAGCCGTCGGCCAGGTCGGTGCGCCCCTGCCCCGTCGCGCGCGGCAGCCCGACTGGCCCCTCGCTCGTGCCGTATGGCTTGCCGCGACGGCGCAGCGCCTGGGGGTGCTGCTCGAGGAACACGTCGAGCAGCTTGATGACGCCGGCCTCGTCCTGCGGGCCCACGTCGACGATGGCGGCGTCGGCGCGCTCGAAGTCGACGCCGGCGTTCGCCACGTGCAGGCCGAAGCGCAGCTGGTCGGCCCAGCGGCTCGAGAAGGCCTCGACGAGGGCCGGCGCCGCCTCGTACGTCACCGGCAGGAAGAGCTTTGCGTAGCCGTGCGGCAGCACCGGCCCGCCCTGCCCGCCGTGCAGCGTGAAGCGGTGCGGGAAGAGGTTCTCGCGGGCGCGGGGCAGCCGCACCGCCACCTGGTCTCCGGGCTTCGCGTCCTTCGGCACGTACTGGCCCGGCTCGTCGAGGAACAGGGTCAGCTTGCCGTCGGACACGAAGCTCCAGCCGGCGCCCTGACGCACCAGGCGGAAGCTCCAGTCCCACCCGGTCGCGCCGTGGGTGCTGACGGCGAGGTGCGAGACGAAGCCCGAGTCGCCCGAGGCCCGGGCCAGCGTCGGCGCCGTGTCGTCCCGCAGGCAGAACATGCGATCACGGAAGGCGCGCACGCGCTCGTCTGACGCGAGCGCGCTCATCACCCAGCCCCCCACAGCACCCGCGGCCAGTCGCCGGGGCGGCCCAGCATGTCGAGCGCGTGACGGGCGACGCCGAGCGCCCGGGCGTCGAGCACCTGCTCGTAGTGCGAGATGCCGTAGACGGCGATGAGGAGCGCCGCGCCGACCCACCGCACCACCCGGTGCTCGAAGGCCTCGTCGAGCGAGAAGTCGCGCCCACGCTCGGCGGCGTAGGCCTCGATCATCGCGCGGGCGAACTGGGCCAGCGTCGGCCGCGCCAGCACCTCGCTTCGGTGCTCCGGCGCCAGCCACCCCAGCACGTAGTCCGACAGCAGGCTGCCGAGGTCTCGCGCCGGGTCACCCCAGAAGGAGAGCTCCCAGTCGAGGAACACCACCTGCGGCTTCTTCCCCGGCGGCGCCACGCGCAACAGGTTCGCCTGGCGCAGGTCGCCGTGCAGCAGCGCCGAGTCGCTCTCTTTGAGCTGCTGCTCCGACAGCGCCTGCAGCCCCTGCATCGCCGGCCCGTCGGCCTGCACCGAGGCGAAGAAGTCGATGCCCACGTGCGAGAGCCGGGCGTAGAAGTCGGGCCGCATGCGCAGGAAGCACTCGAGCAGGTCGGACTCGTCGCGGAACGCGTCGGCCAGGGCGTAGCGGCTGCGCGCCGCTCGGCTCTCGCGGTGCAGGTAGCCGAGCGCGTTGCCCACCTCGGCCGCGAGCGACGAGGGGTACTCCTGCGAGCGGCGGTGGAAGTGGTGCAGCGTCTCGCCGTGGTTGAGCCACTCGAGGCCGAGCAGGCCGCTGGCCGGGTCGAAGGCGAAGACGGTCGGCAGGTGGAGCGGCGAGTTCCGGCTCTGCGACAGCGGAGACACCCGCTCGAGGATGGAGCCCTCGCGCAGGACGCCGACGTTGCCGCCCCCGTCGGCCACCTTCACGAGGACGCGCTTCTTGCCGCTCTTGCAGACGACGGTGCGGTTCTTCGACGGCGGCGGCGAGCCGATGGAGGGGTCGCGCACGAGCGTCAGGGCCGCCAGGCGGCTGTCCAGCTCGGCCTCGGTGAGGGGGGCACGCACGTCGGCGACAGGGTCTGCCGCGACTGGCGCCTTGAGACAAGCGCCACGTCACCGCGGCGGCGCGCCCGCCCCCGCGCGCGCTGGTAGGCTCAAGCCCTCGTGTTTTCCGAGCAGACGCCCTGGCTGGCCCCCTTCGAGCTCGCGATGAGCCGCGACCGGCCGAACCCGCGGGTGCAGGTGGCGACCGTCTCGCCCGACGGCGTGCCCTCAGTGCGCACGGTAGTGCTGCGAGGGGTGCTGGGCGACGGCTCGCCCTGGTTCCACACCGACGCGCGCTCGCGAAAGGTCGACCACCTCGACTCCGAGCGGCCACACCTGGCGATGGTCGCGTGGTTCGAGGCGAGCCGGGAGCAGTTCCGGCTGACGGGGCGCGGCGCGGTGCACGGGGCTGGCGCACCCGGCCCGTGGTCGGCCCTTCGCAGCGCAGCCTGGGCGCGCCTGTCGCCCGAGAACCGCGAGCCCTTCTTCGGCCCGGCGCCGGGGCGGAGGGCCGTCGCGCCGGCCCCGCCCCCGTCGCTCGAGGCGCCGCCCGCCACCTTCGTCGTCGTGTCGCTGTGCGTGGACGAGGTCGACTGGCTCCGGCTCGGCCCGCCCCACCAGCGCGAATCGTTCCGCAAGGTCGGAGCGACCTGGCTGGTGCAGACGCTCACGCCGTGACGCGCACCACCGCGTTCGTCACGCCACCACCTCGAGCGCGGTGCCGCTGGCCCTGGTGCGCGGGCCGGTGGCGCCGCTGACGCGGACCGGCTGACCGCTCGAGCGGGCCTTCATGGCAGCCCGGGCGTCATGCAGCGCAGCGACGTGGGTGCGCCGGGCCCGCTGGCCGGGCGAGCCCTGGCGAGGCCCCTCGCGGCCGTGCCTGGCCGAGCTCGACGGGCGCCGCGCTGCTCCCGGCCGCGCTCGCGGCCTTCGCCGCGCCTGGGAACGGCGCGCGTGATGAAGCGCGCTGAGCTCCCTGCGAGGGTGTTGGAGCGAGGAGCGGTGGTCTGCGCGCGACAGCTCATCAGTCTCCGAGCCCAGACGAAGCTCAAGAGCCAGCGCGCGCCGTCCGAGCACCACCCCAAGGGCTCGTCGAACACGACTCCTGTCACGGCCAACGGCTCGACGCGCCTTCCATCGCCACCGCCATTCCTCGCTTTCAGGCCTGGCTCGACGCGAAGGCCCGAGTCGTCCCCACCCGGTGTGCTAGGAGCCTTGGCAGTCTGACCCGCAATCTGAGCGAACCCCATGGAAGCCCCCAACGACTCACGACTCGAGGCGCTCGCCCAACGGCTCGACCGCCTCGAACGACGCCACCGCACGCAACGACGCTGGCTGGTTGGCGCCCTCGGCCTGGCGGCGACGCTCGCCAGCGCGCCGCTGTACGCCAACGTCAGCTGGGCACCGCCGGGCTTCAACGTCTTCGCCGCCGACACGCCCGCGCTCGCGAGCCAGGTGAACGACAACTTCCAGTGGCTCATTCGGAACCCGGGCGCGGCGTTCCTCACCACCACGACGTGTCCTGCAGGGTACACGGCCTACCAGGGCGGCGAGTACCTGCGCCTGGGCCCGCCAAGCCTGACGCCGGTCGCGAGAACGCTGGCCGCGCCCGCCCACCAGCACCAGGACCTGAGCGGCCTCTCCATCACCGGCGGCGCGCACACGCACGCGTACAACGACTACTACTGGTTCGACTCGGGCAACACCGACGACTATGGCACCCCCAGCGGTGACGGCTCTGGTGAGCGGCGTGACGATACGCGCACCACCGGGACTGGTGGCGCCCACACCCACACCCCGACGGGGCGGGTCGGCCCGGCGGCGGGTGTGAGCGGTGATTCGCCCATCGCCATCACCGGCGAGCTGCAGCACATCACCCTGCGGCTGTGCGTGAAGCAGTAACCGTCCCCGAGAGGGCGTCGGCGCTCACGCCGTGACGCTCACCGCCTCGTCCAGCACGCCAGCGACTCGAGGGCGTTGCAGCTGGCCAACGTCCAGCTGCCGGTGACGCTGATGACGCTGGCCGCTCGCGACGGCCGCGGGGGCCGCCGTACGTCCAGGCCGCCGCTGAGCCCGAGGCGTGACAGCGGTTGGCCGCGCACCGGCCGCTCCCGGAGCGGCTCTCGTCCACCCACGCCCCGCTGGCACCCACGCCCACCCTCGTGTTCGCGCGGTCGTCATCCGCCAGGAGGCAGAGCACCGAGCCGTGGCCCCCTGGCGCTGCACCTGGCGTTCGCGATGACGGAGCCGCCGAGGTGGAGCCCCCGAAGGTGACGAGGTGCGCACTCGAGAGCACCAGGCCGCCGTCGAGGGTGAGCACCGCGCCGGGAGGCCCGGTCGCCCCTGCGGCCCCGTCATGCCCGCCGGGCCCGGGTCTCCCTTCGGCCCCTCCGCACGTGACGCCACCCGGGACCCCGGCCTGGCTGACGTCGGGCACTCCCGCCTTCAGGGCGTGGACGGCGGCTGGCTCCCTTCGCCCATCAACTGCTGCAGCAACGCCTCGTCGACCTCATCCGGACTCCCCGCGTCGGGCATCGCGAACCGGGCGCGCTCCTCTGCGGTGCACGGCTGGGGTGCCAGCGCATCGGCTTGCACGCACTCGAGCGCCCAGGCGCCACGAGGCGGCCGGCCCGCGACAACGGCCTCACGTCGCCGGGCATTGATGGACGGCTGCACCAGCGCGGTGGAGAGAGCTGGGAGCGCGGCGACCACGGCGAGGCAGACCGCCAGCAGCGCGAGGAACGGCACCACCGCGCGGTAGACCTGCGAGACCGGCACACGGAACCGGAAGCTCGAGATGAAGAGGTTGAGCCCCAGCGGCGGCAGGCAGAAGGCGAGCTCGAGGTTGAGAATCACCATCATCGCCAGGTGGAACGGAGACAGGCCGAACCGCGCAGCGAGCGGGAGCACGAGCGGCACGGCGACCATCAACGCCGAG
>JADCJJ010000085.1 GCA_020247085.1 Myxococcaceae bacterium | reverse complement strand
GCGTGCAGCGGAAGGCGGCGTAGCCCATGGAGCCCTCCCGGGAGACACGGCTGGGCCGCGCCTCGCCCCTCATCAAGGGGAAGGTCGCCCCGCGGGATCCAGCGCGCGACCTCGGGTTCGTCGAGCTGACGGCCCTCTTCGTCGTCGCGCTGAAGAAGGCCGACGCCCTCGCCCTGCTCGACGGCTTCGCGCCGTCGTCTCGTGGGCGCGCCCGGCGCTTCGCACAGCAGCTCACCGACCTCGACTCGTCGACGCGCCAGGCGCGCCTCAGCCATGCCTTCGGCGTCCGCGGTGACGCGTCGAGCCGTGTCGAAGCCCTGCTGGGCGAGGCATCGCCTTCCCTGCGGGCCGCCATCATCGCGCAACTCCCCCGGGGCCTGCGGCTGCCCGCCAGCGCCCAACCTGCCGAGCCAGCCCCCACCTCGCCAGCGCTCACCGCCCTCGCCGCGCGCCTCATTCGGGAGGCGACCCGCTGAGCGCCGCCGCCACGACGTCGTGGTTGTGCCGCGGGCGCTCCGGGCCTCGACCTCCCCGACACGCGGTCGGCTGACGCCTGGCGATGCGCCGGAGCCGTGTTCGGCGCCCTCACGCGCCCCGCGGGCGACCGGTGGCTCCCCCCCGCGGCGCCCGTCTGGCGAGGCGCGCGCTCGAACCATCCACCGTCGCGGACTCGAGCCAGTCATTGTGATCTCAATTACTTGAGCTGGCACGCCCCCTGAAACGGCCGCTGTCATGCGCGACCTGACGACAGTGGTTGGTCTGCCCCCCGGTGAGCTTCCCACGCCGCCGCTGCGGGCGCGGAAGGTGACGTTGACCCCCCTCAAGCGCCTCACGCGCGCGCACCTCGAGCTCGCGGCGCGGCCGGCGCTGCGGGACGACGCGCTGGCGGCCCTGGGCGCCGCGCTCGATGCGGTCGGGGCGCAGCTGGGCAGCTCCCTGACGGGCACGGCGCGGCTCCTCGACGCGACCCTCCAGCCGCTGCAGCACCTCGCCCGCGAGGCGCTCTTCCTCGTGGTCGAGCTGGCCCACGCCTCGGCGACGGCCATCGTCGAGATCGAGCCGCTGCTGACCGCGCACCTGCTTCACCACGCCGCCGGCGCCGACCCCCGCGCGCCATCGGTCAGCGAGCTGAGCCGCATCGAGACGGCGGCGCTCGGCTGGCTTTCGCTGTCGGCGCTCAAGGGGCTCCGCGGCGTTCAGGCGTTCGACGAGCGCTTCGGGCCCCGGCTGGTGCAGCTCACGCTCGACCGCGGTGAGGTGCTCCGCAGCGTCGACTCGACGGTGCGCCACCTGGCCATCGAGCTGTCGCTACACGGGGAACGCCCCCTCGGGGCCGCGCGCGTGCTGGTGCCCGCCAAGCTGCTGCAGGCGGCGGTGCAGACGGCCCCACGCGCCGAGGTGCCGCCGGCGCACGACGCGGTGCTCGACGCCACCCTCTCGGCCCGGACGCGCTTCGGCGTCGCGCAGCTCGCCCGCGCAGACGTGGGCGAACTCTGCGCCGGCGACGTCATCGTCTTCGCCGGGTCGTCGATGCCGGGCGACCGGCTGCACGGCCCCGCGCGGCTGCTCGGCTCGTCATTCGAGCTGGCCGGCGAGCTCGGCCCCGACGGCTTCACCCTCACCCGCCTCACCGCCCCCACCCCGGAGTCCACCATGGCCAACGGCATCAACGTCGACGTCGAGATCGAGCTCACCACCGTTCAGCTGCCCATTCGGCAGCTCGGCACCATCGCCCCCGGCGCGGTGCTGCCGCTTCACATCAACGCCGCGCAGACCGTCACGCTGCGCATCGACGGGCGCCGGGTGGCGCTGGCCGAGCTCGTCGAGGTCGAGGGTGAGATCGGCGCGCGCATCACCGCGATGCTCGAGCAGGAGGCGCGATGATCGCGCTGACACCACGGCAGAAGCTCGTCGCACTGGCGGTGGCCTTCGGCCTGCTGACCCTGGGCCTGGCGGTGGCGAGCGGCTCATTCACCACGGGGGCGCGGCTCGTCCTGGGTGGGCTGGCGGTGGGCGGCCTCTGCAGCTACGGGCTCGCGCAGCGCGGCGCGCTGGCGCTCCCGGGGCGGTTCGCGAAGACACCCCGCCTGCAGGTCGTCCAGAAGGTCGGCCTCTCGGCGCGCTGTGGGGTCGCCCTCGTCGAGGTGGACGGCCGCGCGTACCTCATCGTCCACGGCGAGGGAGCCCCCCGGGTCCGGCGCGTGTCTTCTCGCGCGGCTGTGATGGCGCAGGCGCTGAAAGAGGCCGCGTCATGAAGAACGTCGCCCTGCTCGGCTTCGTCGTCCCCGCCCTCGCCCTCGCCAGGGAGCCAGGCGCCCTCGCGACCGAGAGCGGCTCCATCGCCAGCAACCAGATGCAAATGATGGGCCTCATGGCGGCGTTGGCCCTGGTGCCGTTCGCCATCGTGATGCTGACGAGCTTCTCGAAGATCGTCGTGGTGCTGTCGATGGTGCGGTCGGCGCTGGGCACCCAGCAGGCACCTCCGACGATGGTGTTGACCGGGCTCGCGGCGGTGCTCACCGCGCACGTGATGGCGCCGACGCTGGAGCGCATGTGGGCGACGGGGCGGCAGGTCGAGGCCGAGGTCGGGCTGGGGCGCGAGGCATTGAGCCGGCTGGGCAGCGTCGTCGAGCCGCTCCGGCAGTTCCTGGTCAAGCACGGGAGCCCCGAGGAGCGGGCCCGCTTCGTCGACATGGCCCGGGAGCTGCGCGCGGACGACGCCGAGGCCGTGGTGTCGGAGGACGACCTGTCGATCATCGTGCCGGCCTTCGTCATCACCGAGCTCAAGGAGGCCTTCATCATCGCCTTCCTGCTCTTCCTGCCGTTCCTCGTGCTCGACATGCTGCTCGCCAACATGCTGCTCGCGCTGGGCATGCAGACGCTGAGCCCCAGCCAGGTGAGCCTGCCGTTCAAGGTGCTCCTCTTCGTCGCGGTCGACGGGTGGGCGCTGCTGAGCCGCGGCCTCATTCTCGGGTACCGGTGACGCCATGGAGACCGCCCAACTGCTCGCGCTCGGCCGTGAAGCGCTGCTCCTCATGGTGCTGGCCTCGGCGCCGCCGGTGCTCGCCAGCCTCGTCGTCGGCTTCCTGATGAGCCTCTTCCAGGCCACCACCTCGCTGCAGGACAGCACCCTGTCGGTGGTGCCCAAGCTGTGCTCGTCGGTGCTGGCGCTGGTGATCGCCGGCCCGTGGATCGGCCAGCAGCTCACCCGCTTCGCGACGCAGCTGTTCCTCGCGCTCCCCGAGGTGATGTCGTGACGTCGTGGGCCGCCCTGGCGTCTTCGCAGGCGCTCACGCCCCACCTCGTGGCGGTGGCGGCGATCGCCGCGCGGCTCGTGCCGGTTGCGTTCCTGTGCCCGCTGCTTGGGGGCCAGCTCGCCCCGACGACGGTGAAGCTGGGGCTGGTGCTGTCGCTGGCGCTCTTTCTCCACGCGGCGGCGGGCGTCGAGGCGCCG
>JADCJJ010000084.1 GCA_020247085.1 Myxococcaceae bacterium | reverse complement strand
GCCGTCGACGACCCCGTCACCGTCGGTGTCGACCTCTTCTATCTTCACCACGACCTGCGGCTGCTCCTTCACCACCACCTGCTTCGGGGCGCAGTCGCGGGACAGCGCGAGCGCCTTCTTCGAGGCGCCCTCGGCCTCGGCGAGGTGGTCGCTGGCGCGGCTCGAGTTGCCCTGGTCGAGTTCGCCGAGGGTGAAGGCGAGGTTCGCTTCGGCGACGGCGAGCTCTCTTGGGGCACAGCGCATGGCGTTCGACCGCCGGGCGCGCTCGATGTCGGACTTCACGATGTCGGCCGACGCGCGGAGCTGGGCCGAGCTGAAGCACCCCGGGAGCCACGCCCCCAGGAGCCCGGCGAGGGCGAGGCGTCGCGCGGCGGCGCTCACTCAGGCCTCTCGCCCGTCGCCGGCCCGGCGCGCCGCGCGCCCCGCACCGCCGCGTCGCGCGCCCGGGTCGCGAAATCGACGGCCTTCTTCGCGTACCCGACGGCCTGCTCGTACTCCGAGTACCCCACCTCTTCCCTGGACTTGTGCAAGTACAACTGCGCCGCCGTCCACTCGTAGGGCGCCAGCCGCTCGGCCTGCGCCGTCCGCGCGGCCTCGAGCATCACGTCGGCATCCATCAAAAGGCCCGTCGACTGCACGGGGCCGCAGCCCGCGAGGGCCAGGAGCGCGACGACGCCGGCGAGCCTTCGGACCTCACGCATCGCGCGCGACGCTTTCATGCTGGGGCGAGGGGGTCAACGATTTGCAGTGCCGCATTTGCCGACCGGCGGGGAATGTCTCTACAGTGATCTCGCGATGGCAAACTCCAAGCTCCCCACCGGCTCCGCGGCAGGCCAGGACGGCCGCCCGCGTGCCCAGGTGGCGTACGAAGGTGAAGACGAGTTCAGCGCGATGTCGCTCGACCCCGCGCGCAAGAAGACCGCGAGGCAGGCCGAGGCGCTCGCACCCGGCGCCCCTGGGCAGCGCAAAGAGGTGAAGGTCGACGAGCTCAAGTCGACCAACGAGTCGGGCATCGTTGGGCTGTTCAGGAAGATCTTCGCGCGATGAGCTCCGGCCGACTCGAGACCTTCACCGCCTTCTGGCCACTCTATCTCGGCGAGCACAGCCTCCCGTCGACCCGCTGGATGCACTTCGTCGGCTCATGGGTCGCACTGCTCAGCGTGGTGACGGCCCTGGTGACGCGCACGCCCTGGTACCTCGTGGGCGCCCTCGTCTCGGGCTACGGGTTTGCGTGGGTCAGCCACTTCTTCATGGAGCGCAACCGGCCTGCCACGTTCACCTACCCGCTCTGGTCGTTCGTGGCCGACTGGAAGATGTGGGCCCTCATGATGACGGGCCGGCTGAACGACGAGCTCGCGAGGCACGGCGTCACGCCTCGGTTGAGGGCCGGCCAGCCCACCTGAAGAACCCGCTCAGCCCAGCACCCGCTTTTGGCGACCGCCGCCGGCTCGGACAGCGGCGGAGCCCTCTTCGCCCGGGCGCCGCTGGCGCTCGCCCGCGTCGGCCTCAGCAGTCACGAAGACGGTGAGTGAAGCCGACACTGCAGCGGCAGCCGCATTGACCCGTCGACCCGGAGCACACCCGGCTCCGTCGTGCCGTCACTGACAGCGGCCGGTCGCAGGACGCCGCTCATCGCGGGGGTACCCTTCGCGCCGGCCTCTGGGCCGATGGCTGAGCAACCACCTCCAGCGCCGGCGGCCACCTCGTCCCGGCCACGCTGACAACAGGCGCTTCCACCCCGAGCGCAGGGGGCCCCGTCGTGCCGGCCCTGAAGACGACGGTCGCGCCTCACCCTCCAGCGCCCGTGGGCACCTGGAGCCGGCCCCGCACACGACGGTCGCGCCTCACCCTCCAGCGCCCGTGGACGCCGCGTACCGGCCCCGCACGCGACGGGCGCGTTGCCCCGTCCAGCGCGCGGGGCCACTTCGTGGTGGGCCCCTGATGACGGCCCCTCAACGCGCCTCGGCGCATGTCGCCCTGACCCGCCGTCTCTTCGGCCGGTGGCCGAGCTGATGACACCGTGCGCTCGGCGAGCGAGCTTGCCCGTGCGCTCGGCGAGATCCACCCCGGGCGACGTCTCCCGCTTCACCAGCCCCTTGCCCGCGCGACGGTCGCCCCGGCACCAGCGCTCCGGGCAGGGCCCCCGCACCTCTCCCAGAGCCGTGGGGAGCCGACGAGCTGGCGCGGCCTCGCGGCAGCGCGCCTCGTCAGTCAGAAGAACGAGGCCCAGGACACGCTGGCGCCCGCGGGCCCCGGGGCCACCGCGACGCTCGACGTCGTCCCGGGGAAGAGCAGGAACGCGACGATGCCCGAGGCGAGCGCGCCGAGCCCCGCGCCCATCACCGAGTACGCCACGGTGCGCTGCTGGGCGACGACGGCCAGCAGGTCGAGGGCCTCGCGGTGGGCGGGCGATGACGGGTCCGGCAGGCGCCCCGAGGGCTGGAGCAGCGACGCGACGCTCGCTCGCCGGTCGGCCCCCTGGAGGTCGAGCACGAGCCCCGCGGTCGCGCTCGCGACCCCGACACCGATGAGGACGAAGGCGGCAACGCGGGCGTTCGACAGCGGGGCGTCAGCGGACGACGGCAGCGGTGGCGGCGGCGGCGGT
>JADCJJ010000083.1 GCA_020247085.1 Myxococcaceae bacterium | reverse complement strand
TCGTGGGCCCGGAGAACCCCCCGAAACGAAAAACGGTTCTGAGTCGACGTATTGGCTTCAACGGAGCCGGGCCTCGTGGGCCCGGAGAACGTACGCTACCGGTCAGGCTGCCCCGTGCTCCTCAGCGGCTTCAACGGAGCCGGGCCTCGTGGGACCGGCGAACGCGCGCGGCGATCGAATGGCTGCAGCGCGAGTACGTGCGCTTCAACGGAGCCGGGCCTCGTGGGCCCGGAGAACTGCCCCACAACTTCTGCCAACAAATCCGCGGCGTCACCACCTCAATTTCGAGCACCCCTGCTGACCGAGGGGTACTCGACGCAGCGCGGTCTCTGACTTCGCTCTGAACCATTTGATTTCACAGACCAAACATGACTGCGAGCGGTCTCTGGGGACCGGACGTCACCGAGGCGCTCGCCGATTCACCTTCCACAGAACGCTCACACGATGCGAGGCCCCTTCTCTGGCGGCAGCGTCGCGCGACCGAGGCACTCAAACGACGTCATACCACGGCCGTCTGACGGTCCGACGTCGACGATCAAGACGCCGTCCTCCGCGGCGTTTATAACTTTCGCCAGCTCGGCCTTCATCATCACGAGGGTCATCTCGGTTAGGTCGCACGAAAACACGGACAGCTGGAGCCACGTGCCGAAGCCCTTCATCACCTTGAACACCTGACGAAGCCGCTTCGGGTCGGCCACGTCGTACGTCACCAGGAAGCGGCTGCGCATCGGTCACCTCGTCCGGAACGCCGGGTAGGCGGGGAGCTCACCGCGCAGGTGTCGCGCGAGCAGCCGGCATTGCATCTCGAAGATGCGGCGGTACGAGACCCGGTAGCCGAAGACCGGGTGGGTCACCTTGTCCGAGAGGCGACGCTCCCAGGCGCGCAGCATCTTCTTGCGACCCTCGGCGTTCAGCGTCACGCCCACGCCCCGGCGAATGAAGTCCGACGGGCCCACCACCTTCGTGTTGATGGCGCTCACCACCACCGAGTCGGCGACGATGGGGCGGAACTCCTCCATCACGTCGAGCGCGAGCGAGAACCGCCCGACCCGCGGCTGGTGAAGGAAGCCCAGGTACGGGTCGAAGCCGACCAGCCGTGCTGCGACCGCGAGGTCCTTCGTCAGCATCGAGTAGCAGAACGACAGGAGCGCGTTCACTGCGTCCTTCGGCGGGCGGCGGTTGCGCTGCACGAAGTCGAAGGTGCCTAGCGCGTCGTTCTCGAGCAGGCTCCCGAAGTGCTCGAAGTATAGGCGCGCCGCGTTGCCTTCGTGCCCCAGCAACACCTCGAGGCTCTCTGCCGTCTCCGCCTTCTCGACCAACTGCGACAGCTCGTGCAGCAGGCCCGGCGCGCGCTCCTCCAGGTTGCGCCGCAGCATCGTCCGGGCGTTGCCGATCTTCGCCGAGACGAACGCCCGGGCGAGCGCCAGGGCCTTCCCCGCGTCGTCGGCCGCGGCGTACTGCGCCCGCCGCAGCGCGACCTGGCCATGCCCGAGGCCGTCGAGCAGGCCCGAGAGCCAGCCGCCCGTCGACAGCCAGGCCACGGGCAGACCCCGGCTCGACAGCTCCTTCAGCGCCTGCGTGCTGACCTGCACGCTCCCCATCACCACCAGGTGCGACACGTCGACCAGCGGCGCCGCCAACACCTGGCGCCCCTCGGTGTCCTTCACCTGAAGGCACTGACCGCTAACCCCAACCCGCGCGCCGACCTCCTGCACGTAGAGCGGCTGGGCGTCGTCGCGCGCCGGGAGCAACGCCCTCGGCGCCTCGGCGCTCGCGACGCCGGCCAGCAGGTTCGTCTCGTCGGGCAGGCACAGCCCCGAGAGCGAACAGCCGATGCACTTCGGGCTCGCCACCAGCGGCGGTGGCGGCGCTTTTTGCTGCGCGACGGTCTTCGCGAGCGCGATGGCGGCCTTCGTCCGCGCGACGAGGTCGTCGGTGAACGGCACCTCGACACGCGTGCGCGAGCCGGCGAACCAGAACGCGCCCCGCGTGACCACGTAGCCAGCCTCGCGGAGCAGCAAGCCATACAGGCACAGCTGCACCAGCTCGGGCTCGTACGCGCCCTCGGGGACGTCCGGCGCCTTGCCGCGCTTCGTCTCCACCGGCATCACCTCGCCGCCGTCGCACTCGACGAGGTCGACCTTCCCGGTGACGCCGAGCTCGGCCGACGACAGCTCGACGCTGCGCGCCTTCCAGGGCTCCTCTGGCGCAGCGAGCGGCTTCGTCGGCTCGCCGTCATCCACGCGCCGATGGACGAAGCGCCCCTCGACCGTGAAGTGGTTGTCGTCGAAGTCCCGGTCAACCCATTCGAGGTAGAAGAGCCGAGGACAGTACGCGACCTCGTTGACCATCCGCGCTGGCACTGCAACCGCGACATCCCCCGTGTCGTCGTGCATGGCCAAAAGCATCGGTCGCTCCCGAGACTTCGCAATTTTCTGGTTGAGCCGGGGGCGGAAGCTGGGCCAGCGTCTCGCGCGCAACAGACGGTGATGCGCGCCGGGCAGTGACCACCGATGGTGGGGGGATGCGATGGTTTCGACAGGGGTAGGACCTCAGATGTCAGCCCTCGGTGGTAGGAGGGCGCTCCATGCAATCAGCAGTGAGCACCGCAGCGCGCCTCGCGCGCGGCCTTGGCGCGACGGGGCGCTGCGGCTTGGGGCGTCACCCGAGGCCGAGGGCGAAGGCGCGACCTGTGAATCACGGAGGCTCACATGAGCTACGGTGACTTTTTCGAGAAAGTCACGGGGAGTCGCCCCTGGGGCTGGCAGGAATCGCTCGCATCGTCGAGTGCATGTACTGACCGTGTGCTTCGAATCCCCACCGGGTTCGGAAAGACGGCCGGGACCGTGGTGGCGTGGCTCCATCACCGGGTCGTGAAGCAAAACAAAACGTGGCCGACACGCCTCGTCTTCTGTCTTCCCATGCGTGTCCTCGTCGAGCAAACGAGCGGCACCATTCGTACCTGGCTTCAGCGGGCCGGGCTGGCGGAACGGGTTCGACTGCACGTGCTCATGGGTGGCGTCGAGGCTGGTGATTGGCTTGAGACGCCAGAGCAACCAGCCATCATCGTCGGGACGCAAGACATGTTGGTGAGCCGGGCCCTCATGCGCGGGTACGGCTCCAGCCGCGGCAAGTGGCCCATGGAGTTTGCCCTTCTCAACAACGACGCACTGTGGGTCCTCGACGAGATTCAGTTGATGGGCGTCGCGCTCGCGACCACGACACAGCTCGCGGCCTTCCGCTCGCGACGAGGTATCTCGCGGCCCGTCCACCATTGGTGGATGAGCGCGACGCTACAGACCAACTGGCTGGGCTCCGTCGACTTCCGCAGCGAAGCCGACGCGCTCGCCACGAACGTGTTGGACATCCCGGCGACGGAGAGACGCGGCGGCCTCTTCGGTGTCACGCGGCACCTGGCACGGCAGGAAGACGCCGGGGTCGAGGCGGTCGCCAATCTGGTGCGCACCCGGCATCGACCTCGAACGCTCACCCTGGTGGTCGTCAACACCGTCGACCGCGCGGTCGAACTGGCAGGGGCCCTCTCGGGTCCAGGCAAGGGTCGGCGCGCCGCAGCGGAGCCGACGAGGCCCGACCTTCGGCTCGTTCACAGCCGCTTTCGTGGACAGGAACGCGAAGCCTGGGCCACGACCTTCCTCGGGCGACGGCACGGCGCCGACCTGGCCGAGGCGGGCCGAATCATCGTCGCAACGCAGGTCGTCGAAGCCGGCGTCGACCTCTCGGCCTCGCTCCTGGTGACGGACCTCGCGCCGTGGCCAAGCCTCGTACAGCGCTTCGGCCGCTGCGCGCGCTACGCAGACGAGACCGGCGACGTCATCGTCGTCGGCACGCCTCCGGAGCGCGCCGCGGACGCTGCCCCCTACGAGGTGGGTGAACTTCACGCGGCCTCTGTGGCGCTCGACCAGCTTGGACCACTTGCAGGCCCGGCTGAGCTGCTCCGCTTCGAGGACGCGCTCACCCCGGAGCTCCGGCGTTCCCTCTACCCCTATGCCCCCACCCACGTGCTTCGCGAGAAGGACCTGAACGACCTCTTCGACACGACGGCCGACCTGGCCGGCGCCGACCTCGACGTGGGCCGCTTCGTGCGAGAGGGCGACGAGCGCGACGTATCCGTGTTCTGGCGCGACGTGGCGCCAGACAACCGCGACCCGGCCGAGCCGTTCCCCTCGCGTGCCGAGCTCTGCCCCGCACCTCTCTATGGGAAGCGTGGCATCGAGGAGGCGCTGAAGGAGCGCACCGGGTGGATGTATGACTATCTGGATGAGCGCTGGCGCGTGACGCGACGGGCCCCGCCTGGCGCCGTCGTGATGCTGAGCAGCCGACAGGGTGGCTATTCGTCAACGGGTTGGGACCCGCGCTCGAAGGCGAGCGTCGAGGTCGTCGTCGTTCCCGCGGCCCCGAGGGCGCAGTTGGTCGAGCGCGCGACGAGTGGCCAGGGCGACGACGCGCTGTCCGAGGCCCGATGGCAGTCCATCGCCGAACACGGTGGAGACGTCGGTCGCGAGGTCACCCGGCTTGCGACCGCCGTCGGTCTCGAGCCCCGACTCGTGACGGTGCTCGAGCTGGCCGGGCGCTGGCATGACGCCGGCAAGGCCCACCCCGTGTTCCAGGCTGCCATCCTGCCGGCGGCGCGCCAGCGCAGCGACGCCCCGCTGGCGACCGACTGGGCAAAGGCCCCAGGCGACGCGTGGCAACGCGGTGGCCATCGCGCACGCCCGGGCTTCCGGCACGAGCTCGTGAGCACGCTCATGTTGCTCGACCTCTTGCATCGCACCCACCCCGGGCACCCTGCCAGCGTCGGCGGCGTCGCCGCGGTTCTGAACGCAATCGGCGTCGTTCCAGCCGCCCCGGCCGAGGAGTGGACGGGGCGCCTCGCGAACGAGCTGGCCGCGCTCAGCGCCGACGAGTTCAACCTCGTCGCCTACGTCGTGTGCGCCCATCACGGGAAGGTGCGCATGCAATGGGCGCCGAGCCCCATGGACCGGGAAGGCCGCGGCCGGATTCTCGGTGTCGAGGAGGGCGATGTCGTGCCTGCCGTGAACCTGGCGGTCGACGGCACCGTGGAGCTGCTGCCCTCCGTCGAGCTCCACCTCGACGGGGCCTCACTGGGGCCGAGTTCGAGGCATGGCGCTCCCTGGGCGGACCGGGTTGAAGGTCTCCTGCGTGCCAGGGGCCCCTTCCAGCTGGCGTTCATCGAGACCCTGTTGCGGGCCGCAGACTGGGTGGCGAGCGCGCGGGGAGAGGTGCACTCGTGACGATACAGACCATCGAGCTCGCCGGTTGTCGCGTTGACGTGCTCGCGCACTACCTCAAGGCGCTCGGCATCTTCAGGCTGGTGGCGCAGCAGGCCGATGACGAGGTTCGCGGCTTCTGGAGAGACAGCCGCTTCATGCTGGTGACGCGCCTTAACGAGGCCGAGTTGAGTGAGTTCTTCCTGCAGCGGTACAGCCCGTCGCCGCTCGTCGCCCCATGGAATGGCGGCAGCGGCTTCTTCCCCAAGGACAACAAGGCCGCCGTCAACGCGATTCTCGGCTCCTCCGCGCCGAGGTTCGCGAGCTACCGGAGCGTCCTTTCGCGAGCGGTCGAGGCCACGAAGGCGCTGCGGGAGAGCCCGAAAGAAGATGAGAAGCGCGGGCTCATCTCCAACATCCGAGCCCAATGGCCCGACGAAGCCCTGCCATGGCTCGACGCAGCCTTGAGCCTCACCGACGATAGCGTTCGCTACCCGGCCCTGCTGGGGACCGGCGGCAACGACGGGCGCCTCGACTTCACGAACAACTTCATGCAGCGCCTGGTGGAGTTGTTCGACCCAGCGACCGGGAATGCTGGCCCGGCCGCCAAGAACCTGCTCGGCAACGCCCTCTTCGGTCGCGCGACCGCTTCGCTCGAACGAGACCTGGCCATCGGGCAGTTCCTCCCGGGCGCCGCGGGCGGAGCGAACGCGACTCGAGGTTTCGACGGCGACAGCCTGATCAACCCGTGGGACTTCATCCTCGCGCTGGAAGGTGCCATCGCCTTCCAGGTCGCCGCGGTTCGCCGGCTGGACTCGCAGCAACTCGCGCAGGCCGCGGCCCCTTTTGCGGTGAGAGGCGCCGGCGCAGGCTACGCGAGCGCGACGGCAGCCGATGAGTCGGCACGAGGCGAGCAGTGGCTGCCGGTGTGGGAGGCGCCCGCGGGGTGGCCCGCGTTCTTCAGACTCGTCTCCGAAGCGCGCTTGCTCAGCGGGCGCGACCGGGCGACGACGGCGCTCGACGCAGCCCTCGCCCTCTCCCAGACGGGCGTCGCCCGAGGCCTCTCTTCCTTCCAGCGTTTTGGCTTCATCGAGCGGAATGGACAGGCGAACCTGGCCGTGCCCCTGGGAACCTGGACGGTCTCACTCCGACCAACGGCGTCGCTCGTCGAGTTGGTCGAGGGGTGGACGAGTGCCTTTCAGCGCGCAGCGGGCCAGTCGGGTGCCCCGGCAAGCGCTGGCCGGAGCGCGCGGCGTCTTCAAGCCGCGATGCTGAACGTCCTTGCCCAGCCCGTGGCCGACCGCGTCGAGCACCTGCTGCTTCGCCTCGCCGAGGCCGAGGACTTCGCGATCCGCCGTGGGAAGTGGGCGGCCGAGCAGCGCCTGCGCCCCCTCCCCGAGATTCCAGAAGCGGTGATTGCCAACGCCCTGCCCATGGACACGCAGGAGTGGGAGGTCGCCCGGGCGCTCGCCGCGCTGGAGGGACCGGCGTCATCGACGCTGCGCTGGAACTGCGTGCCCCTCTCGTCGAGCAACTCCTCGTTCGATGCCGGCGCCAACGGCGTGCGACTGACGCCTTCGCACGTGTGGCGTGGGGAGGACCTGGTCAGGAACCTCTGCGCCGTTGGCGTGCGACGCCTCATCGACGCACACAGCCTCGGCTGGCCCTTCGCGTCCGCGCGCTTCTCGGTGCGCCTCGAGACCGTCACTGCTTTCCTGGAGGGCCACCTCGATGAACGGCTCGTCGCCGCCCGCACCCGCGCGCTGATGTGCGTGAAGTGGTCGAGCCGGCAGCACCCGCCCTCGACGGACTGGGCGCTCGACACGGCGTACGCCGCATGTCGGCTGGCGTGGTCGGAGCGACCGCTGGTGCCTGATGCCACCGCCGACGGCCTGGTCTTCAAGCTGCTCGCCCGGGGGAAGGGCCGCGATGCGCTGAACGCCGCGTTGAGACGTCTTGGGGCCTGGGGCTATCGCTCCCGCGTCGACGCCCGACGTCATGCCATCGCCCTCCCGCCCGGCGCTGCGCGCCGTCTCGCGGCGGCGCTGCTGCTCCCCGTCTCCAACCGAGACCTCTCTGCCCTCGACCACTCGTTGCGCCGCCAAACCGAAGTCTCTGCCTCCGCCTGAAAGGAAGCCATGTCCCTGAACCTCTCGTCGTTCCTCGCCCCCTCCCTCACGCGCGTGCTCATCGAAGCGAAGCTCAAGCCGCTTCAGGGCAGTCGCTTTCAGCCGACGGGCTTCCCCGACCTCGGGCCTGCGCTCTTCGAAACCACCGAGGGCCAGACGCTGCTCGTCGAGAGCGCGCAGAGCACCGCCAATCGCCTCGAGGCCGTGCTCTGGGACGCGACGACCAACGAGCTGAAGCCCGAGTTCAAGGGCCTGTCCTACGTCCGCGTCCAGCGCAAAGACGGCAGCTACCTCACGTCGAGCATCACCGAGGCGCACCGGCTGAACTCGCCCTACATTCTCGAGGGCGCTGACAAGACGTTGTTCAATGAGCTCAAGGAGAAGACCGCTGCCTTCTCCGAGGGCGTCATCGACCGCCGCAAGCTGGCCGCGCTGGTCGCGAGCTACGACCTCAACGCGCTCCTTCACGGTCTGTTCCTCGCGAAGAAGGAGCTGGCCGGCGGCCGGCTTCGCCTGGAGCGCGCCCTCTCTGGCTTCATCGAGGCGACAGGGGTTCGCGTCGCGGCGTCCGGCGGCGTCAAGAACGACCCCGTCAACCCGAGCGGCGACACGGCGAAGGGGTTCGGCAACGTCCCCTTCCAGCGAGACGAGTTCACCGCCGACCGAATCACCGCCTTCTTCAGCCTCGACCTCGGGCAGGTGCGCGCGTACGGCCTCGGCGCAGCGGCAGAGACGCTGCTCGTCGCGCTGGCGCTCTACAAGGTCGCGGCCTTCCTCGAGGGCAGCCTGCGCCTGCGAACGGCGTGTGACCTCGAGTGCGTCGAGGTGCTCGTGCGGCGACCCGAAGGCCTGCGGCTGCCCGCTTCTTCGGAGCTGCTGGGCGCGTTTCCCAAGCTCATCGCCGAGGCGCGCTCGGTCCTCGGCGAGGGGACGCGAACCGTCACCTTCGAGGCCAGCAAGTGACCGTCACTGCCCGCTTCGACTTTCCCGCGGGCCGGTACCACGCGACGCCCTGGGGACGGCACGTCAACGAGGGCGCCATCGAGTGGCCGCCGAGCCCGTGGCGCCTCCTGCGCGCCCTCGTGTCCGTCGGTTTCAATCGAATGGGCTGGGGGCACCCCTTCCCGCCAATGGCCGAAGCGCTCCTGCTGAGGCTCGCCGAGAAGCCGCCACGATACCTGCTGCCGCCCGGCGGTTCGGCCCACACCCGGCATTTCATGCCGTCTTTCAAGGGCAGCACGGCGCGCGTCCTCGACACCTTCGCGGTGCTCGCACGCGCCGAGGCGCCGCTCTTCGTGGCCTGGGACGTCGACCTCACGCCCGAGCAGCAAGCCGTGCTGAAGGCCCTGCTCGAGGCGATGCCGTACCTGGGGCGGGCCGAGAGCTGGGTCGATGCGACGCTGGTTGACGAGGAACCACCCGGCGCCTGGCTTCGAACGAACCCCCGGCCGCCAAAGGCCGATGACGAGCGAGTCGACCTGCTCGTGCCGATCGCGCCAGAGTTCTTCGCCGCATGGCGAACCGAGGCCCTCGAGACGGCCAGGGCGTTCGCGCTCGAAGCGGCGCGCCGGGAGGCAGCCGCGAAGCAGAAGCCAGCCCCGTCGGCGCTCACGAAGGGCCAGCACGCGAAGCTCGAACAGGGGTACCCGGCCTCGCTGGTCGAGGCGCTGCGCGCCGACACGGCCGCGCTCCAGATGCAAGGCTGGTCGATTCCTCCGGCGTGCCGGTGGCTGCCGTACTGGCGGCCGACCAACGCCCTCGAGCAGCTCCCACGGCGCACCACCCGGAGCCGCTCGACGGCGCGCGTCGATGCCGTCCTCTTCGCCGTCATGTCCGAGACGCGAAGCGGCACGACGCTTCCGCCACTCAAGGATGCCGCCCGGCGCGCGGCGATGATTCACAAGGCCCTGGTCTCCATCGGCTCACGCCTGAGCGCGAACCCGACGCAACTGAGCGGGCGAACCAGCGACGGCCCCGCCAGGGGGCACCAGCACGCGTACGTGCTCCCCGTCTCGCTCGAGGCCATTCGTCAACCGACTCGGCCGCGGGCCCGCGCGCACATCGACCACCTGCTCGTGTGTCTGTCTGGCGGTGGAGCGTTCGATGACGTCTCGCTCGAAGCGCTGAAGCGAGTCGACAAGACCTACGCGCGCGGCGTCTCGTCGTTGTTGCTCTCGCCGCTGTGGAGCGGACAAGCCACGGAGCGCGGAGACCTGCCGTGGCTGAGCCCTGCGACGACGTGGGAGAGCCACACGCCCTTCTTTGCGCCCCGGCACCTCAAGCGCGCAGGGAAGAATTCGCTCTCCGGTCAACTCCTGGCGGAGCTGGAGCAGCGCGGGTTGCCCGAGCCCACCCGCATCGAGGTGTCGCTCGAGGTCGAGGGCCAGCGCCGGTGGTGTGAGCTCGAGCCGTTCTGGAGTGTCTGGCGTCAGCCGTCGACGCGATTGAGGCTCGACTCGTCGTGGAGGTCCTTCCTCAGGCATCGGCCCGACCATGAAGGGTCGCTCGGGCACCAACCGGGGCTCGGCCTGCGCTTGACGTTCTCCAGCCCCGTCAGGGGGCCGGTCGCGCTCGGCCATGGCTGTCACTTCGGCCTCGGGGTGTTCGCGAGCGCGGCAGCACCCGCGTAGCCGTCGCCTCGCCGACGCTGGGTGCCTTCGCCGGGCACCACCGCCCGGTGCGCGGCTCGGCCGAGGCGATTTGCTGCCAGCCCGACCCAACTCCCCGTTTCGTCCGCCGCCCCGCTCGCGGTAAGGGCGCCATATGCTCTCGACGCTCCTGCTCGCGGCGCTCCTCGCCCAGACGCCCCCCAAGCCCCGGCCCTACACCGTCCAGGACCAGGTCACCCTGCGCCGGCTGCTCGCCTTCAAGGTGTCTCCCGACGGCAGCCGCCTCGTCTACCAACTGCGCACGACCGACCTCGAGGCCAACAAGGGCCTGATGGACCTCTGGCTCGCCGACGCCGACGGGAAGAACGCGCGCCCCCTCACCACCGACGCCGCCGCCGACACCGACCCGGTGTGGGCCCCCGACGGCAAGAGCGTCTTCTTCCTCTCGTCGCGCGGCGGCTCGAGCCAGGTGTGGCGCCTCTCGCTCGAGGGCGGAGAGCCCACCCGCGTCACCGCCGCCCCCGTCGACGTCGACGCCTTCACCCTCTCGCGCGACGGCAGCCTTGTCGCCTTCGCCGCCGAGACCTTCCCCGACTGCGACTCGCTCGACTGCACGAAGAAGCGCCTCGACGAGAAGGCGAAGTCGAAGGCCACCGGCCGCCTCTACGAAAGGCTCTTCGTCCGCCACTGGGACACCTGGAAGGACGGCCGCCGCGCGCACCTCTTCGTGCAGAAGGTGTCGGGCGGCCCCGCCATCGACGTGACGAAGGGCCTCGCCGCCGACGCGCCCCCCAAGCCCTTCGGCGGCGCCGAGGAGTTCACCTTCACGCCCGACGGCAAGGCGCTCGTCTTCACCGCCCGCGACGTCGGCCGGCAAGAGGCCTGGAGCACCGACCTCGACCTCTTCGTCACCCCCGCCGACGGCGCGAAGGCGCCCGTCAAGCTCACCACCCAGAACCGCGCCACCGACACCCAGCCCACCTTCTCACCCGACGGCTCCAGGCTCGCGTACCTCGCCATGTCCCGCCCCGGCTACGAGGCCGACAAGCTCCGCGTCATGGTGCGCGACTGGCCGAAGGGCCCCGAGCGCTCCCTCACCGACGGCTGGGACCGCTCGCCCCACGGCCTCGCCTGGTCGAAGGACGGCAAGACGCTCTACGTCTGGGCCGACGACCTCGGCCAGGCCGCCCTCTTCGCCGTCGACGCCGCCTCGGGCGCCGTCACCCGCCGCTTCGCCGACGGCTCCGTCAGCGCCGTCGACGCCTCGAGCGGAAAGGTCGTGTTCTCGCGCGACTCGCTCACCGCCCCCGCCGACCTCTGGGCCCTGGGCGCCGACGGCACGGCCACCCAGCTCACGCAGGTGAACGGCGACGTGCTCCCCTCGCTCAAGCTCGGCCAGCCCGAGCCCTTCACCTTCAAGGGCGCCCTCGACGAGACGGTGCACGCCTACGTCGTGCGCCCCGTCGACTTCGACCCGAAGAAGAAGTACCCGCTCGCCTTTCTCATTCACGGCGGGCCACAGGGCAGCTTCGGCAACCACTGGCACTACCGCTGGAACCCGCAGGTCTACGCCGCCCGCGGCTACGTCGCGGTGATGGTCGATTTCCACGGCAGCACCGGCTACGGCCAGGCCTTCACCGACGCCATCAACGGCGACTGGGGCGGCAAGCCCCTCGAAGACCTGCAGAAGGGCCTCGCCGCCGCCCTGTCGAAGTACCCCTTCATCGACAAGGACCGGCTCTGCGCCCTCGGCGCCAGCTACGGCGGCTTCATGATCAACTGGATGGCCGGCACCTGGAACGAGCCCTGGAAGTGCCTCGTCAACCACGACGGCAACCTCGACGAGCACTTCGCCTACTACGACACCGAGGAGCTCTGGTTCCCCGAGTGGGAGCACGGCGGCCCCCCCTGGGAGAACCGCGCCGGCTACGGCAAGCACAACCCCATCGACCACGTCGCGAAGTGGAAGGTGCCGATGCTCGTCGTCCACGGCGGCAAGGACTTTCGCGTCGTCGACACCCAGGGCCTGTCCACCTTCACCGTGCTCCAGCGCCGCGGCATCCCCAGCCGCTTCCTCCACTTCCCCGACGAGAACCACTGGGTGCTCAAGCCCGCCAACAGCGTGCTGTGGCACGAGACGGTGCTCGACTGGCTCGACACCTGGACGAAGAAGAAGTGACGCCTACTCGACCGGCGCCACCTCGAAGGTGAAGCCGTCGCGCGCCGCGTCCACCGGGCCGGCGCCGAAGGCCTCCTTCGCCTGGTGCACCAGCGGCTCGGGGTCGACGTCGTGCCGCGACGAGAAGTGCGTCAGCACCAGGCGCTTCACCTGCGCCTCGGCCGCCACCGTGCCCGCCTCGCGCGCCGTCGAGTGCCGCGTCTCGAGCGCCCGCGCCTGCTCGTCGTCCGAGAACGTCGCCTCGTGCACCAGCACGTCGGCGCCCCGCGAGGCCTCGACCATCGCCGCGCACGGCCGCGTGTCGCCCGAGATGACGAGCTTGCGTCCCCGGCGCGACGGCCCCAGCACCTGCCCGGGCTCGATGACCCGCCCGTCGGCCAGCGTCACCGCCTCGCCCTTCTGCAGCCGCCCGTACGCCGGCCCCGGCGGAATGCCCAGGCCCTGCGCCACCGCCAGGTCGAACCGCCCCGGCCGCACGTCCTCTTGCAGCACGTAGCCCAGCGCGTTCACCCGGTGGTCCACCTTCACCGCCCGCACCCGGTAGCCGGAGCGCTGCACCTCGTCGCCGCCCTTCAGCTCCTGAATCTCGACGGGGAAGGCGAGCCGCTCGACGCCCAGGTGAATCGCCGTGTCCAACACCCGCTTCGCCGACGGCGGCCCGTAGAGCGTCAGCGGCTGCTCCCGGCCACCCATGCCCAGCGTGCGCAGGAAGCCGATGATGCCGAGGTAGTGGTCGGCGTGGAAGTGCGTGAAGAACACCGCCGCCACCGAGAAGCCCGTGCCGAAGCGAATCATCTGGCGCTGGCTGCCCTCGCCGCAGTCGAACAGCAGCAGGTCGGCGTCGGCCTTCACCGCGATGCCAGACACGTTGCGGTGCAGCGTCGGCATGGCGGCCGACGTGCCCAGGAACGTCACTCGGAGCAACGACATGCCGCTGGAACTCACGCCGGGAAGCAGCTTAGCCCGTCTCGCTCCGCCGGGTGGCGCCAAACACCACGCCACCACCGCTGACCAAGGGGCGCGGCAGGCGGGGCTTGCGGCGCACCCGGCCGTCACCCAATTCTTGCGGCGTCGATGGGGTCGCGCTTCGCGAAGTACGAGCTCGTTCGGTCGCTGGGCCGCGGCGGCATGGCCGAGGCCTGGCTCGCCACCTCGCGCGGCGCCGCCGGCGTCTCGCGCCCCGTCGTCATCAAGAAGGTGCTCCCGCAGTTCGCCGCGCACGAGGAGCTCATCGACGCCTTCATCTCCGAGGCGCGCATCTCGACGACCCTCTCGCACGGCAACATCGCGCAGGTCATCGAGTTCGGCGAGCACGACGGCCAGTACTTCCTCGCGATGGAGTTCGTGAACGGCCGCAGCCTGGCCCACGTGCTCCGCCGCGCCGCGAAGAAGGGCTACTGGCACCTGCCCGTGCCCGTCGCCGCCTTCGTCGCCGCCGAGATGCTCAAGGGCCTGCACCACGCGCACACCCGCCGGGGCGACGACGGCCAGCCCCTCAACCTCGTGCACCGCGACGTCACGCCCGACAACGTGCTGCTGTCCTTCGAGGGCGAGGTGAAGGTCGCCGACTTCGGCATCGCCAAGGCCCGCCTGGCCGGCCGCCGCGAGACCGAGGTCGGCGTGGTGAAGGGCAAGTTCCTCTACTTCTCGCCCGAGCAGGCCATCGGGAAGAAGGTCGACGCCCGCACCGACGTGTACGCCGTCGGCGCCTGCCTCTACGAGATGCTGACCGGGCGCCTGCCCTTCGAGGGCACCTACCTCGAGGTGATGCCCCGGCTCGTCGCCGGCCAGAAGCGCTGGGTGCGCGAGCTCAACCCCGACGTGCCCGAGGCCCTCGAAGACATCGTCGACCGCGCCATGGCGAAGGACCTCGCCGCGCGCTACCGCAGCGCCCAGCAGATGCTCGAGGCCCTCACGGCCTTCCTCTCGGCGAACGCCCCCAGCTTCTCGGGAGAGCGGCTCGAGCTGCTGCTGCACCACCTCTACCAGCAGGAGCTCACCGACGAAGGCACCCCGCCCCGCTTCTCGGCCGCCTCCCGCGCCCAACTCGAGGCCTGGCGCCCCGACCGGGCACCGCCGCACGAGGCGGGCGCCGCCGGCCCGACGGACACCACCACCGCCGAGCTGGCGCCCATCCCCGACGAGGGCGACGGCGACGGGCGCGGCCCCCGCGTGGCGCTCGTCGCCGCCGCCGTCGGCCTCGCCCTCGCCGCCCTCGGCGCCGCCGCCTGGCTCCTCACGCCGGCCCCCTCGGCCGTCGATGAGCCCGCGCCCGTCTCGGCCCTCCCGCCGGCCGCCGCCCCCGCGCCGCGGCCCCGCCCCGCCCCCGTCGCCCCGGCCGAGGCGCCGCCGCCCACCCCCGCCGACGACGGCCGCCACCGCCGCGTCGAGCTGCTCGCCGGCACCCACGTCGTCAGCCGGCGCCCGGGCCGGAGCCAGTCGAAGCCGCTCGACCCCCAGCAGACGTGGCGCCTCAGCCTCACCCAGCACGTGCCCCTGCTGGCCACCGTCGTCCTCGAGTTCGAAGACGTCTCGGGACGCGTCGAGCAGGCGCCCCTCGGGCACGGCGAGACGTACCAGGTGCAGGGCAAGCGCAGCGTCGGCGTCCGCTGCGAGCCCGGGCCCTCGACGCCGCGCGAGGGCAGCGCCACCCTCGAGCTGACGCCCGCCGTCGGCCGCGCTGCCCGGCTCGCCGTCGACCCGCGGCTGTGCCTCGACTTCGAGCGCGCCCGGGGCCTCGAGCTCGACCACCTGCGCGCCTACCGGCTGGCCCTGCCCGACGCGGGCGACGCCTCGCTCGGCGAGGGCGCGCCGGTGCTGGTGGCCTGGCGCGCCCGCCTGACGGAAGGCGCCTTCACCTCGGGCACGCTGACGCCCGGCGCGACGGTGCACCTGTCGGGCGCCGTCTTCGTCGAGGTGGGCTTCTACGACGACGCGCCGCGCGACAACCACGGCGCCGCCGCCGTCACCCTCGACGTCGTCGACGCCCCGCCGCCCTGACGGCGCCCGCGCCTCACCACAGCAGCCAGGGCCGCCGCGCCAGCGCCAGCGCCTCGCGGACCGTCCACGAGAGCCGTCGGGCCGGCGCGAGCGGCCGCGAGACGGGCGCCGCCTCGACGTCGACACCGAGCCGCCGAAAGTGCGCCACGGCGCGCAGCACGTGGAAGTCGTCCGTCACCAGCCAGGCCGTGCGCAGCCCCCGGGCGCCGAGGAGCGCGGCGGTGAAGCGGGCGTTCTCCCACGTCGAGCGGCTCTCGGGCTCCTCGAGGCAGGCGGCCTCGGGCACCCCGGCCCGCTGCGCCAGCGCCCGTGCCACCGCGGCCTCGGGCCACCGGCCGCCGCCCGCTCCGGAGAAGACGAGGCGCGGCGCCCCGCCCTCACGGTACAGCCCCACGGCGTGCGCCACCCGCGCCGAGAGCGCCTCGGACGGGGTGCCGTCGGCGTGCACCTTCGCGCCGAGGACGACGATGGCGTCTCGCCGGTGCAGCGCCGGGCGCCGACGCCCCGCGCGATGCACCCGCGCGACGAGGCCCCCCGCCGCCACGCCCACGAGGCCGAGCACAGGGAGCAGCACCCGTCACCGCCCCGCGAAGGCCAGCGCGCGCGCCCCCGAGGCCAGCTCGAGGTACCAGCGGCCGGCGGCGGCCTCCGGGAAGGGCAGGTAGTGCCCCGCGCGGGCCTCGTCGTCAGGGCGCGTCGGGTCGAGCTGCACGCCGTCGGCGCGGCGCACCCACGCGTGCGGCCAGGCCCGCCCACCCTCGACCAGCACCCCCACCTGCACCGAGGCGCCCGGCAGCGAGGCCGCCACGGCCCGGGCCGCCGGCAGGCACGAGCCCTCGACGGGCCGGGCCACCCCCTGCACCCGCGCCCGCGAAAGCGGCCCCCCGGGCGTCAGCACCACCCGCGGCCCCGGCGCTCCGCCAATGGAGAAGCCCTCGTGGAACGGGTCGGCCCCCGGGCGTACCGCCGCGTCGCTCACCTCGAAGCGGCTCAGCACCCCGCCCTTCGCGTCGAGCAGCTCGACGGCCCGCAGCGCCCCGCCCGGCCCATACGCCAGCCGCAGCGGCGCCCCGTCGAGCCGCGCCCGCGTGCCCTGCGCCTCGAGGCAGAGCCGCTCCGTCGCCCCGGTGCGCTCCTCGCGCACCTCGAGGCACCCGTCCGGGCGGCGCCGCGCCAGCGCCAGCAGCTCGGGCAGCCGCCCGGCCTCGTCCCGCCCCTCGGCGTCGACGGGCCACGTCGCCTCGAAGGCGCGCGCCTCGTCGCGGAAGACGTGCCGCACCCGGTAGTGAAAGGCGCCGCCCTCGACGCGGGCCTCGATGACGCCCACCGGCGTGCCCTGGACGAGCTGCACCAGCCGCAGCGCCGGCGGCGCCGCCATCAGCCCCAACGAGATGACGAGCGCCGCCACCATACCCCGTCAGTCTCGGGCCCCCGGCCCGCGCCGTCGAGTCCGTGGCGCGGGTGCAAAGTCGCGCTACGGTGCCGCTCGGCCATGGAGAACCGTCGCGCTCTCGTCTTCGCCGGGCTGCTCGGCGGCCTGCTCGTCGGCACCCTCGCCGGCCTGGCCTTGCTGGCGGCGACGGGGCAGCCCTCGACGGCCGGCGCCTGGGCGCTGCTGCTGGTGACGACCGCGCTCGGCAGCGCCGGCGTCGTCTGGGTCACCGGCTGGCAGCTCTTCGACCACCGCGCCGAGGCGCGCCGCGCCGACATGGCCCGCCTCGCCGCCGGCGACCTCACCGCGCTGCCCACCGAGGCCGCTGACCCCGAGCTGCAGCTGCTCGCCCTGTCGCTGCGCCGCGCCATCTCGCAGGTGCAGCGCGTCACCGCCAGCCTCCACCGCACCAGCAACGACGTCGAGGAGCGGGCCCGCGCGCTCCTCGACGCCGCGCGGCGGCAGACGGGCGCCGTCGAGCGCAGCCAGCGCGCCGTCGACGAGATGGGCGTCTCGCTGGGCGGCGCCGGCAAGCGCGTCGGCCAGCTCGAGACGTTCGCGCGCGAGACGACGGGCGCGCTCTCGGAGATGACCCAGAGCATCGAGCAGGTGGCCGCCACCCTCGAGGCCCTCGACCAGACGACGCTCGAGCTCGCCGCCCGCGCCGACGCCCTGAGCACCCGCGCCGCCACCGTGTCCACCGAGGGCGAGAGCCTGCTGCACCTGTCGACGCAGACGCGCGAGGCGGTGTCGTCGGTCGAGGGCGCCATCGACGCGGTGCGCCGCCGCTCCGACGAGACGGGCGAGCTCGCCGTCGAGGTGACGGCGATGGCCGAGCGCGGCGTGGCCCTGGTGAGCGACAACCTGCGCGGGCTGCAGCGCATCGACGAGACGGTGCGCGCCGCCGCGAAGCTCGTCGACGCCCTCGGCGCGTCGTCGATGGAGATCGGCCGCGTCGTCGACGTCATCCAGGAGATCGCCGACCAGACGAACCTGCTGGCGCTCAACGCCGCCATCATCGCCTCGCAGGCCGGCGAGAGCGGCAAGCCCTTCGCCGTGGTGGCGAGCGAGATCCGCAACCTGGCCGAGAAGACGGCGCGCTCGACGCGGGAGATCGCCCAGAAGGTGAAGGCGGTGCGCGCCGGCACCGAGCGGGCCGTGGGCCTGGTGAACAAGGGCCGCGACGAGGCCGCCGCGGGCGTGGCCCTGGGCGAGAAGGCCTCGCAGGCCCTGACCGACATTCGGGGCACGTCGACCCGCGCGCTCGCCGCCGTCGAGGCGTCGCGGGCCGACACGCAGCGGCTCGAGCAGCAGGGCCAGCTCGTCGTCGAGGCCTCGCGGCAGACGGCCGACCGCGTCGCGCAGGTGGTGAGGCTGGCGAAGGAGCAGGCGCTGCAGGGCCGCGACCTCGCGCGGCAGATGCACGACACGTCGCGCAGCGCGAAGGAGGCCACCCGGCGCGCGCAGGGGCAGGTCGACGTCGGCCGCGACCTCTCCGACTCGGTGCTGCGCCTCACCGCCGCCATCGACGAGATCCGCGGCGCGCACCAGGTGCTGACGCGCAGCGACGCCGCCATCGGCGACGAGGTGGCCGAGGTGCGCGAAGAGGCCCGCAAGGTGGTGCACATCGGCGACTCGCTGTCGCGCACCGTCGAGCAGCTGGGGCACGAGGCCGAGACGCTCGACGGTGAGGTGTTTCGCTTCAAGCTGCCGCCGCCGCGCGCCGGGGGCACGCTGACGGTGGGGCTGCACCAGCGCCTCGAGTGGGACCGGGGCCGCGGGTACGACCCGCTCAACGCCATCGCCCTGCAGCTCGCCGAGGTGTCGGCGGCGGTGTACTCGACGCTCTTGCGCCTCGAGGACGGCATGCTGGTGCCGGAGCTGGCCGAGTCGTGGGAGGCGGACCCCTCGGGGCAGCGCTTTCGCTTCACGCTGCGCCGGGGCGTGCTGTTCCCCGACGGCGTGCAGCTCACCGCGGTGCACGTGAAGCAGCACTTCGAGCGCATGCTCGACCCGGCGACGCGCGCGGTCGGTGCCAAGCTCTTCAAGGACGTGGTGGGCGCGGTGGCGGTGCTGGCCGGCGCCACGAAGGACCTGGCCGGCTTCGAGGTGCTCGACGCGCACACCCTCGACGTGCGCCTCGAGGAGCCCCGCGCCTTCTTCCTGCGGCTCCTCGCGCTGCCCACCTCGGGCATCACCCGCGTGGTGGGCGGGCAGCTGGTGGGCACCGGGCCCTTCCGCGTCGACGAGGCGGCGAGCACCTCGGCCCTCGTGCTCGAGCGCAACCCCGCGTACCACAAGCCGGGGCTGCCCTACCTCGGGCGGGTCGAGTTCAGGCAGCTCGCCGACCGCCACGCCGCCGTCGCCGCCTACGCCGCCGGCGAGGTGCAGCTGGTGTCGAACCTGCACGCGAACGACTTGTCGGCGCACGGCCTCGAGCCCACCGCGGCGTCGATGGTGAACACGCCCAACGTCTGGTTCCTCGGCTTCCACGCCGGCACGCCGCCCTTCGATGACCCGCGGGTGCGCCGGGCCATTCGCGCGGGCCTCGACGTGCGCGCGGTGGTCGACCGCTTCCACCCCGGGGCGCGCGTCGCGCGCAGCCTCACGCCGCCCACGCTGCTCGAGGTCGACCGCGTGCACGAGCCCCGGGCGGACATCGCCTCGTCGCGGCGGCTGCTCGCCGAGGCCGGCCACGCTCGCCTCAGGCTGACGCTGCCCTACCCGCCCGACCGCGACACCCGCGAGGAGGACCGCGCGCTGTTCGGCCCCCTCCTCGAGGCCGGGCTCGTCGAGCTCGAGCACCAGGTGCACGAGGGTTTCTGGGAGAAGGTGCGCGACGGGCGCCTGGGCCTCTTCCGCGGGAACTGGATCGCCGACGTCGCCGACCCGGACAACTTCCTGCACCTGCTGCTCAACTCGAAGGCGCAGAACTACTACGGGCTGGGCTACCGCAACGACGAGGTCGACCGCCTCACCGACGAGGCTCGCGTCACCATCGACCCCGGCGCGCGCGAGCTGCTGTACCGCAAGGTCGAGCACCTGGTGCGCGAGGGCTGCGTGCTGGTGCCGCTGTACCACGAGCGCTTCCACGTGCTGGCCGCGCCCTCGGTGCAGGGCCTGCGCCTGCACCAGACGCCCCCGCAGGTGCGCTTCGACGAGCTCTGGCTGGCCGGGTGAGCCGTCGTTACCGCCGCGTCGCCGGGCCCGCCCCGACCAGGCGCGCTGCCCTCACCGACGCTTCGGCGGCGCCTTGCCCGGCCTCACCGTCACCGCGCAGTGATGGAAGGTGCCGTCGATGATGACGGCCGAGGAGCGGAGCGACGGGTGCCAGAAGGCGCGCTGCACCTTCGAGGTGTCGCGCAGGCCCGAGGCGGGGCACAGCTGCGGCTTGCCGCTCCCCTCGATGAGCCAGCCCGGGGTCTCGCCGTCGGTGACGAGCTCGGCCGAGAGCGAGAGGCCCTTCGACGACGGCCCCTCGTCGCCGGGGCTCACCAGCTTGCGCCACTGGTAGGGCGCCTTGTTGGCGTCGAGGAAGCGCACGCAGTCGAGCCCGGCCTCGGGCAGCCGGTCGAGCTCGTCGAGCATCGCCGGCCACTTCGGTGGCGCCGAGCCCGTCGGGCAGAAGAAGAGCTCAGAGACGTCGTTGCGGCCGGGGCGCTCGAAGACCAGCCAGGTGCCGTCCTTCGACCAGCCGTGGAAGACGTCGCCTGACGCCAGCGCGGGGCTGGCGACGAGCAGCGCCGCTCCGAGGGCGATGGCCCCCACACGCCCCGTCACGGCGTCGTCCCCGACGGGGTGGGCGCGGCCGGCGGCGCCACGGCTGGCGGCGTCACGGCCGGCTCGACGGCGGCCGGCTCGACGGCGGCCGGCGGCGGCGGCGCCCAGGGCAGCACCTGGTAGGCCGGCACGCCCTGCGGCACCTGCACCACCAGCACCGGGTTCTCGTCGAGGTACTTCTTCTCGACGGGCAGCGTGAAGGTGCCGTCAGCGGCCGTGGTGAGCTGCAGCCGGTTCTTCCACTCGCTCAGCTCGACCCTCGCGTTGGCGAGCGGCGCGCCGGCCCCGTCGGTGAGGCGGAGCTGCACCTGCCGGGCCTCGGTCTTCGCGGTGACGAAGTCGCGGTACCTCGGGCGCAGGCTGCACCCCGAGGTCGAGAGGAGCAGGCCGACGAGGAGGAGCAGGACGGGGCGCATGGCGGCGGCTTCTAGCGTCGCGCCCCGGGAACGTCATCGGGGAACGCGCCGGCCGTCACCGTCTCGCCGTCACCCCTTCACCACCAGCGGCAGCGCGATGCGAAAGGTCGAGCCCCTGCCGCCCTCGCTGTGCACCGTGATGGTGCCGCCGTGGTTCTCGACGATGCCCTGTACGATGGACAGGCCCAGGCCCGTGCCCTTGCCGTCTGGCTTGGTGGTGAAGAAGGGCTCGAAGATGCGCGCCTGCACCGCCTCGGGAATGCCGGTGCCGGTGTCGGCGACGAGGACGACGACCTGCCCGTCCTTCGCCGCGGTGGTGATGGTGATGGTGCCGCCCGGCGGCGTCGCGTGGCAGCCGTTGGTGATGAGGTTGACGAACACCTGTACGAGGTTCTGCCGCACCGCCAGCACGCGCGGCAGCTCGCCGAAGCTCCGCTCGACCGAGACCTGGTGCTTGTGCAGCACGTGCTCGCAGAAGCCCACCGCGCGGTCGATGGTGGCGTGCAGGTCGACCTCTTCGGGCGTGTCCTGGGCCGGCCGCGCGTAGCTGACGAGGTCGCGCGTGAAGCGCAGCACCCGGTTCGTGTTCTCGACGATCTTCCGGTACTTCGACACGTCGTTCGGGTCGGCGGTGAGCGAGGTCGACGCCCGCGTGAGGAGCGCGTCGGCGTAGGTCGCCACGGCGGTCATCGGGTTGTTGATCTCGTGCACCACCGAGGCGGCGAGCTGGCCGAGCGACGCGAGCTTCTCGGCCTGCACCACCCGCCGCTCGAGGTCCTTCATGCGCGAGAGGTCCTGGCCGATGGCGATGACGCCCTCGATGTCGCCCGACTGGCTCACCGCGGCGCTCGAAGCCAGGGTGACGCGGGCCTCGTGCCCGTCGCGGGTGACGAGGGTGGTCTCGAAGGCGGTCTGGGCCTGCCCGACGAGCGACTCCTTGAAGACGCGCAGCACCTTGAGCCGGGTGGCGGGCCCGACGAGCGCGTCGAGCTCCTTGCCGAGCACCTCGGCCTTCGCCCAGCCGGTGAGCTGCGAGAGGGCGCGGTTGAAGACCACCACGCGGCCGTCGCGGTCGGTGACGATGATGAGCGCGTTGGCGTTCTCGATGAGGTCCTCGAGGTACTTGCGCACGTAGGTCAGCTCGTCGATGAGCTTGGCGTTGCGCACCGCGACGGCCACCTGGTTGGCGAGCTGAATGAGAATGCGCTCGTCGGCCACCAGGTCGGCGGCGAGCCCCGGCGGGTACTCGACGTTGATGGCGCCCACCAGCTGGCCCGAGGCGACGAGCGGCGCGGCGATGCCCCGCACCGAGCCGGTGAACACCAGCGGCAGCTCACCGGGGGTGACGCGCACCTTGTCGGGGGCCAGGCGCGCGGGGTCGAGGTGCGTCTTCTCGACCATCGACCGGCGCAGGTGGAACACGTCGCGGGGCCCGTCGCGCAGCCGCCCCTCGGCGTAGAGCGAGGTGAGCGCGCAGGAGCGGGGATCGACGATGCGGACGACGAACGTGCGCCCGGGGAAGAGGCCCTTGACGCCACGCGCGACGGTGGCGACCAGCTCCTCTTCGCCGCTGGCGCCCGCGACGTTGCGGCCGATCTCGAGCAGCTGCGACTCGGCCTTCGCCTGCTCGACGAGCGCCCGGCCGGCGGCGGCGAGGGAGTCGAGCATCGGCGACAGCTGCCGCGCCGCCACCGCCACCACCTGCCCGTGCCGGCTGAAGGTGAGCGTCACCCGCTGCCCACGCTCGAGCTCGACGTCGACGTCGACCGGCCGCTCCCCGCCGGGCGGGGCCAGGACCCCGGTGCCCAGGCACTCGGCCAGCGAGCGGCCGACGAGCTGCTTCTGCCCGGTGAGCACCCGGAAGGGCGCGTTGGCCTGCAGCACCGTGAGCGAGAGGTCGCACAGGGCCGCCGGCGCGTCGACGAGCGCGAAGAGGGCCTCGACGACCTCGGCGGGCGCGGGGTCGCCCGGAGGCGCCCGCTGAACGGTCGCCTCACTCTTCACGTGACGACGCCTTGTCGAGGTCGACGATCTGCGAGTTGCCGACGTAGCTCATGGTCTCGTAGCGGGTGATCTTGCCGATCTTCCGCACGATCTCGGCCATGCGCTCGGCCTCGCGGAAGATGATGTCGACGGCGCGGGCCGATGGGTCGTCGCCCTTGAGCTTGCGCTTGAGCAGCTCGGCGTAGCCCATCACCGAGGTGAGCGGCTGGTTGAGCTCGTGGGCGGTGGTTCCGGCGAGGGCGACGATGACGGCGTTCTTCTCGCTCTCGAGCAGCCGCGCCTCGACGTCGGTGAGCTTGCGCTCGAGGTTGAGCCGGTCGCGCAGGTCAGTGAAGAGCCCCACGGTGCCCATCTCGCGCGTGCCGTCGAAGATGATGCTGGCCGTCATGTTGACGGGAATGTGCTCGCCGGTGCTGCTGACGAGCTCGTAGCGCGAGGTGGCCAGCCGCCCGGGGCCCCCGTGCTCGCCCGAGCGCAGCCGCTGCATCACCTCGTTGGCGATGCCCTCGGGGTACAGCTGGGTGACGTGCACCTTGCCGATGACCTCGTCGGCCCGCCACCCGGTGACGCGCTCGGCGGCCTTGTTGAACAGGGTGACGTTGCCGCGGGTGTCAGCCGCGATGATGGCGTCGACGCTCGAGTCGATGAGGCGCTCGAGGTACTCCTTGGTGCGCTTGAGCTCGTCGGCCATCTGCCGCTGCCGGGTGACGTCGCGCATGGTGAGAATGGCGACGCCCTGGTCGGTGTCGCCGGTGAGCGGCGCCGCCGAGATGGAGAGGATGAGGCGGCGGCCGAGGCCGGTGCGCGCGTGCAGGTCGACGTCGGTGCGCGTCTGGCCCTTCGACACCGAGTAGAGGACGTCGAGGAGCAGCGCGTCGTCGACCGGGTTGGTGAGGGCGTTGACGTGGCGCCCGACGGCCGCGCCGGGCTCGAGATCGAGCTGCTTCTCGCCGGCGGGGTTGAGCGACAACACGCAGGCGCGGGAGTCGAGAATGGCGACGCCGTCGGACAGGTGCGCGAAGTACGAGGCGTAGCGGCCGAGCTCCTCGATGCGCTCCTCGGCAGCGAGGCGGGCGGTCTTCTCGAGCTCGCGCCGGCCGCGCTCCCGGTCGAGCTGGCGGATGTTGCGGAAGGCGACGGCGGTGGCGTGGGCGACGGTGGTGAGGAAGTCGACCTCGCGGGGGTTGAACGCGCCGCGCTCGGACGACCGACGCACCAGCAGCACGGCGAGCACCCGGCCGCCGACGCTCAAGGGGAAGACGGCGATGTTGCGAATGTCCCGGGCCCGGACCGACTCCTTCACGTCCTCGAGGAGCGGGTGGCTCGGCGCGTCTTCGACGATGACGGGCTTGCCGGTGCGCACGGCCTCGCGGATCTCGGGGTACCGCGAGAGCTCGATGCGCAGGTCCTTCAGGCCGGCGTCGTCCGAGGCGGCGATGACCGAGCCCTGCTGGCGCTCGGCGTCGATGACGACGAGGGTGGCCCGGTCGATGTCGAAGTCGGCCGCGAGCTTGCGGGTGACGTCGTGGAGCAGCTCCTCGATGTTGGTCGCCTCGGCGTAGCGGGCGGTGAGCTCGAGCAGCACCTTGAGGTCGCGCTGGCGCGCGACGGCGTCTTGCTGGCTGACGAGGCGAGCGCGCAGCCGGCCCAGGCGGGGCAACAGCTCGGTCTCGAGGGACTGCGGCGCCACCACCTCGAGCACGGTACTCTCGAGGGCGACGTCGCCCGATGCGATGGCGAGCACGCCGAGGCGGGGCCACTGGCGGGTCAGCTCGCGCCTTCGCTCGACGCCCTCGGGGCTGGTGACGTCGATGACGGCGACGTCGACGGCCGTCGTCACTTCGCTCACCACCGGCATGCGGGCGTCCTCGAGGAGCGCCCGCACGCGCGGCAGCAGCGGGCCGATGGACTCGACGAGCACGGGCCGGAGCGGGACAGGCGTCAGCACGGGGCGCAGTGTAGCGAAATGCGCGCCCCCCCGGCGACCTCCGTCACGGCGGCGCTTGCGCGGCGCCGGGCCTCCATTGCCCAGAGAGGAGACCTATGCTGAACGTGAAGTCTGGCCGGGAACCCCGGCGCGTCGCGACGCGCGCCGACTGTCGGACGAGGACGTCAACGATGTGGAAACTGACTGGTCTGGTGGCGGGTCTCGTCGTGCTCGGCTCCGCGTGCAACTGTGCGGTGACTGCGGCTGAGGACGTCGACGTCGACGCGGGGTTCGACGGCGGGCTGGGTGGCGGTTCGGCTGGAGGTTCCGCGGGTGGCTCGGCGGGCGGTTCCGCGGGCGGCGTGGCGGGCGGTTCCGCGGGCGGCGTGGCGGGCGGTTCCGCGGGCGGCGTGGCGGGCGGTTCCGCGGGCGGCGTGGCGGGCGG
>JADCJJ010000082.1 GCA_020247085.1 Myxococcaceae bacterium | reverse complement strand
GGGGCGTGCGGGTGGCCGTCATCGTCGCCGCCACCACCGACGTGAAGCTGGTGCTGTGGGGCGCGCGGGGCCTCTACCTCAAGCTGCTCAAGAGCGGCGTCGAGGTGTACGAGTGGCAGGGCCGCGTGCTGCACGCCAAGACGGCGGTGGTCGACGGCACCTGGGCCACCGTGGGCAGCTCGAACCTCGACGCGCTGTCGCTGCGGCAGAACCTCGAGGTGAATGCCGTCGTCGTCGACCGGCGGTTCGGCCTCGCCATGGAGCAGCTGTTCCTCGAAGACCTGCTGCACTGCACCCGCATCACCCGCGAGACGGTGAAGGGCTACGGGGTGTGGCGCCGGGCGCTGTCCTGGTTCGCCTGGCAGCTGCGGCACTGGCTGTAGGGCCGCCCGGGCACGGCGCCGGAAAGCCTGCCGGTCAGCGCGCTGGCGCCGCGGCCTTCCACGCAGCGAGCGACCGGGCGACGTCGTTCTTCTGGTCCCACACGAGCGACTGCATGTCGCTCGGCCAGCGCACGTCGTCAGGGCGGGCGATGACGAGCGACCGCCCCTCGCGCTGGGCCTTCTGGCTGGCAGCGAAGAGCGCGGGCAGGTCTCCCGGCGGCAGCCCGTTGAGCTCCGAGGTGCGCTTCACCAACTCGGTGAGGAAGACGATGTTGTGGTTCTCGAAGTTGTTCTTGCCGGCGAAGAGCTGGTCGAAGACGAGGTACTGCGTCTTCGCGTCCGGCGGCCGGTTGTCGGGCCGGGAGCCGTTCCCAGGCACCGGGTCGCCCTTCATCATCACGTGCAGGTAGTTCGGCCCGCCGGGGTACTTGTCGTAGGCGTTGCCGAAGGTGACGACGTTGAGCGAAGCGCCGGCGGCCTTCTCCCAGGCGGCGGTGGCCTTCGCGACGTCGGCCTTCGAGCCCGACGGCGCATGCCGCTTCAGGTACTCCTGCTTCGCGAGCCCGACGGCCTGACCGACGAGGATCGACCCCTGGCTCTCGCCACCGAAGTACGCCGGCTTGCCCGTCTCGACGGCGTCGAGCATCGCGGTCGAGAGGTTCTTCACCGACCGCTCCGACACCAGGTTCTTGTTCAACAAGACGTTGGCGAGGCCCTCTTGGGCACGCGAGAGCTTCTGGAGCACCTGGTTCTGGCCGGGGTACTCCTTCACGAAGGACGCATTGTGGACGATGGCGAGGGGCAGACCGAGCCGGTCGGCGTGTCGCCTGGCGCGCTCGGCGCCGACCTCCATCCACTGGTTGGCGCCCTCGGTGAAGATGAGGGGGGCGCGGCCTTCGGCGCCCCTGGGGGTGTAGACGGCGCCGCGGAGCGCCTCGAGGCTGAAGTCCGAGGCCTTGCCCGTCTTCACGTCGACGACCTTGCCGTCGTGCTTGAAGTCGGGTGGCTGCAGCGAGGGGAGCGCCAGCCGAGGCACTCTCGGTGCCCACCCGCGCTTTGGGGCCTCGGCGGTGCGGGGCTTCTGCTTCTCGGCCGCCGCCGGCGCGCGGCGGGGAGTGACGCGGGTTCGCCCGGCGATGCCTCGTGAAGACGCCATGACGGGGTCATCGCACGAGTCGCGGCGAGGTTGACTGCGCTCGCGCCAGGCCCATTGGGCGCCGCCCACGCCGGGGGCCCGGCGACGACGTCACGACGTCAGACGGTCTCCATGGCGCCGTGACACTTCTTGAACTTCTTGCCGGAGCCGCACCAGCAGGGGTCGTTCCGGCCGAGCTTCGGCCCCTCGCGCACGACGGGCTTCTGCTCCTTCGGCTCCTGGGGCACCTGGCCGTCTTCGGTGCCGCGGGTCTCGACGGCCTTCTTCGCCTGGGCCTCCATCTGCCTCTGCAGGCGCTCGGCGTCGGCATTGGCGTCGCGTACCTGGGCGCGCATGACCCGCTGCATGAATGCTGACTTGATGCCGCCCAGCATGCGGACGAAACCGGCGTAGCCCTCTTTCTTGTACTCGAGCTTGGGGTCCTTCTGGCCGTAGCCACGCAGACCGATACCCTGGCGCAGGTGGTCCATGCCGAGCAGGTGGTCCTTCCACAGCTGGTCGATGGTGGAGAGGTACTGGAGCTGCACGAAGCGGTTCCACTCGTCGCCGTAGTCCTTCACGCGGTCGGAGAAGATCTTCTCGACGCGGCGGTAGAGCTGCTCCTGTACCTCTTCGACGGTGCCCTGGCGCTGGAAGGTCATCTCGACGCCGAAGATGGCCTTCACCTCGGCGGCGAGGCCGTCGACGTTCCAGGTCTCGGGGTTGCGGGCAGGCGTGTAGATGTCGGTGAGGCCGACGATGGTGTCTTCCATCGCGTCGAGGGCCATCTCGCGGAAGTCGCTCCATGAGTAGGCCTTCTCGGAGCGCACCTTCACCTTGGTCTTCGGGTGTTCGTCGTACTCGACGAGCGGCACGCCGGCGCCGGCGGCCAGCACCTGGCGGCGGAGCTTGTAGATGGTGCGCCGCTGCTGGTTCATCACGTCGTCGTACTCGAGCAGGTTCTTGCGGATGTCGAAGTTGTGGCCCTCGACGCGCTTCTGGGCGTTCTCGATGGAGCGCGAGAGCATCGGGGCTTCGATGACCTCGTCCTCCTTCATGCCGAACATCTCCATCATCGACTGAATGCGTTCGCCGCCGAAGATGCGCATCAGGTCGTCTTCGAGCGACAGGTAGAACCGGCTCATGCCGGGGTCGCCCTGGCGGCCCGCGCGGCCACGGAGCTGATTGTCGATGCGGCGCGACTCGTGGCGCTCGGTGCCGAGAATGAAGAGCCCACCGATGGCCTTGACCTCAGCGCGCTCCTGCTCGCACTGGGCCTTGTACCTGGCGAAGGCGACCTCGAACTTCTCCTGCCACTCCTTCTTCGCGGCGGCGTAGGCCTCTTTGGTGGCCTGATCGACGGCCGAGAAGTTGATGAGCTGGCCCTCGGTCTTCGGCAGCTCCTCTGGCATCTCGGGCTCGGGGCCCGCTTCGTTCTTCGCCATCACCTCGGGGTTGCCGCCGAGGAGAATGTCGGTGCCGCGGCCGGCCATGTTGGTCGAGATGGTAACGGCGCCCTTGCGGCCAGCCTGGGCGATGATGTCGGCCTCGCGGGCGTGGTTCTTGGCGTTGAGGACGTTGTGGGGCACGCCCTCTTTCTTGAGGAACTGGCTGAACACCTCGGACTTGGCGATGGAGACGGTCCCGACGAGCACCGGCTGCCCCCTGGCGTTGAGCTCCTTCACTTCCTTCGCGGCGGCCTCGAACTTCGACTTCTCGGTCTTGTAGACGACGTCCTCGAGGTCCTCGCGCACCATGTCGCGGTTGGTGGGCACGACGCGAACGTCGAGGTTGTAGATCTTCGCGAACTCCTCGGCCTCGGTGTCGGCGGTGCCGGTCATGCCCGCGAGCTTCGAGTACATGCGGAAGTAGTTCTGGAACGAGATGGTGGCGAGGGTCTGGTTCTCGTTCTCGACCTTGACGCCCTCCTTCGCCTCGACGGCCTGGTGGAGCCCGTCGCTCCATCGGCGGCCCGCCATGAGGCGGCCGGTGAACTCGTCGACGATGATGACCTCGCCGTCCTTCACCACATAGTCGCGGTCGCGCTTGTAGAGGGTGTGGGCGCGCAGGGCCTGCTCGACGTGGTGCAGGGTCTCGAGCTCTTCGGGGGCGTAGAGGTTGCCGACCTTGAGGCGCTGCTGGAGCTTCTCGATGCCCTGGTCCGTGAGCATCACCGAGCGGTTCTTCTCGTCGAGCTGGTAGTCCTGCTCGGGCACCAGGCCGTAGATGGTGGCGTCGACCTTCGCGTAGAGCTCGGTGTTCTGCTCGGTGGGGCCGGAGATGATGAGCGGGGTGCGGGCCTCGTCGATGAGGATGGAGTCGACCTCGTCGACGATGGCGAAATTGAGTTCGCGCTGCACGTAGTCCTGCAGGCGGAACTTCATGTTGTCGCGCAGGTAGTCGAAGCCGAACTCGTTGTTCTGCCCGTAGGTGATGTCGCAGCGGTAGGCCTCTTGCCGCTGGCGGTCGGACAGCTCGTTGAGCACGCAGCCGGTGGTCATGCCCATGAAGCCATAGACGCGTCCCATCCACTCGGCGTCGCGGCGGGCGAGGTAGTCATTGACGGTGACGAGGTGCACGCCACGGCCCGACAGGGCGTTGAGATAGACGGCGGTGGTGGCGGTGAGCGTCTTGCCTTCGCCGGTGCGCATCTCGGCGATGCACCCCTGGTGCAGGAACATGCCGCCGATGAGCTGTACGTCGTAGTGGCGCTGCCCGATGGCGCGGCGGGCGCCCTCGCGGATGAGGGCGAAGGCTTCGACGAGGCAGTCGTCGAGGTGCTTGCCGTTGGCGACCTCTTGCTTGAGACGGGCGGTCTCGCGGCGAAAGTCCTCGTCCTTGAGCGCGCGCATCTTCGTCTCGAGCGCGTTGACGGCGGCCACCTTCGGATACGCCTTCTTCAGCTCACGCTGGTTCTTCGTTCCGATGATGCGCTTGAGGACCCAATCAATCATGGCGGGGGGCCTTCTGACCGAAAACCAGGGGGACTGCCACTGTGCGACGACGCGCCTTCGGGCCGGCGCAAGCTACAGCGCCTCGCCGGTGCCGCAAGGGGGCCTGGCCGTCGGCGGCGTGGGTGGCGGGGGGCTGCCCGAACGGAGGAGCCAGGGTGGCGTCAGCGGCCCGAGCGCTTGTCGAAGAGCTCGCCCTTGAGTCCGGGGAGGGCGGTGGGGGGCAGCCTGGTCATGACGTACTGCACGGTGTCGTGGAGGGTCTCGTAGGGGTCGCGGGCGACGAAGCCGAGCTCTCGCTCGGCCTTGGAGGAGTCGCACCAGAACCAGTGTTCACCGACCTCGACCTCGAGGGGGTCGAGGGGGGCGTCGGTCTTGCGCCACTTCGCGAAGCGCTCGAGAGCCCAGGCGCCGAGAATGTTGACGTCTCGGGGCAGGCTGACGCGGGGCGCGGCGACGCCGGTGAGACGCTCGAGGCGCTTGAAGAAGTCGTGCATCGACAGGTTCACGCCCATGAGGTGCCGGCCGTAGAGGTCGCCGCGCGAGAGGGCGGCGACGGCGGCGCGGGCGACGTCTCGGGCGTCGACGAACGACATGCCGCCGCCGGGCATGGCGGGGATGTCTCGCTGCAGGAACTTCACGACGGTCCAGGTGGACGAGAGGCGGTCGTCGCCGGGGCCCATGAGGAGGGACGGGTTGAGGACGACGAGGGGCAGGCCGTTCTTCCTGCAGAGCTCGAGGGCGAGCTTCTCTTCGTAGATCTTCGACAAGTAGTACGGCCAGCGGCCGACGGTCTCGATGGGGTAGTCATCGGCCTCTGAGCCGACGCGCTCGGTCTTCGAGACGGCGATGGTGCCCGAGGTCGAGGCGAGGACGACGCGGGGCTTCTGGCCCGAGGCGATGATGGCCTTGAGGAGCTCGCGAGTCGCGTCGACGTGCAGCTCGTACATCTTGCGGCCGTCGTCCTTCTTGAACGACACGAGGCCGGCGAGGTGCACCAGGGCGTCGAGGTCGGCGATGGCGCCCTCGACGGCGGCCGCGTCCTTCAGGTCGGCCTGAACGAACTCGACGCGGTCGGCCCACGCCGCAGGAGGGCGGGAGCGCCCGAGGCAGCGCACCTGGTGGCCGGCATCGAGGAGCAGCGGCACCAGATGCGTGCCCAAAAACCCGGTTCCACCGGTCACGAGAATACGCACGTCACCCTCCTCCCACAGCGTACGACACCAGGCCCCGCCTCACCGCCGCTCCCTCGCCGGGATCACCGGCACGGGCAGCACGTCGGCCCGGAGCGCCCGGCCCTCGGACAGCGCGCGCACGGACGCCTCGGCGAGCTTCGTCGCCAGCCGGTAGCTCTCGCTCTTCGCGAGGCCCCTGGTGCGGGCGCGCAGGTCGTCGATGAGGAGCGGCGGCCCGATGCGCACCTCGAGGCGCTCGAACTTCGGCCACCAGGCGCCCTTCGGCAGGGCGTCGTGGGTGCCCTTGAGGTACAGCGGCAGAATGTCGACGCCGAATGAGAGCGCGAGGTAGCCGGTGGTGGGCTTGAACTCCATGAGCTCGCCGCTGGGCGAGCGGGTGCCCTCGGGGAAGATGAGCAGGTTGTAGCCCTGGGTGAGCGACTCGCCGGCGAGGCGCAGCGACTCCCGCAGGCTGCCCTGCCGGTCCATGGGGATGAGGTTGGTGAAGTTCTCGAAGTACGCCCGCTTCCACGAGGTGTCGAAGAAGTAGTCGCGGGCCGCGAGGGCGACCAGCCGCTGCCCCTGCTCGCCGAGCGCCACCTTCACCAGGCCCATGTCGAGGTGGCTGGCGTGGTTGGCGACGACGAGGAAGTTCCGGTTCTGGGGCACGAAGCTCTTGCCCGTCACCTCGACGTCGAAGAGCCCGCCGTAGATGGAGCGCTGCCCCAGGTTGAGCGCCTCGCGCCCGAGCTGGGCGATGGGCGCGGGCAGGTCGAGCTCGAGCTCACCGGCCCGCCGAGCGCCGCTCGCGTCGTCGACCGCGAGCGCCTTGACGCCGGCGCCCTTCGGCCGGCGCCCGGCGCTGGCGACGACCTTGCGCAGGTCTTCGACGGTCTGAATCTTCGTGAGGTCGCCCAGGGCCGCGGTGGGCACGCCGGCCTGCTCGAGCGCCGTCGACAGCTCGGTCAGCATCAGCGAGTCGAGGCCCAGGTCGACCTGGAGCCGCGAGTCAGCGCGCACCTCGCTCGCTGGCTTCTGCACGACGTCGGCGATGAGCTGCGCGAGCCAGTCGGCGCCGTCGTCGGGCGAGGCCTGCTTCGCCCGCTCGGCCGAGTGCGCCAGCTTGTCGAGGCGGGCGAGCTCCTTCACCACCAGCGGGCGCTTCACCTTGCGGGTCGAGGTGCGCGGCAGCTCGCCGTCCCAGAAGCGCAGCACCTTGATGCGGCGGAAGAAGGGCTCGTCGCTGGCGACGCGGCGGAAGTGCTCCTCGAGCTCCTTGCGCACCTCTTCGCGCGGCCTCTCCTTGTAGTCGGGCACGCAGAGGCAGGCGACCTTCTCGCCGCCGTGCTCGTCCGGCAGGCCCACCACCGACAGCTCCTTCACGTGCGGGTGCTGCGCGTAGAGGTCCTCGAGCTCGTCCGGGTACACGTTCTTCCCGTTGGCGTCGATGATGACGTCCTTCTTTCGGCCGACGAGCGTGAGGTTGCCCTCGGCGTCGAGGCGCCCGAGGTCGCCGGTGTGCAGCCAGCCGCCCTTGAGCACCGCCTCGGTCGAGTCCCGGTCCTCGAAGTACCCGGCCATCACGTTCGGGCCGCGGGCGATGACCTCGCCGACGCCGTCATTGTCGGGCTCGTGAATCTTC
>JADCJJ010000081.1 GCA_020247085.1 Myxococcaceae bacterium | reverse complement strand
GAGCGGTGGGTAGCCCAGCGTTCGCGGTCGTTCAAGCGCCTGAAGGGTCGATGCGGCGTGGCGCTCGCCCATTCTCGCGGGGCGCGTCACCCACGCTCATGGTGAGGGCGGGCTGCTACGGCTTCACCAGCGTCTTCAGCGCGTCTTTGCTCGAGACGATCTTCTGGCCAAAGGTGGTGCAGATTGCCATCAGCAGCTTGATGCACGCCTGCGGCTTGATGCCCATGAGCCTTTGAAAGTCACCCTGGCGGATCTCGACCGTGGTGACGGGGGTCAGTGCCATGGCGGTGCACTGGCGCTGCCCGGCGGTGATCAGGCTGAGCTCTCCGAGCCAGTCGCCCGGCCCGAACTCTCCGAGGGCCAGGTCGCCGCCCCGCGCACCCCGAGCCGAGAGCGAGACGCGCCCTGACCCGATGACGACCAGGGTGTCGCTCATCATGTCTTCGAAGAACAGCGGCGAGCCGGCCGGGTACGAGCGCACCGCGGCGATGCTGGCCAGAATGGCCACGCCGGTGTCGGTGAAGCCCGCGAACAGGGGGCTGGCTCGGAGCGCGGCAGAGGCGTCCATCGAGGTGGGCTCCTAGCATGATCGAGCCGGCCTCGGGCAAAGCGCACCTGCCGTCAGCCCCGGGCGTCTTCCTCGCAGCGAAGATGACGGACCGGACCGCTGCCCCGAGTCAGTTAGCACCCGGAAATGAGGTGACGTACTTGATCTTCACGTCTGGGAACGACGTGACGAACTGCACCTTCGTGTCGGGAAACGAGGTGACGAACTGCCAGCGCCCGCATCCGTCGGGGAATGACGTCACCTTCTGTACCTTCACGTCGGGGAAGCTCGACACCTCCTGCACCTTCACGTCGGGAAACGACGAGACGAGCTGGATTCGGCCGTAGAGCTTCTTCCCGTTGAAGGTGCAGCTCGAGGCGTCGAAGCCGCGGCCGGCATCGGCGGGGGCGGCCCCGAGGCTGCCGGTGAGGGCTGCGAACAGCAGGGTTGGAACGGGGAATGCGCGTCGCATGGGGGGCTCCTGTGGGTTCGGCGCATCGACCCGCGACTCGGCCTTCAGGTGAACCCCAAGGGGCGCCAGGGGCTCAGGCGACGCAGACCTCGGGCGAGGCGGCGAGCTCGGGAATGGGCACCGCCGGCACCGAGCCGACGGCCACCTGGATGCCGCTCAGCGCCGACGCGCTCGCGGACCCGATGCGGACGTGCGCGAGGGCGCCGATGGGGGCGTCACCGTCGAAGTTCACGGTGCGGTTGTGGCTGGTGCGGCCAAAGCGCCGCGCCGCGTCGGTCTTCGACGCGCCCTCGACGAGGACCTCGACCGTCTGCCCCACGAAGGCCGCGTTGAGCTCGACACTGATGCGCTTCTGGAGCGCGTTGAGGCGCTCGAGGCGGGCGATCTTCACCTCGTGCGGCACGGGGCCCCACTCGGCCTCGCGGAGCGCCGCGCCCGTCTTCGGCCGGGGCGAGTAGACGAACGAGAACTGGCCCGCGTAGCGGACCTGCTCGGTCAACGCGAACGTCTTCTCGAAGTCCTCCTCGGTCTCGCCGGGGAAGCCGACGATGATGTCGGTGGTGACCGCGATGTCGGGCCGGGCCGCGCGCAGCTTGCCGAGCCGCTCGAGGTACTCGACGACCGTGTAGTCGCGGCGCATGCGCTTCAAGACGTCGTTCGAGCCGCTCTGCACCGGCAGGTGAAAGTGCCCCATGATCTTCGGCTCGACCCGGAACGCGTCGACGAGCTCGTCAGACAGGTCGTGCGGGTGGCTGGTGGTGAACCGCACCCGCTCGATGCCTGGGACCTGCGCCGTGCGGAGCAGCAGCTGGGCGAAGGAGCAGCCGCCCCGGTACGAGTTCACGTTCTGTCCGACGAGCGTCACCTCGCGCACGCCGACGCCGGTGAGGGACGCCACCTCGCGGAGCACCTCGTCGAAGGCGCGGCTCACCTCGCGGCCGCGCGTGTGCGGCACGACGCAGAAGCTGCACACGTTGTCGCAGCCCTTCATCACCGTGACGAACTCGGTGGCCTTGCCCCGCGAGGTGTTCGGGTCGGCCCGCGGGAAGACGTACGTCTCACTGTCGACCCAGGCCGTCTCCACCACCCGCACCCGGTCGGCCTCGACCCGCTGGAGGATCTCCGGGAGCTTCGCGATGGCGTCGGGGCCGAAGACGAAGTCGACGTAGGGCACCCGCTCGAGGATCTTCTGCTTCTCCTGTTGGGCGACGCAGCCGCCGACGCCGATGATCGCGCCCCGCTGCAGCTTCACCTGCCGGTAGCGCCCGAGGGCCGACAGCATCTTGTCCTCGGCCTTCTCACGAATGGAGCAGGTGTTGAGGATGATGAGGTCGGCGTTCTCGACCGTCGGCGTGGCCTGGTACGAGAGCGGCTGGAGCGCCTCGGTCATGCGCAGGGTGTCGTTCACGTTCATCTGGCAGCCGAACGTGTGGATGTAGACGCGCTTCATGGCGAGGCTTCTGCCGTCAGAGCCGGCCAAAGGTCAACCGGAGCCCATGCGCGCGCCCGGCGCTGGGCTCACCGCCGGCGCCGCCGCTGCTCCGCCCGCTTCCGGAAGGTCTTCACCGCCTCGGCCCGCTCTTTCTTGCCAGGGCGTTCGCGCCAGAAGAGCCGCATGGGCACCCGCAGCGAGAACGTCTTGCGCAGGTAGTTCGACACGTACCGCTCGTACCGCTCCGGCACGCCCTTGGGGTTCGAGCAGATGAAGGCGAACGAGGGCGGCGCGGTGCCGACCTGCATCGCGTAGTAGATCTTCATCGCCCGGCTGCCGACCCACGGCATCGGGTGCTCGGTGGTGACGTGCTCGACCACCCGGTTGAGCATGGGCGTCGCGGCGCGGAAGAACTGCTGGGTGAAGAGCTCGAGGGCCAGATCGAGCACCCGCGTCACGCCCTGGCCGTCGCGTGCCGAGACGAACACCATCGGCGCCCAGGACACGTGCTTGAGGTACCACTTGAGCTCCTCGCGCCACTCGGCCTGGGTACCTGACCTGCCCTTCACCAGGTCCCACTTGTTGACGCAGACGACAAGCGCGCGGCCCTTCGCCTCGGCGATGGCGGCGATCTTCTGGTCTTGGTCGACGCCGGCCTCGGTGGCGTCGAGCACCAGCACCACCACGTCGGCGTCCTCGGCCGCGCGGATGGCGCCCATCACCGAGTAGCCCTCGACCTTCTGGGTGATGACGGCCTTGCGGCGAATGCCCGCGGTGTCGGTGAGGATGCAGTCGCGGTCGCGGTAGGTGAAGGGCGTGTCGATGACGTCGCGGGTGGTGCCGGCGATCGGGCTGACGACGACGCGCTCCTCGCCCAGGATGGCGTTGACGAGCGACGACTTGCCCACGTTGGGGCGCCCGACGATGGCCACGCGAATCGGCGCGTCTTCGTCTTCCCCGGCCAGCGGCTCGGCCTGCGCCGACGGCGACGGCGACGGGAGCATGGGCTCGAGGCGCTCAGCCAGCTCGACGAAGCCGTCGCCGTGCTCGGCCGCGATGGCGATGGGCGCGCCGAGCGCGAGCCGGTGGAAATCCGCCACCAGCGTGTCGGCGTCCTTCAACCCGTCGCACTTGTTCACCAGCAGCACCACCGGCCGGTCCTGCTTGCGCAGGTAGCGCGCCACCTCTTCATCGCCCGCCGTCACGCCGACGCGCCCGTCCACCACGAGCAGCACCAGCTCGCAGGCCTCGACCGCCGCCTGCGCCTGCTGCCGCACGAGCCGCTCGAGCTGGTCCTCCTTGCCCTCGGGCACGAAGCCGCCGGTGTCGATGAAGGTGACCGGCCGCTCGAGGTAGTCGACGTCAGCGAAGTGGCGGTCGCGGGTGACGCCAGGCGTGTCCTCGACGATGGCGCGGCGGCGCCGGATGAGCCGGTTGAACAGGGTCGACTTGCCGACGTTGGGCCGGCCGACGATCGCGATGAGGGTACGACGGTCGCCGCGGGGCATCGCGCGCTACTCCCTGACCGTCGAGTAGCCCAGCCGCCGCAGCGCGTCGCGGCGCTCGCTCCAGCGCTCCTCGACCTTCACCTGCAGCGAGAGGAACACGTTGGTGCCCAGGAGCCGCTCGATCGCCTGGCGTGCGTCGGTGCCGATCGTCTTCAGCATCTGCCCGCGCTTGCCGATGACGATGGCCTTCTGGCTGTCGCGCTCGACAAAGATGTTGGCGTGAATGCGCACCAGCCCCTCGAGCCGGGGGCCCCGTGCCGGCGTCGCCGGCCCCTTCCCCTTCTTCGCCTTCGGCGCTGGGCGGCGCTCGGGCGGTGGCGAGTAGCGCTCGCTCTCGTCGAAGAGCTCGACCACGACCGCGGTCGAGTATGGGATCTCTTGGCGGCAGTGACGCAGCACCTGCTCGCGCACGTACTCGGCCACCAGCACCCGCTCGGCCTGGTCGGTCAGCGTGTCGTCGGGGTACAGGTTCGGCCCCTCGGGCATCGCCGCCAGCACCTGCGAGAACAGCAGCCCCAGACCATCCTTGTCGCGCGCTGAGACCGGCAGCACTTCGGCGAAGGCGGCGTGCTTGCGGTACAGGTCGATGAGCGGCAGCAGCAGGTGCTTCTTCACCAGGTCGATCTTCGTCACCACCAGGAAGGTGGGCTTGCCAAGGGCGCGGAGGCGGTCGAGCACGAAGCGATTCCCCGGGCCGATCTCGGGCGCCTTGCCCTCCTCCAGCCCCTCGGCCTCGACGAGGAACAGCACCACATCGCACTCCGACGCGGCGGTGAGGGCCACGTCGACCATGAAGGCGTTCAGCACGCCCCGGGCCTGGTGAACCCCCGGCGTGTCGACGAAGGCGACCTGGCCCTCGGGCTTCGTCACCACCCCGACGATGCGGGTCCGCGTCGTCTGGGGCTTCGGCGAGACGATGGCGATGCGCTCGCCCGCGAGGGCGTTGAGGAGGGTTGACTTGCCCACGTTGGGCCGGCCGATGAGGGCGGCGAAGCCGCTGCGCGTGGACACGGGATCCGCCCTTCCATCACACCTTGGTCGAGATGGTGAGCTTTCTGATGACCACGTCGGTCCGCGGGCGGTCGGCCACGCCCTTGGGCACGACGTTGGCGATGCGGTCGACCAGGTCCTGCCCCGAGATGACCTCGCCGAAGATCGTGTGCTTGTTGTTGAGCCAGGTGGTGTTCGCGACGGTGATGAAGAACTGACAGCTGTTCGAGTTGGGCCCCGAGTTGGCCATGGCGAGCAACCCCGGTCGGTCGAAGCGCCGCCCCGACTGGAACTCGTCCTCGAACTTGTAGCCGGCGTTTCCGCGGCCCGTGCCGGTCGGGTCGCCGCCCTGGATCATGAAATTCTGGATGCAGCGGTGGAACACGGTGCCGTCGTAGAGCGGCGTGTTCTTCATCGCCTCGCCCGTGCCCGGGTGGGTCCACGCCTTCTCGCCCGTGGCCAGGCCGACGAAGTTCTCGACCGTCTTCGGCGCGTCCTTCGGGAACAGGCGCACCACGATGGTGCCGAGGGTGGTGTCGAACGTCGCGTACAGGTCGTGCCCGGCGCGGGCCTCGTCCATCAGTGCCATGGCGATAGTTCCCTCTTCAGTGAGCTACGGCTGCGTGTCAGACAGCGTGATGCCGACGATGGTGATGGGCTGGAGCGGCTTGTCCATCGGGTTCTTGGGCGCCCGCGAGATGGCCTCGACCACCTCGTAGCCCTTGAGTACCTCGCCGAAGATGGTGTGCTTCCCGTTGAGGTAGGTGGGCATCGAGGTGGTGATGAAGAACTGTGAGCCGTTGGTGTTGGGGCCGGCGTTGGCCATGGCCAGCAGGCCCACCTTGTCGAACAGGCAGCCCTTCTGGCACTCGTCCTCGAAGGAGTAGCCGGGGTCGCCGGTGCCGGTGCCGAGCGGGCAGCCGCCCTGAATCATGAAGCCGTCGATGACGCGGTGAAAGGTGAGGCCGTCGTAGAACTTCGCGCCCTTCTTGCGCTCGCCGGTGGCGGGGTTCTTCCAGTCCTTCTCGCCCGAGGCGAGGCCGACGAAGTTGGCCACCGTCTTCGGGGTTCGGTCGGACCAGAGCTTGAGCGTGACGTCGCCCTGGCTGGTCTTCATCACCGCGTAGAGCGGCTTGCCAGCCTCGGCCTTGCCCGTCCACGAATCCGCCGGCGCCATGGGGCCCGGTGCGGTGGCCGTCGGGGGCGCCGAGTCCTTCTTGCAGGCGGCCACGGCCAGCGTGGCGAACAGCAGGGCGCGCCTCACTTCTTCTTCTCCCTCTTCGGTGCCGGCGCCTTCTCGCTGATGGTCACCTTGACGAGCTTCTGGTCGACCGTCGGCCGATCCATCGCGCCGCGCGGCACCTGGCCGAGCTTGACGACGTTCTCGTAGCCCGAGATCACCTCACCGAAGATGGTGTGCCTGCCGGTGAGGTGCGCCGGCGTCGACGTGGTGATGAAGAACTGGGAGCCGTTGGTGGCAGGGCCCCGGTTCGCCATCGCCAGCAGCCCGACCTTGTCGAAGGCGCGCCCCGACTGGAACTCGTCTTCGAAGGCGTAGCCGGGCCCGCCGCGACCGGTGCCCTCGGGGTCACCGCCCTGGATCATGAAGTCGGGGATGACGCGGTGAAACGACAGCCCATCGTAGAAGGGGCGCTTCGTCGGCTTCCCCGTCTTCGGGTCGACGAACTCCTTCTCGCCCGCCGCCAGGCCCACGAAGTTGGCCACCGTCTTCGGCGCGTCTTTGGCGAAGAAGCGGATGACGACGTCACCCTGGGTGGTCGTCAGCGTGGCGTAGAGATCTTTGCCCTCGAGGGCGAGCTTCGTGAAGGGGCCCTGCGCGAGGGCGAGGGTGGGCGCCAGGAGCAGCGCCGCGCCGAGGAGTCGTGGAGTTCGCATGCAGCGCGCAAGGTACCGCCCGCGCCCCCGACCCTCCAAGGTGATTTTCGTCAGGGCGCCGGCTCGTCGCCCGACTTCGCCGGGGTGCCGGGCGCCAGCATGGCCAGGGTGGCCTGCGCAGCCGCCTGCTCGGCCTCTTTCTTCGAGCGCCCCCTCGAGCGCGCGTACACCTCAGGGCCGATCGACACCTCGACCTCGAAGATCTTCTCGTGGTCGGGCCCCTCCTCGCCGACGACCCGGTACCGGGCGGGCACCTTGTAGAGCCGCTGGGCGAGCTCGCCGAGGAGCGTCTTGTGGTCCTGCCCCTGCCGTCCATGCGCGACGCCGTCGAGGGCTTCTGCGAACACGACGTCGACGAAGCGCATCACCGAAGGCAGGCCGTTCGACAGGAACAGCGCCGCGATGACGGCCTCGAGGGCGTCGGCCAGCACCGAGGCGCGTTCGCGACCGCCGGTCAGCTCCTCGCCGCGGCCCAACAGCAGCACTTCACCGAGCTTCAGCGCCCGCGCGATGCGGGCCAGCCCCTCTTCGTTGACGATGCGGGCGCGCAGCTTCGACAGCTCGCCCTCGCTGGCCCTTGGGAAGCGCTCCATGAGTCGGTGGGTGATGGCGAGGTCGACCACCGCGTCACCGAGCAGCTCGAGGCGCTCGTTGCTCTCGAACCCCGACTCGGGGTTCTCGTTGCTGTAGCTGGCGTGCACCAGGGCGTTGAGCGCCAGGGCCCGCTCGGCGAACGCCTGGTCGACCCGGCGCTCGAGCAGGTCGACCCGTTCGGAGGCGAGCCGCGCGCGGCGCTCGGCCTCGGTCGGTCGCTCAGTCTTGTTCGCTTCTTCTCCCATGCGCGCGGGACCCTTCGCAGTCGCGACAGAATGGCACGGGCCGGCGGCGTCGTCGAAGGTCACGGAGCGACGTGTGAAGTCGATGTCCACCCGAGCCCACCCCGCAGGTGCACACCTGCAACCTCGAGGTTGCAGCGCGTGAAGCTGGATAATTCAGAAGATCAAGCCTCTGGGAGCCCGGGCCTCGTGGCACACTCCTCGCTGGGGCGGTGGAGAGTCATGGAACGACGATACCTCAGCGTCCTGTGCCTGCTGGCCCTGGCGGCCTGTGACGGAGCCATCACGGGGGGGCACAGGTTCGAGGTGTCGATGCCCCCGGGAGCCCTGCCGGGCCCTGACGGCGCGACGACGCCACCGCCCGGGCCCACCCCGATGACGCCGCCCGTCGTGACGGCCTGCGCCCCGAACCCCGCGCCCGGCACCGCGCCGACGCGACGGCTGTCGCACGAGGAGTACGAGAACGCGGTTGCGGACCTGTTCGGCAACGCCACGCTCGCCCGCGAGGTGGTGTCCGGCTTCCTTCAGGATCCGGTGTCGCTCGGGTTCCGCAACGGCGCCCGCTTCCTCGACGTGAAGCCGGTGATGATGCAGAAGTACCAGCAGGCGGCTGAGGCCGTGGCGGTGCAGGTGACGACGAGCGCGGCCCTGCCCCGACTCGTGGCGTGCCCGGTCGGCCAGGGCGAAGCCTGCGCCCGCCAGTCGATCGAGCGCCTGCTCAACCGCGCCTTCCGCCGGCCGCCCTCCTCCGCCGACCTCGATCGCTACCTGGCCATCTGGCGCCGCGGCGCGATGGGCGCCGACTTCCGCACCGGCATGGAGTGGGTCGTGGGCGCGGTGCTTCAGGCACCGAAGTTCCTGTACCGGCTCGAGCTGGACGGGGCGGGTACCGGCGTGCGCGCGCTGGGGCCGTACGAGCTCGCCTCGCGGCTGTCCTTCTTCTTCTGGCAGTCGGCGCCTGACGACGCGCTGCTCGAGGCGGCGCGCGCCGGTCGCCTGACCTCGGCCGCCGACGTCGAGCGCGAGGCGCGCCGCTTGCTCGCGGACCCGAAGGCCGATCGCCTCTTCTCGTTCTTCGAGCAGTGGCTCGACATCGACGAGCTGGCACCGCTGCGCCGCGACCCGGCCGTCTTCCCCAGCCTGCCGCCCTCGCTTGCGACGCTCTTGCGCGAAGAGGCGCACCAGTTCGTCGCCAGGACCGTGCTCGAGGGCGACGGCTCGTTCGACGCGCTGATGACGTCGAACGTCACCTTCCTCAACCAGGACCTCGCCCGGCACTACGGCGTTCAAGGCATCACCGGCGCGCAGTGGCAGCGGCACGTGCTCGGGTCGGGCCTGCGCGGAGGCCTCTTCATGGCCACGGCTGCACTGGTGAGCCACGACAAGCAGTCGAGGACCAGCATCGTCAACCGCGGCCTGCGGGTGCGCACGCAACTGCTCTGTCAAACGGTGCCCTCGCCGCCCGACGACGTGCCGCTCAACCTGCAGCCCATCTCGGGCGAGTTCAGCCAGGCCGACCGGCTCGCCCAGCACCGCACCAACCCCTCGTGCTCGGGCTGTCACGCGCTCCTCGACCCGCTCGGCGAGCCCTTCGAGAACGTCGACGCCGTCGGCCGGGAGCGCACGCGCGACGAGGGCGGGCGCCCGGTGAAGACCCTCGGCGCCATCAACGCCACCCGCGACGCGAATGGCCCCGTCACCAGCGGCCTGCACCTGATGCAGCGGCTGTCGGCCAGCGACGAGGCGAGGGAGTGCCTCGTCACCCAGCTGTTCCGCTTCGGGCACGGCCGGCAGGAGGAGCCGGGTGATCTCTGCAGCCGCCAGCGCGCCCTCGAGCGCTTCAAGGGCTTGAGCTGGAACGTGCGCGAGCTCTTCGTGGCGCTCACCCAGACCGACGACTTCCTCTACACGCCCGGGGTGACGCCATGAGCCGCTTCACGCGCCGAAGGTTGCTGGGGGCCGGCGGGGTCATCGTCGCCCTACCCTTCCTCGAGTCGCTGCTGCCCCGGGCGGCCCGCGCCCAGCCCCAGGCCGCTCCGCCGCGCCGGGTGCTCTGGGTCTTCACCGCCAACGGCGACCAGGAGAGCCGGCGCTTCAGCACGAGGCACGAGACCAACTTCGTGCTCGACGAGTTCCTCGCGCCCTACCAACCGCACCGCGCCGACATGCTGTTCGTCGAGGGTGTCGACAAGTACCACTACCGCCTGCCTGCGGGGCAGCGGGCCGACGGGCACCAGCAGGGCGGCTCGGCCCTCGCGCCCTGGCGCTCGGGCTCGGGCTCGTTCCCCATCGGGGGGCAACAGGGGCAGACGATCGGCTACGTGCTCGGCCCCAGCATCGATCGGGTCATCGGCGAGCGCGTGCAGGCGGCCAGCGCCTCGGTGCGTTTCGCACACTTCAACTTCCGCGTGGGCGATCGAGGCAACAACATCTGGAACCAGCACTCCCACCGCGGGCCCCAGGGCACCCAGAGCCCCATTCCCCCCGAGACCGACCCGTTCGCCGCGTACACGCGCATCTTCGCGTCGGTCGACCCTGCGGCGCGCGAGGCAGCGCTCCGGCGGCTTGCGATGCGGCAGTCGGCGCTCGACGCGGTCAAGGCCGAACTGGCCGAGCTGGGGCCCAGGCTCTCGGTCGACGACCGGCGGCGCCTCGAGCTCCACGCCGAGTCGGTGCGGGAGCTCGAGCGGTCGCTGTCGGGCATGGCCGCCCAGGTGCCCCAGTGCACCACCTTCACGACCGGCGCCCCGAGGGACCCCTACGACGCCGCCAACTGGTGGGAGATCGGCCGCCTGTTCGCGAAGATCTCGGCCATGGCGTTCGCGTGCGATCTCACCCGGTCGATCAACTTCAACTGGTCGGGGAACACCTCAGACCGCATCTACCGCGAGCTCGGACACACCGAGGGGCACCACACCATCTCGCACGACTCGTCGGCCACCGCGTTCGGCCGCATCCGGCAGATCATGCGCGCGCTGCACCAGCGCACCGTCGACGGGCTCTACGCCGAGCTCAAGGCGATCCCCGAGGGGCAGGGCCAGTCGGTGTACGACAACACGCTCATCGTCCACTGGAGCGAGCTGGCGCAGGGTGACACCCACGGCAACAGCAACAACCTCGTCATGTTCGGCGGCGGCGCGAAGCGGCTCTTCCGCACCGGCCGCTTCGTCAACCTGGCCGGCCAGCAGCGCAACTCGTTCGCGGATCTGCTCGTGCCCTGCTTCCACTTCATGGGCTTCACAGACGTGACGTCGTTCGGCGACCCGTTGCTGTCCCAGGGGGGGCTGCCGCCGGGGCTCGTCTGAGGCGCGGGCGGGCGCGCGACGCCCGGCGGCTCAGCGGTGCTTCATGATGATGATGCCGGGGCTCTTTGGCGCGAGCGCCTTGTCAATCCTCGCCTTCAGCCTGAGCAGATCGGCGCTCCGTGGGTCGCGGCGCAGCGCCTCGGTCACCAGCTTGCTGGCGCGCTTGAAGTCAGTGTTGCTGTCGACGTACAGCCGGGCCAGCTCGATCTTCTCTTTCGGGGTCGCCTCGCCGAGGAAGACGAGCGTCTCGAGCGTCGTCATGGCGTCGCCGCTCCGCTTCAGCTTCAGGTACAGCGGCCAGAGCCGGCTGAGCGGCGGCGTGAAGGTGGGGTCCGAGCGCCGCGCCGTCTCGTAGTCGGCGATCGCCGAGTCGTAGTTCCCGCCCTGCTCGAAGGACTCGCCGCGCACGGTCAGGGCGGGGGCGAAGCGGGCGTTCTCCCCGAGGGCGCGGTCGATCAGCGCCTGGGCCTCGGCGCCGCGGTCCTGCCGGAGCCGCGTCTGCGCGAGCAGCGCCAGCAGGCTCGGCGCGCGGGGGTCCTCATTGAGCAGGGGCTCGACCAGCTGCGCCGCTTCGTCGTGCCGCCCGAGATCGTTGAGCACGCGGGTGCGCGCGGTGACGACCTCGGGCGCGGCGCGGTCGGCGTCGTTCACAGCGAGCAGATCGGCGTCGGCCGCCTCGAGCTGGCCATTCGCCCGGAAGTAGCGCGCGCGCAGCACGCGGGCCGGCGTGAGGTTGGGGTGCAGGTCGATGAGCCGGTCCATCAGCTTCGCCGCCTCGACCTCCCGGCCGTCGATGAGCAGGATCTCGGCCTCGACCGTCTTCGTCGCCTCGTCGTCGGGCGACCGGGCGAAGATGGGGTCGAGCGTGCGGTACGCCTCGTCGATGCGCCCCTCGTGCGCGAGCAGCACCGCCACCATGCGCAGCTCGGCGTCGGTGAGCACGTCCATGTCGCGCAAGGCGAGGAACTCGGTGATGGCCGGCTTGTACTGGTGCACCTTGAGCAGCAGGTCGGCACGGGCCCGCTTGAGGCTCGGGTCACGCCCGCCGGCTACCTCCTCGGCCTGCTTGAGCGTCAAGATGGCGCCCGCCTCGTTGCCGGCCAGGCGGTAGGCCTCGGCGAGCTGCAGGTAGGGGTCGAGCTCTCCCGGCGCCAGGCTCATCGCTTCCTTGAACCTCGCGATGGCGCGCTCGGGCCGGTTCCGCGCCAGCTCCGCGCGCCCTTCGGCCACGAGCTGGGCCGCCGAGCGGGCCTGCCGCGCCTCTTCCGCCCGGCGCTCCTCGGGGCATGCCATCAGCGCGAACGCCGCGAAGAAAGCCAGACCCCTGGGGGCACTCATGACGGGCGGCACCGTAGCGGTGTTACCGTGTCGAGTCGATGGACCCCTTCGTGCGCCGGCTCGTCGAGAGGCTCTTCGACCCCGCGTCGGGCCTCTCGCGGAACAGGCACTTCCACACCTTCGACAACCCCGAGGGGCGGCAGGCGCTCGCGCTGGCGCGGCGCCTCGAGGCCCTCGCCGATGAGCTCTCGGCCTGCCGCGCCAGCGGTGACGCACCCGTCGTCTCGCGGAGCCCGGACCTGCCTGGGCGTGTGACGATCGTCGTGCCCCGCTCGCGGCTCGACTCGACGCGCACCGCGTACCTGAGCGAGGCCGAGTTCGAGCTGCTCCTCACGCTACCGGAGGCGCGACTGGCGCTGGGTCGTTGAGGTCCGTCAGGCGACCCCTTCGGCGTCCCTCGCCGTCGCCCACGCCGGCCCTCTCGGCTGCCGGTCGCGACCTTCACGGCGACGCGCCCGGGCCTCGCCGGCCTCGTCCCGCGCCCGGTGCACGTCGTCGTTCTTCGCCGGGGTGTCGAGGAGCGGCTTCATGTGCATCGAGCGATGCACGCCCGCGGCCACGGACGTGACGCGTCCAAGTCAGCGGCTCGACGAGGCCGCTCGCTCCACGCCCCGGGGCGGGGGCGACACGCGGGTCACGCCAACCCCAGGAAGCGCGCCACCACCGTCTCGGGCACCTCTGGCGGTGGCTGCTGAAGGGCCGCGAGCAAGAGCGCTCGGATGCAGGTGGAGATGTCGGTCGAGACGACGGCGACGCCCAGCGGCGCTCCGCGCAGCGCCTCGGGCACGGCGTCGGACTCCTCGAGCACCAGCGCGCCGACGGCATTCGAGGCGAAGGGGCGCCAGAGGGGCCGCGCGGCCTCGGCCGTCGGCACCACGACGAGGTCGACGCGGAGCACCTCGCTGACGTCGATGCGCCCGAGGGTGCCGAAGCTGCTGCGGACGGCCTGCGGCTCGCCGCTCGCCGTCGTCACCTGCGGGAGGGCCTTGAGCAACCACCGCCCGGCGCCCGAGCCGGAGCCGCACACCACCACCTTCGTCACCAGCACCGCGCGGGCGCTGCGGCCACGCATCAACTTCCCCCGGAGCGCGTGCACCTCGGCGGCCGCCAGCAGCGGGGCCCGGGGCAGCTCCGAGCCGGCGACCTTCTCGACGTGGCCGCTCGCCAGCAGCGCTCCGAGGGCCGACAGCACCTCGAGATCGGGCGCGCTCGCCAGGTCCAGCACCTCGGAGAGGCGGCGGGGCACCCGCAGGCACGCCAGCACCTCGGCCGTCACCGGGTGCGGCTCGACGGGGTCGGCGGCGCCGGCGGCGAGCTGAACGAGCTGCCCCAGCGGCGGGAGCCCGGCGAGGAGCCGCTCGCGCTCATCCGACTGGCGCATGCCCTCGAGCAGCACGCCCTCCATGGTGCGGTCCACCGGCGTGCGCAGGCTCGGAGGCCCCGGCGAGAAGGCGAACGTGCCCTCGCGCCATGCCACCAGGCGGAACAGCGCCTTCTCGCCCTCGAGCGCGCCGAGCCGCGCGTTCACCGGCGCGCCCTGGTTGAGGTGGATCTCACCCTGCTCGGCGCCGTTGCTCAGCGACAGCCGCCCCGTCCGCCGGTTCATGGCGAGGATCTGCAGGAGATCAGGCAGGGGGAGCTGCGACAGCCCGCCCTCGATCTCCCGGGTGTTGCCCTTGATCTCGCTCGCCGCCTCGGCCCGCCGGCAGAGGTGGTCGATGCGCGAGAGCACCTCGTCGACGTTGAACGGCTTCTGCAGTGCGCCGCCGCGGAAGTGCCGGTAGGCGTCGAGCTCCCGGGCGCTGGTGGTGACGACGACGGGGATGTCGTCGGTGCGCGGGTTCGTCAGCAGGATCTGCCCGAACGATCTCGCGTCGATCAGGCGGCAGTGCTCGTCGAAGAGGACGACGTCGGGGTGACGCAGCACGGCGATCTCGAGGGCCCGCGAGCCGTCGGGGGCGTACT
>JADCJJ010000080.1 GCA_020247085.1 Myxococcaceae bacterium | reverse complement strand
TGTGGGTTCCGAAAAAGACTGCCGGTGTTTTCCGGAAACTTCTGCCGGTTGTTGTAGCTGAGAATCGTCTTCGAAATCTGCTGGGTCGACGTGCTTGCTGCGCACTGATGGGCCGTCGAGTTTGAGCACGCGACCTCGCTCAAGCACGCGGTCGACGATGGCGTCACCGAGGTCGTCGTCATGCAGCACGCGGCCCCACTTCTTGAGGGCCTTGTTGGTCGTGAAGATCATCGAGCGACGCTTGAGGTGGCGCTCGTTGACGACGTGGAAGAGCACGTTCGCGGCGTCGTCGCCGTATGCGAGGTAGCCCACCTCGTCGACGACGAGCACGTGGGGTTGCACGTACTGCACGAGCGCCTCGCGCAGACGGCCCTGAGCGCCGGCGCCAGAGAGGTCGTCGATGAGCTCGGCAGCTGTCACGAAGCGCGCGTCGAAGCCGAGCTGGATGGCTCGGTAGGCGATGGCGATGGCCAGGTGCGTCTTCCCTCGACCCGGCCGGCCGTGGAGCACGACGTTCTGCCCCTGGGTGAAGAAGTCCGGAGAGAGCATCGTGCCGAGCATCGAGATGCGCAGGGTCGACTGGAAGGTGAAGTCGAAGTCGTCGACCGTCTTCAGGAAGGGGAAGCCGGCGTCGCGAGTGACGCGGGACAGACGAGTCTGTTGTCGCTGGGCGACTTCCTCCGAGAAGAGCACCTCGAGCAGGTGCTGGTAGGTCCAGTCTTCCTTCTCGGCGCGCGCGCAGAGGTCGCGCCAGGTGCGGCGAGCGTTCGCGAGGTGAAGGCGCTTCAGCATGGCGTCGACGTCGATGGTGCTCATTGGCGCACCGCCTCTCCGTCGAAGCTCATCTGCAGCACTCGGTCCTCACGCAGTTGATGAGCGACGTACTCGGCACCCCAGGTCGAGCCGGCCGCTGCGCGGATGATGGCGGCCCGCAGTGCGTCGTCGCCGTAGATGCTCAGCAGCTCGTGCAGCACGTTGACGTCGCGCTGCCAGCGTTGCGGGCGGCGGTGGATGACCTCGGTGAGGTAGTCGACGACGTCGTTGCCCAGGGCGAAGAGGTGCTCGCGCTTGAGGTAGTCGCGAGCTCTTCGGGCGCTCGTCGCGCTGAGTGCGGCAGCTCGATGCTCGGGCAGGATGGAGACGCCATGCGGCTCGACGATGCGCGGGTGCGTCGCCGAGTAGCGGCCGGCCACGATGCGCACCGTCGAGACACCCAGGTACAGCGTGCCGGAGAAGCCCATCGCCGTCGGGGGCATCGAGTAGCGGCACGTCTCGTACGTCACCATGCCCGTGGGCCCGACGTAGGCAGGAAAGCGCAGCTCGAGCGCCGAGCTGGCGATGCGTACCGGCCGCAGCCGGGCTGCCTCGTCGCGCTTCATGCGGACCGCGGGCACTTCTCTCGTCGCTCGAGAGGGACGTTCCTCATTCACTTCGTGGTGCCACGCCGCCAACTGCCGTCGAAGGTCGTCCTCGTCGAGAAAGCGGCGCTGCTTGAAGAAGCTCCCCTTCACCCAGCCGACCAGGTTCTCGACGCTGCCCTTCTGCCGCGGCTGGTACGGCCAGCAGAGCTCGACGCCGACGCTGAGTTCGGCCACGACTGCGAGGAAGGTCGGATTCCACTTCGTCACCGTTCCGTCCTTCTTCCACTCGAGGGCCACCGTCTTCGGGCGGTCGAAGACCGAGAGCAGCGGCACACCGCCGAAGAGCTCGTAGTGGCCGACCAGCGCCCGCACGAGAGACTCGACCCGCTGGTCGGGCACCAACGTCACAGCCGTCATTCGCGAGTACTTCAGTCGTGAGGCGAAGAAGTGGAAACGGCGCAGCGCCCCGTCGACGAAGCGCACGTCCACTTCCCCGAAGTCATGCTGGCAGAACTCGCCGGCGACACCCTCGAAGCGCACCAGAGGCTGCTCCTGCTTCGGCCTGACCTCGCTGAGCAACGCGTACAGCGCGCTCTTCGCTCCGCTGTACCCGTCTTCTCGCAGCCGCCTGAGGACCTCGAGCCCCATCAATGATGGCTCGGCGGCCACCATCGCCTGCACGCGCTCTCGCCATGGCTCGACCTTCGAGGGTCGACCCACAGCTCTTCGCTTCCTCTCGGCCACGTCATCGAGCGACTGGATGACCGGCTCGTGCTCGATGTCCCGCACGCTGCGCTCACTGACGTCGAGGCGTTCGGCCACCTCTCGCTGGCTGTGTCCCGCCTCGCGCAGCACCTTCACGCTGTGTCTCTTCACCATGCTGTGCATCCCGTCGTTCTGCCGCGTCCGCCCGGCCTTGCGACCGGCGAGAATTTCCGGAACGGGACCGGTCAGAGTTTTCGGAACTCACATCTTCAAAACGTTCGGGGGTCATACCGACTTGGGCAAGCCACGTTAGAGCGTCGGGCAAGGCCCACAGTTCGCGCTCGACAAGAAGCCTGCGGAGGCGCGCACAAATGGATTCGAGCGTTTGTTCTCCGAAGTTCCGCGAGTCCTCAAGACCTCGCGTCAGGATCACGAGTTCGCGGACCAACGCAGCAGACTCTTCATCACCGAAGTAGTCCTCGTAGGGCTCGCGACCCGGAATAGACAGCTCGACACGGTAGGCCATCTGCTCGGGTACATAGTCGACACCCAGGTAGTCGGTGTTCATGGCTTCGTGCGCGCTTTATTCAGCGCTTGCTGGAGCTGCTGCACGCCGGCTGCTCGTGACGCAGGAGTGGATCCATATTGAAAGCTATACGGACAGGAGGAACAACCCACGAAACCGGGGTGAGGGGCAAGAGGCGAGGTGGCGGCGGACGTGGGGGAGAGGCTGTGTGGGGAGGCGGTCTCGGTGCGTGCAGGAGTCGCTCAAGGCCCCACGAGACGGACGTGCCCA
>JADCJJ010000008.1 GCA_020247085.1 Myxococcaceae bacterium | reverse complement strand
GGCGCGGCTGTTCGAGACGAAGTCGTTCATGGCGTCTCTCCGGGCGAGGGCGAAGCGGGGGGCGGCGGCGCCGAGGCGAGGGCCCGCACCAGGGTGGCGCGGGCGAGCTCGCGGGCGCTCTCGACGGACTCGGTGAGGTGGGGCAGCTGCGCCGCGATGGTGCGCGGCGCGCCGGCGGGCCCGGCGTCAGGCCCCTCGACGGCCTCGGTCAGCGCCCGCCAGGCCCGGGTGCGGCTGGCTGACGGAGGGAGCTTCTGCGCCGCGTACTCGACGACCGTGCCTGCGCGCACCGTGTCACCGGCGGCCAGGTAGAGCCTCGCGACCCGCTGCAGGTGCAGGTCGAGCTCCACGGCCGGCAGCCGGGCCGAGGTGGCCGCGAGCACGGCGGCTGCGAAGGCTGGCGCACCGGCCGTCTCGGCGGCCGTCGCCGCGGCCCGAGACACCTCGACGCCCTCGACGCCCTCGCCCAGCCGTGCCGCCGTGAAGACCGACAGGGCCAGCATCACGGCCTCACCGTCGTCAGAGGCGAGCGCGGCCGTCACGGCCTTCTGGCAGAACCGGCGGCTGCGCTGGCAGACGGGCTGCCGTGCGTCGAGCAGCCCGACGAGCCGCTCCATCGCCTGCTTGTCGCGCTCCAGTGACAGCTCGTACCGCAGCACGTGCAGCGAGGCCTCGAGCTCGAAGCTGGCCGGGAGCGCGGCGACTGTCGGCAACGGCAGCTGCAGGCAGTTGCCCGTGAGGTCGCAGGCCCTCAGGTCGGCCAGCCGCCGCGTCGACCCGGCGGCCTTCACGGAGGTGAACCAGGAGAGCGCGCCGTCGGCGTCGCCGCGGTGCAGCGCCACGTCGCCGAGACGGACTCGCGCGAGCAGGACGTCGCGCCCTTTCAGGGCGGCGGTGTACAGGGGCGCGGCTTCGTCGACCCGCCCCTGGCCGAGCAGGCACTCGGCCTTCGCGAAGTCGCTCGTCCCCGGGCAGGCCTCGCGCACGCCGAGGTCCTCCAGCGCCCAGGGCTTGAGGGGCACCGCGTCGGCCAGCGGCCCCCGGGCGACGCCGCGCAGCAGCCGCAGGTCGAGGAAGGTTCCCTGCGCGGTCTGGGTGACTGCGGCGGCGAGGCGGCGCGAGGTGCACCGCAGCGCCACGCCTCCCCGGCGCGCCTCGACGTCGGGGCACAGCTGGCTCTTCTGCTTCGCCGCCGGGCGAGCGCCCGTGAGCACGATGGTCCGCAGCAGCGGGTCGACCTGCGCCGTCGCCGGCCCGCCCGTGCGCTCGAGCAGCAGCCGCTCGACGGCCGCCGAGAACCCCGTCATCGGGGCGGCGCTGACGAGGGCGGTGACGGCGACGGCGAGCACGAGGCGTTCCTCTCTTGGTGACGGGGGCTTGGGAGTCGATCAGGCGGCCTGCGAGTCACGCGCGCGGCGGCGCAGCTTCTCGACGAGCGTCGTGCGCTGCAGCCCAAGCAGGTCGGCCGCGGCCTTGCGGTTACCGCCCGCCTGCTGGAGCGCCGCGGCGATGTAGGTGTCCTCGAGCGTGCGCAGCAGCGACGGCAGGTCGATCGGCAGCCGGGCCGCGGTCGCGTCGGCGAAGAGCTTCTCGGGCACCGGCACCGCCACGGGCGGCATCGCCGGCAGCGACCCCTCGGCGGGAGCGGCCTCGGCCCCCTGCGCCGGCGCCGCGACCGGGGCCAGGTCGGCCGCGAACGCCTGGGGCGCCGACGGGGGCGGGGGCGGGACGAGCGAGAGCGAGGGCGCGCTCAGATCGCCGACGGCCATCGCCGCCTGGCGCACCGGCTGCGGCAGATCCGTCACGCGAATGACCGGCCCCTCGGTGCACACCGACACCCGCTCGACCAGGTTCTCGAGCTCGCGCACGTTGCCCGGCCACGGGTGCAGCTCGATGGCGCGCAGCGCCGCCGGCTCGACCGGCCGCGTCTCACCGCGCTGACGCCAGAAGTGGCTGAAGAGCGCGAGCACGTCGGCCTTGCGCGCGCGCAGCGGCGGCAGCTCGACGGGGCACACCATCAACCGGTAGTAGAGGTCGCGGCGGAAGCGCCCGGCCTCGACCTCGAGCGCGAGGTTTCGGTTCGTCGCCGCGATGAGGCGGAAGTTGGCCGTCACGCTCTCGGCGCTGCCCACCGGCTCGTACGTGCGCTCCTGGAGCAGCCGCAGCAGCTTCACCTGGAGCGGCAGCGGCATCTCGCCGATCTCGTCGAGGAAGAGGGTGCCCCCCTCGGCCATCGCCACGCGCCCCTTGCGGTTGGCCACCGCCCCGGTGAACGCCCCGCGCACGTGGCCGAAGAGCTCACTCTCGAGCAGCGTCTCGGGGATCGCGCCGCAGTTCACCGGCACGAAGTGACGCCGCGCGCGGGCGCTGTGATCGTGCACGTAGCGCGCGACCACCTCTTTGCCCGTGCCCGTCTCGCCCGTCAGCAGCACCGTCGAGTCCGTCGGCGCCATGCGTGAGACGGCCTTGATCACCTCTTCGAGCGGCGAGCCGGGCGCGTGGACCAGCGAGGGTGAGTCGAGCACCGGGGCCGGCGTCACGTTGGTGAGTGCGAAGGTCAAGGGGTCCCCTCCCTGGGGCGTGGCGTGGGTACGCCGGTTCACCGGGAGCTTGAGCAACCCGCTTGCCAGCGCCAGAAGGCCAGCGAATCCCAGTCACTCGGGTGACGCGCCACGCGGGTGACGAGAGTCGCCCTCGAGCTTGTTGCAGCGCCCCACGTCACCGTTTCTCGTCATTTCCATGTGTTGACCAGTGGGGTCGCCGCGACCCCGAGATCGGGCGATTGACTCACCCCGCGCCATGGTTCCGACGGGTCAATTTGTTGCACACTGTCAACCCCATGAATCCGGGTGAGGACGAGACGTCATCGGTGCCCACCGGGGCCTTTCGTTCGTTCACCGACGCGCTGCCGGTGGGCCTCGCCTGGCTGGGGCCGGCTGGCGAGGTGCTGGAGCAGAACGGAGCGGCTGAAGACGCGCTCGAGTCGCCGCTCGTCCAGGCGGCCCTGCGAGCGGCGTTCGACGACGCGGCGGCGCGACGGGCCTGCGTGCAGACGTCGGCCCGGGTGAGCGCCTCGGAGCAGGTGGTGGTGACCGTCGCCCCCGACCGCGATGGTCCGGGCTTCGTCGCCGCGTTCGACCGCCGGCGGCTCGAGAAGGCGAAGGCCGAGGCGGCCGTGCTGCGCGCGGTCATCCGCTCGATGGCGTCGTCGTCGTCGAAGAGAGAGGCCTTCACGAAGGCCATCGACGTCGTCCGGGAGCAACTGCCGCAGACGCAGGTCGCCTGCTTCGAGCACCGCGAGCTGGCGCTGGTGTGCGAGGCCTCGGGCGGTCTGCGGCCCGACGAGCGCTCGCGCGGGGTGCGGCTCGACGCGCCGCAGCCCACCTGCCTGCTCAGCCTCGCCTGGGCGCAGCAGCGCGAGCTGCACGTGCCCCACCTCTCGCGGACGAAGTTCACGCTCCCGTTCGCGTGCGGCGCCGACGCGGCGGTACTGGTGTTCCCGATGGGCGCGCGTACCCGTCGAGGGCTGGTGTGCGTCACCGCTCCGGCCGAGGGGTTGAGCGAGGGCGCCATTCGCCTGGTGCAGGGGCTCGTCGACGCCATCGGCGCCGTCAGCGACGTGGCGGTGGTCGAGGCCTCGGCGGCCCGCGCGCTCGAGGTCGCCACCCAGCGCGATCGGCTCGCCACCATCGGTCAGCTCGTCGCCGGCGTGGCCCACGAGATCAACAACCCGCTGGCCTTCCTCACGTCGAACCTGCATTCGCTCAAGGCCGAGATCGCCGAGCTGCGCGAGGGGGCCGCGCCGCTCCCGCCCGGCGCCGCCGAGTTCGAAGAGATCGTCAGCGAGTCGATCGAGGGGGTCTCGCGCATCGAGACCATCGTGCAGGCCCTCAAGGGCACCGCGCGACGGCGCGACGAGAAGGTGCGCTTCGACTGCTCCCGGGCCGTTCAAGAGGCCATCACCATCTTCAAGGGGGCGAAGAAGAGCGAGTGCGAGATCGTCGCGTCGATTCCGCTGCTGCCCGAGCTCATCGGCTCACCCTCGGCGCTCGGCCAGGTGCTCCTCAACCTGATGCAGAACGGGCTCGACGCGATGGGTGGGGTGGAGCGCCGGAGGCGCAAGCTCGAGGTCCGCGCGGTGGCCGAGGGCGGCCTGGTGCGAATCACCGTCCGCGACCACGGCACGGGCATTCCTCCCGAGGTGCAGCGGCGCATGTGGGAGGCGTTCTACACCACGAAGGGCGTCGGCAAGGGCACCGGCCTCGGCCTGTCCATCTGCAAGGAGATCGCCGAGGAGATGGGCGGGCGGCTGGAGTTCGAGACCGGGCCCGACGGCACGGCCTTTCACGTGGTGCTCCCTGAGGCGCGCGACTGACGCGTCAGCTGATGCGGGGCAGCGGGGCCACCATGCGGGCGATGAGCGGGAGGCTCGGCGCGAGCTGCGCGCGGCCCCACTCGATGGCGTCGATGAGCTCGTCGACCCTCGGCACCACCGACAGCGCGCCCAGCGTCCGCGCGAAGTCGAGGGTGAGGTGGGCCCACGGCCGCGCGCGCGCCACGTTGAGCTCGGCCAGGCGCTGCAGCGGCAACCACAGCGGCGTCGAGAGCTTCGTCGCGAACCCGTTGAGCGCCAGCACGAAGGCGTTGCGGGTGCCGATGAGGCCGGTGTGCACCGCCCGCCAGGCGGCCTTCGACGGCACGTTGTCGACCAGCCCGCCGTCGACCAGCCGGGCCAGGCGCTTCTGCTCGAAGAGGGCGGCGAGCAGCCCGTGCATGCGGGGGGCCTCGCGCAGCACGTCGTAGTGGATGATGCCGGGCAGGGCGCTCGAGAAGCCAGCGGCGTCGACGGCGTCGAAGGCGTCGGTGCCCTCGTCGGCGCCGAGGGTGACGCGCGCGAGGATCTCGGGGTGCGTCGCGAACTCCCAGAGCGCGGCGACCCAGCCGGGCAGCACCCTCGGGTTGAGCAGGCGGTCGGGCGCCGCCGCCGTGAGCGTCTCGTAGAACTCGAGCGGGCGGGGCAGCCGACCGGCGCGAATGCCGCTGACGGTGATGAGCGTCGTGACGGGGAGCTGGCGCAGCTCGAGCGCCTCGCCGCCGTGGGTGTCGACGCCGAACCACCGCCCGATGCCGGAGCGCAGGAACAGCCGCAGCGCCGCCGGCACCCCGTAGCGGTTCTCGGTCGACACGGCCCGGAACAGGCGCCGCCACGACAGCGTGCGCACGATGTTCACCACCTCGTCCTGCTCGAAGCGCCGCATGCGCGAGCGGAACAGCGCCAGGATGGCGCCCATCGAGGTGCCCGAGAGCAACCTCGGCGTCAGCCCGTACTCGTCGAGCAGCGCCATCGCGCCCAGGTACACGTAGGCGGTACCGCCCCCGCCGCCGAGCACCAGCACCAGCGCCTTCTCGCGCAGCTCACGGTCGACCGCCTCGGGTGACAGCCGGTCGCGGAAGTGGCGGAGCAGCGCAGCGTGGGTCTCGAGGGTGCGCGCCTTGAGCTCGCGAACGTGCGGCATCAGCAGCGCCCGGTCGACGCGCCCGGCGCGGGGCCCCAACGCCGGCTCGAGCCGCCGGGTCACCTCGAAGCGAAAGGGCTCGAGGAAGGCGCCGACCCCCACGTCGCGCGGTCCCTCACGCACCTTGTAGAGGCGAGCGAGCGACAGCGCGCTGCGCAGCACCGCCTCTTCGTGGGCGCTGACGAGCGCGGGCGACGCGAGCGAGGCGCGCACGAGCGCCAGCTCGAGCTCCTCGAGGGGCCGGTTGAGCTCGAACCGCTCCCGCAGCCGCATCGGCTCACCGCCTGGGCTTGCCCAGCAGGCGCAGCTCGCGGAGCGCTTCGGTGCAGTCGGGGTTCGCCTGAATCGCCTTCTCAAACTGCTTCTCGGCCTTGTCCGGCCGCCCCAGCGCCTTGTGCACGTAGCCGAGGAACAGGTAGCCCTTGTCGAGCTTCGGGTTCAGCGAGATGGCCCGCTCGATGTCGGCAATGGCCTCTTCGGCCGCCTGCGGCGAGGCCTGGAAGCGCGCCCAGCCCAGCCAGGCGTGAAACTCACCCTCGTCGGCGTAGAGCCCCACGGCGTCGCGGAAGGCCTTCACGGCATCGCCGTACTGCCGCTGCCGCATGAGCTCCTCGCCCCGCTGGAACTTGCCCTCGGCCGCGAGGATCTTGCCCACGTCGGCGGCGACGTCGCGCGTGCGCCCCTGCTTGAGCTCCTCGAGGTACCGGGAGCGCTGCTGCGGGTCGGTGAGGGTGTCGTGCGCCGTCGAGATCAGATCGTACAGCTGCTGCGCCAGCTCGCGGATCTCGCTCGAGGCGGTGCCGGCATGCCGGTCGGGGTGGTACTCCTTGGCGAGGGCGAAGTAGGCGCGCTTGACGTCTTCGCGCGAGGCGCTCCGCTTGACGCCCAGCACCTCGAAGTAGTCGAGCTTGCGCGTCGCGGCGACCCGGGCGGCAAGGCGCTCCCGCTGCTCCCGCTCCTCGCTCGTCAGCCGGGGCATGCTGTGCACCCCCGACAGCTCTGGCATCAACGACCCAAGGCGGGCCGGCGGCGGCGGCGGCGCGGCCCGCTCGGGTCGTCTGGGCGACGTCGCCGGCGGCGTCGTGTCGGGCGGCGGTGGCGGGGGCCCGTCGTCTGCCTGCGGCGGCGCCGCGGGGCGCGCGAGCTGGGCGTTGTCCCACGGTAGCTCGAGCGACGGCGGGGGCGGCGCGCGCGGCGGCAGGGGCGGGGGCAGCGGCGGCGGCACCGGCGGCCCGCTCGGCCTCGGCACCGGCAGCGGCGGCACGGCCTCGGCCTGCACCTCGGCGGCGATGCGGGCGATCGACACCTTCGGCTTGCCCGCCGCGGGCGTGGCCTTCAGCGACAGCATCTGCGCGCAGGTAAGCGCGTAGATGAGCTTGTCGGTCTCGAGCGGCGACAGCACGTCGAGCGCCCGCAGCGTGGCCACCGTCTTGTGGCCGTCGGCCACGAGCGCGATCTCTTTGCCCTCGTCGCTCAGCCCCGCCTCCTGGAGCGCGTAGAGCGGCTCGTCGCTGGGGTGCACGTAGAGCGGCCCGATGTCTTCGCCGAAGGCCCTCTCGAGGCGCTCCTCGTCGTAGCTGCGCCTCACGCCCTCGACGATCAGCTGCGCCGTCGACATGCCGAGCGAGACGGGCTCGGGCGGCGGCGCCACGCCGGCCTTGAACTGGTAGCGCCCGTCGTCCCAGCGGAAGGCGTCGAAGAGCTTCTCCTGCATCTGCTGGGTGAGCGCGTACGAGAGGTTGTGCGGGCTGATGCAGCCCATCTCGATGAGCACCGTGCCCTGCATGCGGCCAGTGGCGCGCATGCGCTCGAGCGACTCCTCGCACTCGGCCTCGGTGATCATCTTCTCGCGCACGAGGATGCGGCCGAGGGCCTCGACCAGCAGGTTCGACTTGACCAACTCGGGGGCCCCGTCGCGCAGGTAGACGATCTTCTTCACCGTCCCCCGGCCCAGGAGCAGCGCGCCCGTCGCCCGCCACCGGTACAGCTCGGCCAGGACCTTCGCGAACGACGTCTGGGCGAAGTCTCCGCGAATCACCGGCCCGCGGGCCGTCGCAACCGCCTCGGACTGCCGGGCCGCCACCTCGACCTCGGCGGCCTCCTCGCGCTGCAGGTCGTCGGCGAGGAACTGCCCGGTGACCTCGTCCTCCTCGACGGGCGGCGGCGGCGGCTTCGGTGATTGCGCCTTCGGGAACCGGTCTCCGAGCGCCTCGCGCAGCCGCTCCCACAGCACCTCGAGGTCGATCGGCTTCTCGAGGAAGGCGAAGGCCCCGTGCTTCGACAGCGCCTCTTTCTGGTGCAGGGCGCTCTTGTACACGCCAGACACCATGATGATGGGGGTGCGCTTGCCCCGCGGCGCCGCCCTGAGCTTCTTCGCCACCTCGTATCCGTTGAGCCCCGGCAGCAGCACGTCGAGCACCACCGCGTCGAAGGGCTTCTTCGCGAACGTCTTCACGGCCCACTCGCCGTCGCGCTCCAGGGTGACCACGAAGCCTCGCCGGATGAGGGCCTCGGCGAGCAGGCGCTGGGTCGAGCGGTCGTCGTCGACGACGAGGACGTTCACGGGGGCAGAGGCCACGGCGTCACACTACAGAAACTCGAAGCCCTTGGGGTGGTTCGCCTGTGGCCGGTCGCCGCCCCGCGACAGCCGCGGAGCATTCGCGGTAGACCCTGTCGCACTCCGTAGGTTCTTCACGAGGTCACCTGATGAGACGCATCGCGCTGCTGTGGGCCGTAGGGCTGTCGTCGCTCGCCTTCGCCGAAGAGGCGGCTGGCGAGCCCCCCGAGCTGAAGAACGCCCGGGAGCTGACGACGAAGTACCTGACCGCCGTCAAGGCGAAGAAGTGGAACGACGCGAAGAAGCTGCTCCACCCGAAGACTGTCGACGCCATCGCCGAGCGGAAGAAGCGCATGGGGAAAGAGGACCACCCCATGGCTCCCTGGTACCACGAGAAGGTCGACTCGTACCTCAAGGACTTCAAGGTCGGCGGGGCGCGCCAGGGCCCGACGCCGTCGACGTTCGTCGTCGAGGCCACCGAGGACAACTTCCAGGTCGAAGACAAGGGCGTCGCCGAGGGCGAGAAGGCGAGCTACCTCGTCGGCAAGAAGGACGGGAAGTGGTTCCTCGTCGACAAGAAGCGCGGCGAGGAGTTCACCAACGAGTCGATCAAGCTCGGCTACAAGGGCTGGTTCGACAAGATCGAGAAGCCCGAAGAAGCGCCGGCCACCGAGTGACCCTCACGGGCGCGTCTTCACCACTGCCACGACCGCCGTCCCCGCGATGACGGCCGAGCCGGTGAAGAGGTTGTCGCTGCGCGGCCCCCCGGTCTTCGCCGACTGGAACACGATGATGTAGTTGCGATCGCGCTCGGAGAAGGCCGACCCGGGGATGGTGACCGACTGCGCCCGATACTCGGTCTGGGCGCCGACGGCGTCGCCGACCAGCTTGAGGAACTGCAGCGGGGTGACGGGCACGTTGGTGTACGTCGGCATGACGCCCTGCCGGCCGCTCGCGTCGATGGGGAAGACGTTCACGAAGCCCAGGTTCAGCTTCTGGCCCTGGGGCGGCTCGGGCCGGATGAAGGTGAGCGGCTGTCCGGCCACCTGGTCGATGAAGCCCGAGGGCTGCTCGAAGGCCGCGATGCGCTCCTCTGACGGCACCTGGTTCACCTCGGCGACATAGGTCTCGTTCTGGGCGACGACCTTGAACTGGTAGCTCGCGCTCGACGCGTAGCGGAACCCGGCGTCGTCGCCCGAGAGCAGGTAGTTGCCGCCGCCCTGGTCGACGAGCGGGAAGGCAGGGCCGTTGACCTGCTGCAGCGTCACCTGCGCCCCGGGAACGCCCTGCGGCGCGACGTCGAGGCCGTCACCCTGCCGCTGCCCGAAGAACACCAGCACCACGTTCTGCGCGGGCAGCCCCAGGCCGCCGTCGCGCAGGTCGATGGGAAGCCCCGCGTCGAAGGGGAGCCCGCCATCGAGCGGAAAGGTGCCCGCGTCGAGCGCGAAGAGCCCGCCGTCGAGGCCTGCGATGGCCGCCGGCTTGATCGTCACCGGCGGTGTGGCCAGCACCGTCGCCACCACCACGCTGCGCGCGCTCAGCTGGTTCGCGGTCTTCTGCAGGTCGCAGCCCGCCAGCAGCGCCAGGGCAGAGGCTAGCAGCGGCGTCATCTTCGAGGCGATCTTCATGGCCGAGCAGCATACTCTCGCGTCGGTCGTGTCCACGAACCCTCTTCAGTCCGCGGGCCTGCGCTTCGTGCGGAAGTTCGGCGTCGCGTTCTTCTGGGCCGCGGTGTTCGGCCTCGGCCTCGGTGCGGCGGTCTTCTTCCGGGTCGAGCGCAGCCAGTTCGCCGGTGACACCCGGTGGCACGTGCAGGCCCGGCTGCTGCTCGAGCGCCTCGAGTGGGCCACCTTCGACTGGCGGTCGCGCGAGCTGGGTGACGCCTCGACGCGCAGCGACGCGGTGGTGATGGTGTCGGTCGACGACGAGACGATCGCCAACGCCCGCGAGAGCGATCACCCCGAGTGGGCCATGCGGCCGTGGCCGCGCGAGCTCACCGGGCGCGTCGTCGGGCAGCTGCTCGACGAGGGCGCGGCGCTGGTGGTGGTCGACCAGCCGTTCCGCGACGTGTCCCCCCGCACCTGCGTCCCCTGCAAAGGCGAGCGCACCGGCTCGGACGACGAGCGCCTCGCCGCGGAGCTCGAGCTGCACGAGGGCAAGGTGGTGCTGACGTGGGCCTTCTCGAACGAGCGGACGCGGCGCGGCGACCGGCCGCTCACGCCCGTGATGCTCCGGCTCGGAGACTTCGACACCGCCCGCGAGGCCTACGGCATGGTCCGCGAGGCGCTGAGCCGCAAGGCGCCGGTCACCTTCCTCACCTCCGAGGGGCGGCCGGTGCTGTGGGCGGGCGCCGCCAGCGAGGCGAAGGCGAAGGAGCTCGCCGCGGCGCTGGGCCTCAAGGTCGTCACCACGCGACCGCGCGTGCCCCAGGACGACGAGCGAGACGTCGGCGAGGTCTGGCTCGCGCAGCGCCTGAGCGAGGTCGAGGTGGTTGGCGTCGACCCTGCGCAGTTGGTGAAGGCGAGGACCATCGAGGCCCCCGTGGCGCCGCTGCTCCTCTGGGGCGCCCCCCCGGGCGCCGCCTCGCTTCCGGTCGACCCCGACGAGCGCGTGCGGGCCCTCCCGCTCCTCGTCGCCGGCGAGATTGACGGGCGCCCCGCGGTGTTGGCGTCGGCCCCGCTGCTCGCGGTGATGCGCCTGGTGGCCGCTCCCGTGCTCGAGTACCGGGGCGGCCGGTTGCACGTTGGCGAGCGCTTCGACGTGCCGATGGATCCCGACGGCTTCCTCTCGCTCCGCTGGGACGCCTCCGAGCCCGGCAGAGGCGGGCGGGGCACCGTCAAGCGCACCGTGCCGGCATGGCGGGTGCTCCAGAACGCAGAGGACGACCTGGCGGGCCGGGGGCTCAGGCACTCCGACAATGATCTGACCGGGCGCGTCGTGGTCTTCTCTGACGAGCGGGCCATGGGCGGCGCCCTCGTGCAGACCCCCATCGGCGCGCTCGGGCACTCGGCGGTGCTCGCGCAGGCCATCGTCGACCTGCTGCACTCCAACGGCATCGTGCGGGCGCCCCCGGAGCATGACTTCTGGCTCACCGTCGCCTTCGCCTTCATGGGCGCCGTGCTGGCGGTGGTGTGGTCGACGCTCGCGCGCAACCCCGGCTGGCTCGCCTGGGTGGTGACGATCGCGGGCGTGGCGAGCCTGCACGCGCTCGCTGCGCGGCAGGTCTTCGTCGCCGAGCAGCGCTGGGTGGCGATGGCGACACCGGTGCTCGCCTGCGCGCTCACCTTCCTGGCGGCGCAGGGCTACGCGCGCACCCTCGAGCGGGGCTTCCGCGACTTCGTCGGCCGCGCGCTGGGCGGCGCCGTTCGGGCCGACGTCTTCGCGCGCGTCGAGCGCGATCTGGCCCTGATGCGCCCGGAGCGGCGGGTGCTCACGGTCTACTTCTCGGACATCGAGGGCTTCACCGCCGTCGCCCAGGACCGCGAGCCTGCCGAGGTGGTCAAGGTGCTGCAGGCCTACCTCAACGAGATGACGCGCGTGGTGATCGACTCGGGCGGCCACGTCGACAAGTACCTCGGTGACGGGCTGATGGCCTTCTGGGGCGCGCCCGTCGACCTCGACGATCAGGTGCTGGCGGCCTGCGAGGCGGCGCTCGAGATGCAGGCGCGCTTCGAGGCCAGGCGCCCCGAGCTCGAGTCGCAGCTCGGCCGCTCCCTCGTCCTGCGCGCGGGCATCGAGTCGGGGCCGACGGTGGTGGGCGAGATGGGCACCGTCCACCGCGTCAACTACACGGTAATGGGCGAGCCGGTGGCGACCGCCTTCCGGCTCGAGGCGATCGCCAAGCGATACGGCTCCCGCGTGCTCGTCGCCCAGCCCGTCGTCGATGCCGCGGGCGAGGCGTTCCTCTTCCGCCGGGTGGACCGGCTCCGGCTGGGGCGCCTCGCCGAGCCGCTCGAGGTGTACGAGCTCGTCGGCCGCGCGGCCGACCGGGAGCGCCTGGCCCCACGGCTCGCGCGCCATGAGGCGGCGATGACGGCCTGGTTCGAGCGCCGCTTCTCCGACGCGCTCGAGGCCTTCAAGGCCCTGGCCGCCGATGGCGAGGACCCGCTCGTCGACCGCTACGTCGCCCGCTGCGAGCGCTGCCTCAAGACGCCGCCGCCCGAGTCGTGGAGCGGCGTGTACGACGAGGGCGAGGCCTGAGGCGCTCTCAGGGGGGGGGCGCCCGGAGCGAGGCCGGCGCCGGCGCGCCCCGATGGCCCAGCAGGCTCCAGACGGCCGCCGTCAGCAGCAGCACGCCGCTGAGGCAGGCCATGAGCGCGCGCGGAGGGACGTGCCACACGTCGAGCACCGCCCCTGCGAGCCAGCTCGAGAGCCCCAGCATCAGCATGTACGACATGAAGTCGACGGCGAAGATGCGCCCGCGCATGCCATCTTCGACCTGCAGGTTGAGGAGCGAGCTCGAGAAGACCCACTGTGTCGAGGTGCCGGTGTGCGCCAGCGCCAGCATCACCGCCGCGACCGGCAGCGTCGGCGCGCAGGCGAAGGCCACCCAGAAGAGCGCTGTCACGAGGTAGCCGAGCCCGATGGCCCGCTCCAGGAAGGCGGGGGTGTCGCCGCCGAGCCGGCGGGCGATGAGCGGCCCGAGGAAGGCCCCGACGCCGCGCATGCCGAGGAGCACGCCGACGCCCAGCTCGGGCTGGCCCGCGAGTCCGAACTCCCGCCGGCCCAGCACCGCGTAGAGCAGCAGCGCGCCCCCACCGGGGATCGCCCACGACGTCTTCACCCAGAGGGTGCGCCGCACCCAGGCGTCGGCGCGGAGCCGGGCGAGGCCGTCGCGCAAGTCGTCGAGGCCGAGCGTCGCGCGCCACGTCGCCGGCCTCGCCTTCGGGGTGAAGGGCACGTCAGCGCCGCGGATGAACAGGGCCGAGGCGACATAGGTGAGGGCGTTGACGACGAAGCTGACGTCGCGGCCCACCAACGCCGCCGTCGCGCCACCGGCGAGCGCGCCGAAGCTCAGCATCGCCGACCAGGTGATGCCCTGGAGCGTGTTGGCGGTGACGACCTCGTCGGGCGCCACGGTGCTGGCGATGGCAGCCTGCTCGGCGGGGTCGAAGAAAGACGCCGCCGTCATCTGCGCGAACGTGAGCAGGTACAGCAGCCAGACGTCGGAGCCGTCGCGGACCAGCAGGAAGCCCATGACGATCAGCGCGCGCGCGACGTCGCAAGCCACCATCACGCGGCGGCGGGGGAAGCGGTCGGCCACCACGCCGGCCAGGGGGCCGAGCAGTGCCGCCGGGAGGAAGCGCACGAAGAGCATCAGCCCCACCGCTGCGCCGCTGCCGGTGTACTCGTCGAGGAGCGAGTAGAGGGCGATGAGGGTGAACCAGTCGCCGGCGAGGCTCACCACCGAGCCGAGCCAGAGGCGGCGGTAGGCTGGCCGCCGGCGAAGCACCTCGAGGTAGCTGGAGAAGGCGCTCACCTGGCCGCGCCTGTAGCCAAGTCGCGAAGGGGAAGCCCGCGCGATGTCACGGTTGCGGGCGTCGGGGGGCACGGTCCGTCACCGGCGCGGGGCCCCTCGGGCCGGGCCGCGCCTCGGCGGCTCCTCGTCGACGCGTGCCGCGCTGTTCGCGCGACGCCTCGTCGGTCCGTGCCTCGGCGGCGGTTCGTCGACGTGTGCCGCGCTGAGCTCGCGACGCCTCGTCGGTCCGTGCCTCGGCGGCGGTTCGTCGACGTGTGCCGCGCTGAGCTCGCGACGCCTCGTCGGTCCGCGCCCCGGCGGCGGTTCGTCGACGTGTGCCGCGCTGACCTCGCGACGCCTCGTCGGTCCGCGCCTCGGCGGCGGTTCGTCGGCGTGTGCCGCGCTGACCTCGCGACGCCTCGTCGGTCCGCGCCTCGGCGGCGGTTCGTCGACGTGTGCCGCGCTGACCTCGTGACGCCTCGTCGGTCCGCGCGCCACCTGGCCTCCGGGAGAGAAGAGGGTGTCACCGGCTGATGGTTGGGCCGCGGGTGGCGCCGCGTCGAGGGAGCGCCACGCGGGCTTTCTGGTGGCGCGGTGGTGTGGCTCAGGAGAGGGCCTGCTCGAGCGGTCCCGTGTCACCGGGCGACGCGAGGTCCCGGCCTTCGGGGTGACGAGCGCCTCGCCTGGTCGCGCTTGCTCGCCCGCCCTTCGCGCGCCTTCGCGCCGCCGGGTCGCCCTTCGGACTTCGGCTTCGCGGTCGAGGGCTCGCGGAGGCTCACCACCTCCGCCACGGACGGCGCGGCGCGCGGTTCGACGGCGCTGCGCGACGTCGGTGACGCCCGCGCCGCCGCGGCGTCGTCACGGAGCGGCACCACCTTCGCTCCGGGCGGCGTCGTCTTCGCGGTGGGCGACGCGGCGCGGGCCGGGGTGCGGAGGGCGGTGGGCGTCGATTGCGACTTCGGGCGCTCTGAGGGCGTTGGCCTGTCGTCCACGTCCGCCGGGCTGGAGCGCAAGGCCGTCGGCCGCGGCCCGCGCGTCCCGCTCCGGGAGCTCGCTGCGGCGTGGCTCGAGGGTGCGGTCGGGTTGCGCGTGGAGGGCGGGGGGCTGGAGGCGACCTCGGCGGGATGGGGTGAAGCGGCCGTGGGCTGACCCGCGGGGGCCGCGCGCTGCTGTGCCGCGGGCGGTGGTTGGGGCGAAGTGGCCGTGACCTGACGCGTCGAGACCGGGGGGCTGGGGGCGGTCTCCGTGGGCAGGGTCGAGGCGGGCAAGGGCTGACTCGTCGAGGCCTCGCGCAGGGGTGAAGCGCGCGACGGCTCGGGCGACGCTGCCGCGGGCTGGTGCGGCGCCGCAGAGGTGCGCGGCGTCGAGGTGCTGGGCTCGGGCGCCGCGGTGAGCGGCGGCGCGTCGTGGGCGGCGTAGAACGCCTCGAGCTTCGGCCACAGCGTCTTCGCCGCGTGCTTCGACACCACCGCGCCCACGTGGCCTCCGGGCAGGTGCAGGTGTTCCTTCACCGCGGACCCGATGGCCCCGACGAGCACGCCTGCGCTCGGCCCGGGCACGATGTTGTCGTGCTCGAAGCTCACCGCCAGGGTGGGGAAGGTGATGCGCCGCAGGTCGACGCGCCGGCCGCTCAGGGTGAAGCCACCCTCGAGCAGCCCGTCACCCTGGTACAGCGCCTTGATGTAGCGCCGGTAGAACTCGCCCGGGAGCGAGACGTTGTCGTTGCCCCACGTCTCGAGCGCGAGGAAGCCGTCGAGGAACTCATCGTTCCACGCGCGGTCGAGCAGCGAGACCGCCTTCGACAGCGACAGCGTCGGGCGCAGCAGGTGAAAGGCAGACTGGAGCAACTGCCACGGCACGTTGCCCAGCGAGTCCACCAGCACGTCGACGTCGAAGCCCTTCGCGTTGGTCCAGCGGGAGAGCAGCGAGTCGTCCTTGAAGCGAATCGGCGCCGCCAGGGCGATCATCGAAGCGATGCGCTCCGGGTGCACCGCGCCGTGGATGGTCGCCAGGGTGCCGCCCATGCAGTAGCCGAGCAGGTGCACCTTCTCGTGCGGCACCGTCTTCGACGCCACGCGAATCGCCCGCCCGAGCCAGCGGTCGACCACGTCGTCGAAGGTGACGAAGCGGTCCTCGTCGCTGGGCGTGCCCCAGTCGATGCAGAAGACGTCGAAGCCGCGCTGCACCATCGCCTCGGCGAACGACTTCCCCGGCATCAGGTCGAGCACGTAGTGCCGGTTGATGAGCGAGGGCACCAGCAGCAGCGGCGTGCGGTAGCCAGGGCCGCCGGGGCGAGACCGGTAGCGCAGCAGCCGCCACTTGTTCTCCTGCCACACGACGTCGGCCGGCGTGCTGCCGACCGCGGGCTTCGGCCGCGCAGCGAGCGAAACGAGGTTGGCGAGGCTCTTCACGTTCATGTCAGCCCTCGTAGAGCGCGGTGATGTGCGCGCCGAACCGCTGGGTCACCTGCTTGCGCC
>JADCJJ010000079.1 GCA_020247085.1 Myxococcaceae bacterium | reverse complement strand
GGGCGGCGCCCCGGCCCCCGGCGGCCTCGGCACCCTCTTCGTCGGCGAGAACGGCACCGTGCTCGCCCGCAGCGCCAGCGACCAGTGGCAGCGCCTGTTCTCGAACCCGGGCGTCTCGTTCCGCGCCATCGGGGGCACCACCGCGAACAACGCCATCGCCGTCGGCCTGCAGGGCACCACCGGCATCGCGGTCGAGTTCCGCGGCACCACCCAGGCCCCGCGGGTGCGCGTCTTCCCGCCCAACAACATCTCCGAGCTCACGACGCTCTGGTTCGACGGCACCTCGGGCATGAGCGCGGGCCGCGGCAACAACCTGCTGGCGTACCGCGACGGCGGCTGGGTCGAAGAGAACAACCCGACGCTGCGGCGCGTGATGTCCGTCACCAGCGACGGCCGGGGCGCCTTCGCCGTGCTCAACGAGCTCGGCAGCCTCTACCGGTACGATCCGGCCCGCCGCGTGTGGGACTCCCTCTTCGACCGGGAGCTCGCGGTGCTGCTGAAGGCCGGGCAGCTGCTCGACGCGAACAGCGGCGACGCCTGGGCCGTCGGCGGCGGCCGGCTGTGGCGCTTCAGCAACGGCGCCTGGACGTCGTCGGGGTTGCCGCAGGCGCTGGCGCCGGCCGACCTGACCAGCCTCGGCCTCTTCGACGACCGGGTCGTCGTCGCCGGCCAGCGCAGCGGGCGCCCCGTCATCGCGGTCTTCGAGCCGACGGTGGGCGCGGCCGACGGAGGCGCTCCCGACGCCGGGCCGGGCCCCGACGGGGGCACACCGGCCGACGGGTGGGCCGAGTTCACCATGCGCGGCCCGCAGCAGCCCCGGGGCATCTTCGGCGGCGGCCCGCGCTCGCCCGTGGGCTACGTCGTAGGCGACTTCGGCGCCGTCTGGCAGTGGGACGCGACGGCGAAGCGCTTCGACGAGCGCAGCCGCGGCTTCTACGGAGACGTCGCCGACGTCGCCGCCACCCCCAGCGACGTCTACGTCAGCGTCAACGAGTGCGGCGACCCGCTCTGCCTGCAGCGCTCCGGGCGGGTGCTGCACCAGGGGCCCTCCGGCTGGGAGCCGCTCGGCGCCACGCAGCCCTTCTCCCGCGCCGTGCACGCCATCGTCGCCCGTGAGGGCATCGACGTCATCGTGGACAGCGACGACGGCGTCTTCCGGTGGAGCAACGAGCAATGGCAGCGCATGTCCGTCTCGCGCTCGGGGGCCATCTTCGACCTCAAGTGGTGCGCGGACCGCCTGGTGGGCGCGGGTGAGAACGGCACTGCCTACCTTGGCAGCGCGACCGGCATGACCAACGAGACGGTGGCGATGATGGGCGACCTCTACGCGGTGAGCTGCACCAGCGCGACCGAGATCTGGGTCGCCGGCGACGAGCTGCTCGTGCAGCGCACTGGCACCACGTGGACGCCGCGCGAGTCGATGATGGTGCAGCAGGGCCCCTGGCGCACCGTCTACACGCCCGGCGGCGGTGAGGCCTGGGCCTTCGGCGACGCGCGCTACGGGGTCTACTTCGACTCGACGACCCTCTCGGCCTTCGAGGCGCTGCCCATCTCGGTCGACGTCGCCACCGCCTCGTGGGGCAGCTCGGTCGACAACCTGTACATGGTGGGCTTCGCCAACCCGCCCATCCGCTTCGGCTTCATGATGCGCTTCGACGGCGTGCAGTGGCGCCTGCTCGACTCCGGCAGCCAACGCCGCGTCACCGCCATCGACGGGTACACCTCGACACAGGGCGCGGCCCGGCGCACCACGCTGTGGCTGGGCACCGTCGGCGGCGGCGTGCTGAGGGCCGTGCAGCCGTGACCGCCCGCGAGGGCCCGGGGGGCGCGCCAGTTCTCCGCCGCCGGCCCGCTCCTAGGCGCCGTCGCGGTGCTGTCCGCTTTGCTCCTTCGGCTTCTCGTGGCCCCTCGCCTGTCGGCCACGCTCGCCGACTTCGGCAGGGAGCTGCCGTGGGTGACCCGGGCCTTCGCGTCGGGGTGGCTCGGCGTCGCGCTCGCCGTCGGCGGCGCCCTCTTCGTCACGCTGCTGAGCCGCTGGACGACGGTCGGCTCGGTCGTCACCGGCGTCCTCCTCGTGCTGGCCACCGTCGTCGGCTTCTGGGTGGCGACGACGTCCCTTCCACTCTTCCTCATGGCCCGGAACCTGCACTGAGGCCCGGGTCGGGGCGAGGGCCCGCCCGCCAGGAGCCGGCGAGCGCTGCCCCGCGTCGCGATGGGCGCTTCGAGCGAAGCGCACGGGGGGCATCAGCGGTTGAGGAAGTACTCGTCGCGAGGGAAGAGGTCGGAGTTGACGGCGGTGTCGGCCACCGACGCCGGCGCGCCCCCTGAGCGCTCGACCCGCGGCGTCGCGCCCTCGACGAAGGCCAGCACCGAGCGCCGCTGGGCCTCGCCCAGGCCGCCGCTCCTCGCCGCGAGCCGCTCGGCCAGGGTCACGCGGTCGACGGTCACCGGCGCGGCCGAGGCGAGCAGGAACTCCCCTCGCCCGCCCGGCACCTCGAGCACCACGACGTGCGGGAAGACCTGCTTCACCGTCTCGAGCACCCGCGGCGTCGGTACCCACTGGGCGAAGAGCCCCCCGGGCGCCAGGTGCGCCGCGACGAGCGCGTAGAACTCGCCGCTGTAGACGTTGCCCGCCGACGCGCCGTTGGGCCGCATCGCGTCGACGGTGATGACGTCGTAGGGCTCGGTGGCTGCGAGCAGGTGCTTGCGCCCGTCTCCGACGATGAGGCGCGAGCGCGGGTCTTCGAGCAGCTGCCGGCTCTCAGCCGACCCCCGCGCCGTGGCGAGGTGGCGGACGAGCTCGATCTCACCGCCGCAGATCTCGACGCACTCCACCGTCGTCAGTCGCTCGTCCTGCAAGAGCCCCCACGCCGTGCTGCCCGCGCCCAACCCGACGGCCAGGGCCCGCCTCGGCGCGGGGTGTACCAGCGAGGGCACCATGCCGATGACGACGTGGAAGTCGTCGTAGGGCCAGCCGTTCTGGCTGGTGGCGTTGAGGAACAGCACCTGCTCGCCCCGCTCCTTCGTCACCCACGCGTTGACGCACGCGCGCTCCTCGACGAGCACCAACCCGCCCTCGGGCGCCGCGTGGAAGAAGCGCCACAGCCGCTCGTTCGACGGGAAGGCGATCACGCAGCCGAGCGCCGCCACGGCGACCCCGCCCCACGCCAGCGTGCGGCCGCCCACCTCGCGACGCCCCAGCCACACGCCCCACACCCCCAGGACGACAGCGACCCCAGCCAGCAGGCGGAGCGTTCCGGCGCTCCCCAGCGCGTCGAGCAGCGCGAAGCTGACGAGCAGCGTGCCCGCGACGTTACCGACGATGTTGGCGAAGAGCAGCCGGCCCGTCCGCCGGCCGAGCCGGGACAGCTCCCGCGTCACCTCGGCCTGCACGAAGGGGTACGACAGCCCCATGAGGAACACCGGCAGCCCCATCACCGTCACCGGCCCCAGCG
>JADCJJ010000078.1 GCA_020247085.1 Myxococcaceae bacterium | reverse complement strand
CGCTTTCTTCTCCTCACAAGACCGAAGATGCTCGCCGCCACCGTCGGCTCAAACGCCGTGTGTCTTCAGTGGTCCCCTGTCGCAGAATTCGCCCTCGACCAACTCGCCCTCACGATCGCGGATCAAGCGTGAGGAACAGATGGGGTGAAGCGGCTGGCCGCCACTGAGCGTGGTGGTGAAAATGAGCCCACCAACCCGCAACGCGGTCAACAGCCGCAATGGAGACCAGCCACGGAGAACAGTGGCATCGACGTGCACAAGAAGGAAGGCCAGCTGTGCATCATCACGGAGGCAGGGGAGGTGCTCGAGCGGTCTCTGGGAGAGGTCTGGACCCCGTCGCACTCGTCGCGGAGGCGGCCGGGTGGCCCACAAGACACCGCCGCGGGCGAGTGTGTCACGCCACGTTCGTCGGTTGGCGTCGACGTGCATCCGCGCGACACTCGCTCGCATGCGGTGGTTTCAGCGATAGCGCGCGCGGCAGACACCCGCGACGTCACCCTACCGGTGGCAGCCGTTGATGGTTCCGCCGACGGTGTCGCCTCGCTGGGGTCTGCTCGCGGTGTTCGCGACCGCGGCGGTGCTTGCACCCGCGAGTTGCTGCTTTTGCATGGCCCTCCAGGGGCTCGCCCTGGACGGCCCCGGTGTTGTGCCGCCGTTCGGGGCGATGGGGCGCGGCATGCTTGTCTCTCTCGTCGCCGCGGCGATCGCCTGGGAGACGCGCAAGATGGTTCGGCCGCGCTGGTACGCCACGGCGGCGCTCGTCGCTGCTGCGCTGGTCGCATCCAGCATGGCCGCGGCAGGCGCCTACGCGACGGCCGCACGGCATTGGGATCGAGGGTGCGCGCGCGGTGAGGCTCAGATGTGTCACGACGCGGCCAGGGCGCGGCAGTATGGGATCGGCGTCCATCGCGACGCCGTCGAGGCGCGGCGACTTCGTGCGCGAGTCGGCGAGAGGGCGGAGCCGGGGTCTGTCCCGAGTGGCCCAGCGCGCTCCAAGCCACCATCGGAAGTGTGCTCGTCGAACAACTCGTCGCGCAGGCGGTAGGGGTCCGCGTGCATGATCCTGTAGCGCAGGAGCTCCAAGCGCGGGGGCCTGTGCGCGGTCACGGAGCTACGCCCACGCACGAAGGCTGTCGGTGGTGGCGAGTAGACCGTGAGGGGTGGGCGGGATGGGTGGCTGGGACGAGACGCGGCGCCGGCCGGAAGGCACGGTGCTGCACGAGGTGGTGCGCCGCGGGTGGGCGGAGCTCGTGCGCGAGGTGTCACTGCCGCCGCGCGTGCACGCGGAGGTGCGGCGGTACCTCACGCTTGATCCGCGATCGTGAGGGCGAGTTGGTCGAGGGCGAATTCTGCGACAGGGGACCACTGAAGACACACGGCGTTTGAGCCGACGGTGGCGGCGAGCATCTTCGGTCTTGTGAGGAGAAGAAAGCGGAGAACGGCTGGCGAGCCGTCAGGCAATTGTGGCGAGCGAGACTCCGTTGCTGCTCAGCAGGAAGGCGTCGCGCAGTAATTCCATGCAACGGGACCAACTCAGCGGCTGGCGGTCCTTGGAGGGTGCTTGAGCGCGCCATGTGGAGAGCAAATTGTAGCCGAGGATGCGGAGCCAGCCCACGACCTCGATGGCGTCGCGCGTGAGCTGGCAGGGTTGCACGTCGTCCTCGGAGAGCGCGACGTCCATGGTCCAGTTGTGGCCGTTCTCAATGCCCCAGTGAAGACGCACGAGCTCGAGCTGCTGCGTGGGCGACAGCAGCGTCGGGGGAATGCTGGAGACAAAGTAGCGCACCTCGTCGCTGACGGGCGCGGATGCGCCATTGAGCGTCACCTGGCGGCGGAGGCTCCAGAGTTGCTTGGCGCCGGGGAAGTTCAAGTCTGCGATGTCGCCGACCGTCACGGTGCGCAGTTCGCGAAGAATGTGCGCGCCGTTCCGGCGGTCCTCAGTGCGCACCTTCAGCGGCGCCTCCGCGAGCTTCGACACGGCGAGCGCGTGAAGGCTCTTCTGATTCTCTCTCAAGGCGAAGAGGTAGTGCTTCTCGGCTGCCTCGACGAGCGCGGCGCTCTCGCGGCAGGTCAGACCTGCGTCCGTGGTGACGATGCGGAAGCTGTCGCCAAACTCCTTGGCGAGCCGCGGGAACATGAGGCGGAAGGCTGGAGCTTCTCCTTCCTTCTCTCCGATGACTTCGGCGTCGAGACACGGCCGCGCCCGCGACGACGTGAGCACCGCCCTCACCGACATCAAGACCGCCGTCAGGACTCCGCTTGCCGGGTCGATGGTCGTCTTCGCACCCTCAACGTGCGTGCTCGTGCTCGACCACAGCGACTTGCCATCGATGCTCAGCACGCCGAAGGGGAAGAGGTCGTTGCTCACCACTTTGCGCTGGAGGAAATCGTGCACCTGCGCCCAGACGGTCTCACGCAGACCGTTCACGCTCTGCTTCGCCAGCAGGCGAAAGAGCGCCGTATCGGAAATGGCCCGCCCCACCCCAAGGGCGCGACGAGCACCTTTGCCCAGGTCGGCACTGAAATCCTCGACGCGGCGCAAGCACGTCTTGCCGCAGGCAAAGGCTGCAGCCAGGACCGAGAGCATTCCTCGATGCTCGTGCCGTTGGTTGTGCGCCTTCCTCGGGTCGGTCACCGCCGTGTTCCACGGAAAGTCGGCGCGCCGCACCGCCCGGCGCGCTTGTGCCTCGGTTACAGCCATGCTCGGATGCTCCTTGCTGGGTCGTTCCAGCGGTTGTGCCTTCTTTCCATTGTTGTTGGGGGACGGGGCTCGCCAGCTCCGTTCCCCGCTTTCTTCAGGTGCCAATGGAGCAGGAAATCCGCCGTCAGGCTCGGCAATCTCGCGTCGGCCCCGAAATTCGGCTCTACGCGCCAAAGAAGCAGTCCACCTCAGCAGCGAAGGTCGCGACCCACAGAATCAGGAATCAAGCGTG
>JADCJJ010000077.1 GCA_020247085.1 Myxococcaceae bacterium | reverse complement strand
GCTCACCACGCTCAACCAGCAACGTCGGTACGACGGCGTTCACGGAGCCAGGTCAGCGAACGCCGGTTGATCACGAACGTGCGCGGTCAACAACACCACGCCCGGCCCGCTGGCTCCCGGAGCGCCTCGGAGCCGGGGTGGAGCCCGGGTGGAGCTGGGGAGGCGGCGGCGACAGCTCCCAGTTGGTGCCACGGCATCCGGAGGCCACGCCCGGCCCGCTGGCTCCCGGAGCGCCTCGGAGCCGGGGTGGCGCCCGGGTGGAGCTGGGGAGGCGGCGACGACAGCTCCCAGTTGGTGTCACAGCGGCCGGAGTCGACGCCCGGCCCGCTGGCTCCCGGAGCGCCTCGGCGCCGTGGGTGAGGGCGAGGGCCCTGCTGCACCTCTGGCAGCCACAGCGGCATGGTGCGGTGCTGCCGCCGGCGCATTGGCGCCGCTCGAGAGGCGGGGAGGGCGACGGTGTCGGCGCGCCTCGAGGTGCCGAGCTGGAGTGGTCGCACCGTCGCCTCTGTCGCGGGACGCGACCGCTGGCGTGGGCACCTCCCGCGGTGCCCGACCCGGGTGGTGACGCCGATGACCTCCGCGCGGGGCGCCGAGGCTGGAGCCGCCGCCGACCCTCGAGCCGGCCTGAGCAGCCTCGCGGTGGCCCCACCCGCGTTGTCGGCGGCACCTCGCTCCTGCGGCGTCTCGCTGACGTCGCGCCCCCGCCACCGGCGCGACCAGCGCTAGAGTCGGCTCGAGATGCGCATCGTCAGCTACAACGTCCGCTACTTCGGGCACGCGCTCAAAGGCCTCGCCAGCACCGCGACGTCGAAGCAGCGCATCGCCGAGGCCATCGCCGGCCTGACGCCGCTGGCCGACGTGGTGGCCCTGCAGGAGGTCGAGACGAGATCCCTCCGGTCGTCGGCTGCGCATCGGAGCGGCGCTCCAAACGAGACGCAGCTCGAGGCCTTCATGCGCCATCTGGGGGTGGCGATGCAGCGCGAAGGGCGTGCGATGCCGTACCGCGCCTTCTACTTCCCGGCGCACGTCTACGGCCTGGGCGAGTTCAAGGTGTACACGACGGGCCTGGCCGTGCTGGTGAACCAGCAGACCGTCAACGTGCTCAAGGCGAACTCCCACGAGCCCTTCGACATCACCCACCGCACGCCTGCCACCATCAAGCGGATCAAGCAGACGCGCATCGCGGCGCACCTGCACCTCGAGGACACGTCGGGTCGGCCGTTCCACCTCTTCAACACGCACCTCTCGCTGCCGACGCCCTGGGCCAGGGAGTACTGGAGCCAGAAGGCGAAGATGGGCTTCGGCGCCAACCAGCTCGCCGAGGCGCGCCGCCTGTCGGAGTACGCCCAGCACGTGGCGCGCCGTGAGCCGTATCTCGTGGTGGGCGACTTCAACTCGGCGCCCTCGACGCCGGTGTACCGGCTCCTGACCGAGGAGGCGAAGCTGCGCGGCGCCCAGGAGGTCCTCCAGCAGATCGACCCCGCCCGCACCGACTCGTTCGCCTCAGCGGGCTTTCTGCAGCTGCGCATGCACCTCGACCACGTCTTCGGGCACGGCGTCGAGTTCGCCGACCTCACCGACACCCACGCCTTCGGCGACGAGACGAGCCGGTTCCACGGCCTGTCCGATCACGTCCCGCTCATCACCCGCTTCGAGCCAGGGGGCTGAGGGCCGCGGGCCAGGACCGCGCCTTCGAAGGGGCGCTCCGTCAGGTGGGCCGCCCGGCGGGCGCCTCGCCGGAGCCACCGGCGGGACAACCGGGGTGTCGGTGCGCCGCCGCCGGGTTCAGTGACGGTGTCGCCGCCGGGGGCCAGCGACGTGAGGTGTCCTGACGTCCGCCGGCTGGGCCCTCGTGGAGCGCGAAGAGGGCCGTTCCACCGTCAGGTTACCTGGCGGAGGGGCTGGCGGGTGTCGAGGTCGAGCAGGTGGTACTCGCCCCGCGGGGCGTGCAGCATGCCGCCGTCGGTGAAGTAGAGCCGGGCTCCCGGCTCGCAGCCGGGCCCGTACCGCACGGCCTCACCGTCGATGGTGAGGGAGCGGAGCGGCCCATCGACGCCTGGTCCGGGAGGGCTCCACCGCGGCATCAACGCTCGGCACTTCGCATCGCGGATGTGGCCGATGGCCTGGGGAAAGGCGGCGGGCAGGCGACGTGGGTCGAAGCGCCTGCGGGGCGGGCCGTCGAGCCTTCGCGCGGGCTGGGTCGAGGGGTCGCACGGGCGGTGGTACATCACGCCGCGACCTTCGCCGCTCGCTGCCGAGCCCGGCTGGTGGAGCGGCGAGAGGTCGAGCGCGCCGTCGCGCCAGGCCTCGACGCGCGCGTCGAGGAAGGCGTTGAGGGCTTCGGCGACCGACGCCGCGTCCGTCGGCGCGATGCCGAGCAGCGAGAGGTCGTCCTCGGTGACGCCGGCGTGCACCAGGAGCAGCCCCCGGTGATGCGCGGCCAGGCGGAAGCGGCGTGCGCGGAGCAGCGCCGTCACGAGGCCCCGCTGCGAGGCCGAGAAGCACGAGTAGTCCCGCGCCAGGCACTCCGCGTCCGGTACCGTCGGGTGGCGCGCGAGGAAGGCGCGCGCGTCGGCCTCCGCGTCGTACAAGGCGCGGGCCTCGGCGTGGGCCGCGGCGAACGCTTCGTCGGTGTAGGGCGAGAGCTCCATCACCCGGCAGACGTCGTGGTTGCCCAGCAGCACGGTGACCTGCTCGGGCGGGTGCGCGGTGAGCCACGCCAGAATCGCCTCGCCGTCGAAGGTGGCGCGCTCGCGGACGTCGGGCGTGCCGTAGTCGAAGTGGTCGCCCATCGAGACGAGGTGCACGTCGGGCTGCAGCCGGCCGTCGTCGCCGAGCAGCCGGTGCCCCTCGAGCACGGCGAGGAACGTCTCGAAGGACGCCTGGGGGTCACCGATGGCGACGTGGCGCGGCACGGGTGCATTCTGCGCGAAGGCCGGCGTCCATGGTACGGCCCCACGCGTGTTGACGTGGCTCCTGCTCGGCGGTTCCGCCTTCCTCGCCGGAGCCATCAACGCCATCGCCGGTGGCGGTACGCTGCTGACGTTCCCCGCGCTCGTCTTCACCGGCACGGCCCCGCTGCCCGCCAACGCCACGAGCACGGTGGCCCTGTGGCCCGGCGCTGTCGCCAGCGCGTGGGGCTACCGGGGCGTCTTCTCGGAGGAGCGCCGCGCGCTCGTGCCCCTCGTGGCGGTGAGCCTCGTCGGCGGCCTCGTCGGCGCGCTGGCCGCGCTGAAGACGCCGGGCGAGACGTTCGCGCGCCTCGTACCCTTCCTGATGCTCTTCGCCGCCGTGCTCTTCTCGGTCGGCGACCGCCTGCGGGCGTGGCTGGCGCGCTTCGGAGCGCCCCGCCCCTGGCTCGTGGTGCTCGCCCAGCTCCCCATCAGCCTCTACGGCGGCTACCTCGGCGGCGGCATCGGGCTCCTCATGCTCGCGGCCTTCACGCTGCTCGGCGGGAGCAGGGACCTCAACCGCCTCAACGCGCTCAAGTCGGTGCTGGGCCTCGCCATCAACCTCACGGCGACGCTCACCTTCGTCGTCTCGGGCCTCATCGACTGGGAGCGGGCGGTGGTGATGGCCGCGGCCGCGGCAGCCGGGGGCTACCTGGCGGCGCGTGTCGCCCTGCGCGTCGACGTGCGCGCGGTGAAGCGCCTCGTCGTCGCCATCGCCTGGGTGATGACGGCGCTCATCTTCGTGAAGACGTTCCTTCCGGCTCCGAGGCCCTCGGCAGGGCAGGTCGTGCCCCGGCCCGTCCGCGGCGCGTGACGTCGTCGGGGTGGGGCAGCCGGTCTGCGCCGTGGGCCTCCCGACGCGCGGCCCGCGGCCCGCCGTCACACCTCGGCGACGTTGCCGGTGTAGAAGCCGTCGAGCAGCTCCTTGTACCGGGCCTCAACGGCCTTGCGCTTGAGCTTGAGGCTCGGCGTCAGGTCGCCCGACTCGAGGGTCAGGTCCTTCGGGAGGATGGCGAAGTTCTTGATCGACTCGTAGCTGGCGAGGTTCTTGTTGAGCTCCTGCACGAAGGGCTTGATGAGCGCGTGCGTGCGGGGGTCCTTGACGATCTCTTCGTAGCCGCCGGTGACGCCGTTCTCGCGCGCCCAGGCGGTGATGGCCTCGGGGTCGAGGGCGATCAACATCACGCAGAAGTTGCGGTTGTTGCCGTGCACGAGCGCGTTCGAGACGTACGGGCAGACGGCCTTGAAGTGGCCCTCGATGTTCTGGGGCGCGACGTACTTGCCGCCCGAGGTCTTGATGAGGTCTTTCTTGCGGTCGGTGATCTTCAGGCGCCCGTTCGCGTCGACCTCGCCGATGTCGCCGGTGAGCAGCCAGCCGTCCTTCAGCGTGGCGGCCGTCTCTTCGGGCTTGTTGTGGTACCCGCGCATGATGCCGCGCCCCTTGATGAGAATCTCACCGTCCTCTGCGATCTTCAGCTGCGTGCCCGGCAGCGCCGGCCCGACGGTGCCGAAGGCGTAGCCCACCGGGCGGTTGACGAACGAGGCGGCGCTCGACTCGGTGAGGCCGTACCCCTCGAGAATGAGGATGCCGGCGGCGTGGAAGAACTCGGCCATCTCTCGTGACAGCGGCGCCGAGCCCGAGACGAAGTAGCGCAAGCGCCCGCCGAAGCGCTGCTGCAGCTTCGAGAACACCAGCTTCGTCGCCAGGTCGTTCTTCAGCGCCAACAGCCCCGACGGCTCCTGGCCCTGCTGCCGGAGCTTCGACACCTCGCGGCCCACCTCGAAGGCCCACTTGAAGATGGAGTACTTGAGCCCGCCGCCCTTCTTCGCGCCGTCGACGACCTTGTTGTAGACCTTCTCGAAGATGCGCGGCACCGCCGCCACGAAGGTGGGCTTCACCACGCCGAGGTTGTCGACGATCTTGTCCACCCGCCCGTCGACGGCGGCGTGGAAGCCGATGGCGAGCTGAGCCACCTCGAGCACCTTGCCGAAGGAGTGGGCGAGCGGCAGCCAGAGGAACTGCACGTCCTCCTGGAGGATGAGCTTCATCTCCTTGATGGCCTCGCCCTCGTAGACCCAGCAGTCGTGGGTGAGGATGACGCCCTTGGGCTTCCCGGTGGTGCCCGAGGTGTAGATGAGCGTCGCGATGCCGTCGTTCTTCGCCAGCTTCGTCACCGCCTCGTAGTCGGCCTGGCTGGCGGCCTTGCCCGCGGCCTGCAGCTCGTCGAGGGTGATGATGAAGCCGTCACCGCTCGCCTTGCCCTCGAAGACGATGACCTTCCTCAGCCCGGGCATCTGGCCGCGCACCGACAGCAGCTTCTTCACCTGCTCCTCGTTCTCGGCGAACACCATCACCGTGTCCGAGTCCGAGACGATGTAGGCGCAGTCGTCGGCGAGGCTCGACGGGTAGATGGTGGTCGTCGCGCCGGCCGCGCAGAGAATGCCGAGGTCGGCGGCGATCCACTCGTAGCGGGTGCCCGAGAGAATGGCGACGCGCTGCTCGGCCTCGAGCCCGAAGTGCCGCAGGCCCATGGCGATCTGCTTCACCTGCTCGCCGAAGTCCTTCCACGACACCGTCTTCCACGTGCTCCCCGCGGGGAATGAGTACGCCGTGTCGTTGGGGGTCGCGCTCACGCGGTGCAGCAGAACCTCAGGAACCGTCTGGAAGCCCATGGGTCATCCTTTCGAGCCGTCGAGGCCGGCAATGTACGAGCGCACCACCGGGCCGCAAGCGCAATGTGCCGTGCGCCTGTCGTGCGAAACGAAACGGCCGGCCGCTCTCGCGAGCGACCGGCCGGAGGGGCAGCGAAGCCCGAGCGCGCCGCTTACTTCCGGGCGGCCTGCTCCGCGGCCAGCTTCTCCTTGTGCTTCTTCATCATGTCGTCCTGCTCGTTGCGCGGCAGGATGCCGTAGCGGGCGAACTCCATGGTGAAGTTGCCCTTGCCCTGCGTCGCCGAGCGCAGGTCGGTCGAGTAGCCGAACATGGTGTTGAGCGGCACCTCGGCGATGACGGTGACGTTGCCGTCGGCCGACGACGTCGTCTGAATGACGCCTCGGCGCTGGTTGATCTGCCCCACCACCGAGCCCTGGAAGTCGATGGGCGCCTCGACTTCGACCTTCATGATCGGCTCGAGGATGACCGGCTTGGCCCGCTCGTACCCCTCGCGGAAGGCCATGATGGCGGCCGTCTTGAAGGCCTGCTCGCTCGAATCGACGTCGTGGTACTGGCCGTCGTTCACCACGCAGCGCACGCCCACCACCGGGAAGCCGATGAGCGAGCCCTTCTTGATCGCCTCCTGGAAGCCCTTGTCGCACGCGGGAATGTACTCGCGCGGAATCGAACCACCGACGATCTCGTTGACGAACTCGTACTGCTCGACGGCATCGCTCGGCAGCGGCTCGAGGAAGCCGCACACCCGGGCGAACTGACCCGAGCCACCCGTCTGCTTCTTGTGGGTGTACGCGAACTCACCGCGCTGGGTGATGGTCTCACGGAAGGCCACCTGCGGCTTCCCCGCGACGACCTCGCAGTTGTACTCGCGCTTCATGCGCTCCATGTAGATCTCGAGGTGGAGCTCACCCATGCCCGAGATGATGGTCTGCGCGCTCTCTTCGTCCTGATGGACGCGGAACGTCGGGTCCTCTTTCGTGAAGCGGTTGAGCGCCTTCGAGAAGTTCTGCTCGCCCGCGCGGTCCTTCGGCGTCACCGCCAGCGAGATGACCGCCGCCGGCACGTGCATCGACGTGAGCGTCACGTTCAGCTTGCCGTCGGTGAACGTCTCGCCCGACGAGCAGTCCAGGCCGTAGAACGCCACGATGTCGCCGGCCGCCGCGCTCTGAATCTCTTCGCGCTCGTCCGAGTGCATGCGGAACATGCGCGGCACGCGCGCCTTGCGCAGCTGGTTCGAGGTGTTGACGATGGTGTCGCCGTTGTTCACCGTGCCCTGGTACACGCGCACGTAGGTGAGCTGACCGAACTTGTCCTGCGTCAGCTTGAACGCCAGGCCGACGAAGGGCTTGTTGGGCGCCTCGGAGTCGAGCACGATCTTCGCTTCGGCGTTCGACTGGTCGAAGGCCTCGTTCACGACCTCCTTCGGGTTCGGCAGGAACGCGCAGACGCCGTCGAGCAGCAGCTGCACACCCTTGTTGCGGAAGGCCGAGCCACACATGACCGGCGTCATCTTGAGCGCCAGCGTCGCCCGGCGAACGGCCGCGCGCAGCTCGTCGTCGCTCACCGGCTCCTCGGCGAGGAACTTCTCGGCCAGCGCCTCGTCGACGTCGGCTACGCGCTCGATGATCTCCTGGCGCCGCGCCTTCACCTCGTCGACCATGTCCGCCGGCGGGTCCTCGATGCGAATGTTCTCGCCGTTGTCGCCGTCGAAGAAGTACGCCTTGCCGCTGATGGCGTCGATGATTCCCTTGAACTTGTCCTCGGCGCCGATCGGCACCTGGAGCTTCACCGGGTGGTGGCCGAGCTTCTCCTTGAGCATCTCGGCGACGCGGTCGTAGTTCGCGCCCGGGTTGTCCATCTTGTTGACGTAGGCGATGCGGGGCACGCGGTACCGCTTCATCTGGCGGTCGACGGTGATCGACTGCGACTGCACGCCCTTGCCCGAGTCGAGCACGAGGATGGCGCCGTCGAGCACGCGAAGGGCGCGCTCCACCTCGATGGTGAAGTCGACGTGCCCGGGCGTGTCGATGATGTTGATGTTGTGCTCGGGCAGCTGCTCCTTCGAGCCGCGCCAGACGCAGTACGTTGCGGCGGACTGAATCGTGATGCCCTTCTCACGCTCGAGGTCCATCGAGTCCATCTTCGCCCCGACGCCGTCCTTGCCGCGGACTTCGTGGATCGCGTGGATGCGCCCCGTGTAATACAGGATGCGCTCGGTGAGCGTCGTCTTGCCCGAGTCGATGTGGGCCGAGATGCCGATGTTGCGGATTCGTTCGAGTGGGATCTTCGCCATAGCGGCGGCGGCCCCTACTGAAAGGGGGAGCGAAACACAAGGGTCGTTCCACGCGCGGGCCGGTGACGGGTGGGGGGGCGGCTGCAAGTCGTGGCGGTCGGGGCGGTCTTGCGGCTACACCCGCCGGCGCATGAGTGACGCCGACGCACCCGCGCCGCCGGTGCCCACGTTCGAGCCGCACGACAAGGTGTGCGGGAACTGCAAGCTGTGGCGCGTGCACTCCATCGACGCGTCACGAGGGTGGGTCGGCGAGTGCCGGGTGCAGCCGCAGCGCGCGCTGTTTCCGCCCTCGGCGCCCATCTGCAACGTCTTCGCGCCAAGGGGCGAGGCCGTGCAGCGCGCCCACGACGCCCAGGGCCCGCAGCGGCCGAGGGCGCTCAAGTCGATCGCCCCGCTCGTCCGCACCGCCGCCGGCGCCACCCGGCCCACCGCCGTGGGGCCCACCCTCGTCCACCGCATCGACCCGTCGTCAGAGGTCGACTTCGAAGGAGACACCATGACGCGCCAGGAGCTGATGGAGCTGTTCCTCGAGGCCTCGGGCCTCGCCGAGGTCCCGCTCGCGCAGAAGTGGGAGGGCGGCACCGTCAAGCTGGTGCCCGCCAACCCCGAGCTGCAGGCGAAGGACCTGCCCATCGACGCGCTGTTCCACAAGGTGGTGATGGTGCGCGACCGCCTGCGCGTGCTCGAGCAGAAGCTCAACGCGCACCCCAAGCTCACCGACGCCGAGAAGGTCGAGATGCAGCAGTACGTCACGCGCTGCTACGGCTCGCTCACCACCTTCAACGTGCTGTTCCGCGAGAAGAGCGACCAGTTCGTCGGGCAGAAGGGCGACGAGTAGGTGCCGCGGGGGCCCGGGGCCAGCTGACGACCCCCGGGTTGGGAGTGCGTGCAGGCCGGGCTCATCAGCCCCGTTGGCCGTGCTCGGCAGCGCCGCGCGCCTGGCCGGGAACGCCAAGCGCAGGAGCGGCGCGCGGGTCTCCGTGACCGCCTGGTGCTTCGCGCGCGGGGCCTGCTCCGTCATCGAGGCCGTGGCGCAACCCGACCTTCGGCTTCACGGGGCGCGTGGCCTTCGTGCGGTGGGTCACCTCACGGTTCCGCTGGCGCGGGCGCGTCCGGCTCGTGCCCGGCCATCACCTTCGCCAGCCGCGAGCGCCCCCGGTTGAGCGCGCTCTTCACCGTGCCCTCGGGGAGGCCCAGCATGCGCGCGATGTCGGGGTACGAGTAGCCGCGCACGTCGCGCAGCGTCACCACCAGCCGGTGCTGCTCCGACAGGTGCTGCAGGGCCTCGAGCAGCATCGCGTGGCGCTCGTTGCCGGCGGCCCGGGTCTCGGGGTCCTCGACCAGGCCCAGCGG
>JADCJJ010000076.1 GCA_020247085.1 Myxococcaceae bacterium | reverse complement strand
TCTCGGACGACCCGACGAAGCAGGGCGCTCCGACGGGCTTCACGGTGACGGTGCGCAACGTGCGCGTGTCGGCTGGAGCAGGGTTTCTGCTCGCGCTCACCGGAGAGATCCTCACGATGCCCGGGCTCCCGAAGGTGCCGGCGGCGTACAACCTGGACCTGCGGGACGACGGCGAAGTGGTCGGCGTGCAGTGACGTGGCGCGGGCCGGTCGACGTGCGCGACGCGCTCTTCGGCGGGCGCGGCACGGTGCGGGTGTGGAACGTGGCCGAGGTGCCGCCGGGGTTCGAGGTGGCGCTGGGCTGTGAGCTGTCGGCGCGCGGGAGCGTCGGCCCGCACGCGCAGGAGCACTGCGACGAGCTGGTGATTGGGGTGTCGGGGCGGGGGACGGCGCGGGTCGATGGGGTCGACCACGTGCTCGAGGCGGGCGCGGTGGTGCCAGTGCCGCAGGGCTCGGTGCTGGAGCTCCAGGCCGGGGCCAGGAAGCTCCGCTACCTCATCGTCAAGGCGCGGGCCTGAGCCAAGGGGTTGCAAAGGCTGATGGAGCGGTGAAAGTTCTCACCGATGTCGGCGCCTGAGATTCCCCTCAATCCGAAGATGCTCGCGTGGGCGCGCAAGACGGCCGCTGCGACCGTGGAGCAGGCCGCGTCGCGCGCCGGCGTCGACGTCGCGCGAGTCACGGAGTGGGAATCTGGCGCGGGGAAGCCCACGCTGGTCCAGCTTCGAAAGCTCGCAGACCTGTACAAGCGGCCGCTCGCGATGTTCTTCCTCAACGAGCTTCCGGTCGACTTCACGATCATGAAGGCGTTCCGACGACTGCCGGGGAGCGACGACCTCGCGCTGTCGTACGAGCTCACCTCGCAACTCCGGGAGTCCCTGCAACGACGCGAGGTCGCCCTCACCCTCGCCGACGCGATTGGGCAAGACGTGCCGGTGTTCGACGGCCGGGCGCACCTGACGGACGCGCCCGCGAAGGTCGCGGCGGAGTGGCGAGACAGGCTGGGCATCACGGCGGAAGGGCAGCGCGCGTGGGGCGACGACTACGCGGCGTTTCGGGCGTGGCGCACGGCGATCGAAGACCTCGGTGTTCTGACCTTCCAGACGACGCGCGTCTCGACCGACGAGATGCGCGGGCTGTCGATGTTCGAGAAGAAGTACCCGGTGGTGCTGCTGAACGGCGGCGATGCGGTCCGCGCGCGCATCTTCACGCTGGCGCATGAACTCGGGCACCTCTTGCTCCGCAGCACCGTGAGCAAGGACTCGAACGAAGTCCTCGAGAGCAGCTCGAAGGAAGAAGTCTGGTGCAACGCGTTCGCTGGGGCGCTGGTGGCTCCGGAGCCCCTCGTCACGCTCGTGCCCCGAAAGACGTCGCCCGAGGCGTTCGACTGGGCTGCCTTGAAGAGCCAGGCGAACGCACTCACGGTGAGCCAGGACGTCGTGCTTCGCCGGCTCCTCGATCTCGGTCGCCTCACGCGCAAGGAGTACGAGGCCCTCCGAAAGAGACTCGCGACCCAGAACCAGAGCCGCGCCCCTGGGGGTCCGATTCCACAAGACGCCCTCGTCGTCTCGCGCCTCGGGCTGCCCTTCACGCGGATGGTCGTCATCGCGTACCGCCAGGCCCAGATCACCCTGAACGACCTGAGCGACTACCTCGGGGTCCGGGTGACGTACCTCCCGAAGATCGAGGCCCGGGTGTTCGGTGACGAGGCGGGCGCCTACGCGTGATCTACTGCTTCGACACCAGCGCGTTCATCGCTGCGTGGGTCGAGAGCTATCCGATCGACGTTACCCCGCGTCTGTGGTCCGAGTTGCTTCCCGGGCTGATCGCAGCCGGCCGGCTCGTCACTCCGAAGGACGTGCTGCTCGAACTCGAAAAGAAGGCTGACACGGGCCTGCATGAGTGGGTCGAGCAGAGCGGATCGGTGGTGGAGTTGGACACGCCGGACCTCATGGAATCGGCTCGCATCGTCAACACGTACCGTCGGCTGATCGAGCACAAGCCCAAGCGGAGCGGCGCAGACCCGATCGTCATCGCGGTCGCCTCGGCTCGGAAGGCCGCGGTGGTGACGAAAGAGGGACTGTCCGGGACCCTCGCGAAGCCGAAGATCCCGGACGTCTGCAAGGAAGAGAAGATTCCCTGCCTCAAGCTCCTCGACGTGTTCCGGAAGGAGCGCTGGCGGTTCGAATAGGCGTCACTGCGGCGCTGGCACTGGAGCCGGCTTCTTCCTCGACCGCGACGGCACCAGGGCGCCGAAGCTCTCCGCCACGTTCGCCGGCAAGGCCACGCGGGCGATCGACGCCAGGTGGCCGAGGTTCGCTCCCAGCCGGTCGAGCGCGGCGTTGAGCTGAGCGGTGGCCTGCTTCGAGGTGAGCTTGCTGGCCTCCTGCACGCTGTCGGCGCTGGCGATGGCGGCGGCGTAGGACTGCGCGCGCTGCACGTCATCCGCGAGAATGCCCACCGCCGCCAACTCGGAAGGGTACCGATTCGCGGCCGCGATCAGGGCTCCGAGCGCGGCGGACACCGAGCGCACCGTGGCCGAGGTCGTCGAGCCCACGCCGAAGGCCCTCCACAGCGCCTTGTTCTTCGGAGCCCCCGTTCGCACCGCCGCGCGCACCGCGCCGACGAGCTCGGCCCCCTGCCGAAGCGCGTCGTTCTGCGACACCGTCGCCGCCTTCTTCGTCGAGCGCACGGCCTGCACGTCTCCATTCGCGCGCACGGTCGCCACGTCGGTGCGAATGAGATCGAAGAAACCGGCCGGGAGCCGGGGGTCGAGCGCCGCGCTGTGCGCCTTCGCGAGCTCGAGTGCCTGTTCCGCTGCCATCACAACGCCGTCTGCCTTTGGTGCCATGGTGTCGTACCCCGCCCTACGAGTGGAAACAGCGGGTTGGAGGATACCGAGCGGCGACCAAAGGACAACGGGCGCCGCCAAAATGTAGGTGGTGAGGCGCGCAAGGATGACATCTGCAGGCCGAAGAGAAGCCGTGCGCGTTCGAAGAGAAGCTGCGGCGCATCGAAGCGAGGCTCCGGGCGATCGAAGCGTCTTCACTCGACGCCGAAGTGTGGTGACCGTCGACCGAAGGGTTCCTTCGACAGTCCGAAAGGGCGCTCGGGCGGTCCGAAGACATCGTTGCCTCGTCCGAATGAAGCGCGTCTACTCCGCCACCATTCGTGGGAGGGGTTCATGGCAAAGGCAGCAGGGCCGAAGGGTCGTGGGCGCGGGGCGAAGGGGTCTGCCGGCGAGGCCGAGAAGAGCTCGGACGCGGTCGTCGGGTTCGAGGAGAAGCTGTGGCAGATGGCGGACAAGCTCCGCAACAACATGGACGCGGCAGAGTACAAGCACGTCGTCCTCGGGCTCATCTTCCTCAAGTACATCTCTGACGCGTTCGAGGAGAAGCGGCTGGCCCTCGAGGCGGACCGGAAGAACGGCGCGGACCCGGAGGACGAGGACGAGTACCGGGCCGAGAACATCTTCTGGGTGCCGAAGGAGGCGCGCTGGGCGCACCTCCAGGCGAACGCGAAGCAGGCGACCATCGGCAAGCTGGTGGACGACGCGATGGTGGCCATCGAGGCGAAGAACGCGACGCTGAAGGGAGTGCTCCCGAAGGACTACGGCCGACCTGCCCTCGACAAGACGCGCCTTGGAGAGCTGATCGACCTCGTCGGAACCATCGGGCTCGGAGACAAGGACAACCGCTCGCGCGACGTGCTCGGGCGTGTGTACGAGTACTTCCTGACGAAGTTCGCGGCGGCGGAAGGCAGGAACGGCGGTCAGTTCTATACGCCGCGTGGCGTGGTGCGGGTGCTGGTCGAGATGCTCGCGCCGTACAAGGGGCGCGTGTTCGACCCGGCGTGCGGCTCCGGCGGCATGTTCATCTCGTCGGAGAAGTTCGTCGAGGCGCACGGCGGGCGCGTGGGCGACATCAGCATCTTCGGCCAGGAGTCGAACCACACGACGTGGCGGCTGGCGAAGCTGAACCTGGCCATTCGTGGCATCGACGCGAACATCGTGCATGGAGATACGTTCCACGCCGACGGTCACAAGGACCTGAAGGCGGACTACGTGATCGCGAACCCGCCGTTCAATGACAGCGATTGGGGCCAGCCGCGGCTGAAGGAGGACGCGCGGTGGAAGTACGGCGTGCCGCCCGCAGGGAACGCGAACTTCGCGTGGGTGCAGCACTTCATCCACCACCTGTCGCCGACGGGCATCGCAGGGTTCGTGCTGGCCAACGGGAGCATGTCGTCGCAGCAGTCCGGCGAGGGAGAGATTCGCAAGGCACTGGTGGAATCGGACCTGGTGGACTGCATGGTCGCCCTCCCGGGCCAGTTGTTTTATTCGACACAGATTCCGGTGTGTCTGTGGTTCCTGGCGCGGGACAAGAAGAACGGGCTCGGCGGGCGCGGGAAGAAGATGCGCAACCGGCAGCGGGAGACGTTGTTCATCGACGCACGGAAGCTCGGGACGCTGGTCGACCGCGTGCACCGAGAGCTGTCGGACGGCGACATCGCGCGAATCGTCGACACGTACCATCGGTGGCGCGGTGACGGTTCAGGCAATTACGAGAACGTCGCGGGGTTCTGCAAGAGCGCCAAGACCGAGGAGATCGCCTCACACCAGTTCGTGCTCACGCCCGGCCGTTACGTCGGCGCCGAAGAAGTCGAGGACGACGGCGAGCCCTTCGAGGACAAGCTAAAGCGCCTCATGTCAGCCCTCGAGAACCAGTTTTCCGAGGGCGCTCGACTCGAGACCCAGATCCGAGATCATCTTCGGAGCTTGGTCCATGGCTGACTTCGTTGAGACCGTACTTGCCGATGCCGCCACTTTCCTCAATGGAGATCGAGGCGAAAACTACCCGTCAGGCGATGCCTTCGTTTCGATGGGCGTTCCGTTCGTGAACGCGGGCCACCTGCTTCCGAGCGGGCGAGTTGACTGGGCCAGCATGGATTACATCTCAGCCGAACGACTCTCACTGCTCCGGGGAGGACGGTTTCAAGTCAACGACATCCTCTTCTGTATTCGCGGAAGCCTCGGAAAGATGGCCTTCGTTTCGGAGCCTACCGCCACTGGAACGATCGCCTCTTCCCTCGTGATTATTCGCGCCCGTCGCGAGCTTTGCGAACCAAGATACCTGTACTACCATGCGCGATCGGTTTAGGGAGCATGTCCAAGTCCCCGTTCCCGCTTGAGTTTCGCACGCTCGCGCCGCTGGTTGCGAGACCGGGCGACGACGCTGGCGATGCGGAGCAGACGCTCCTCCAGCTGCGCGAGCGTGATGCC
>JADCJJ010000075.1 GCA_020247085.1 Myxococcaceae bacterium | reverse complement strand
CGACGGTTGGCGTGACATTTTGTCAGTCCCGGTCGGCCAGCTCGAAGGCAATGTCGAGCGCCGCGTCGGCCAGGCGAAACGCGTTGTCGACGCAGGCGACGAGCTGCACGCGCTCGCCCTGGGTGCGCACCCGCCCGACGTGCACCGCGGCATCGTCGGTCGCCAGCATGGGCATGGGGAAGACGTTCTCGGCCGGGTCGTCGAGCAGCTTCAGCGCGCCGTCAGCCTTGAGGCACGCGCGCACGCCGTCGGCGTCGACCCGCCGCCCCAGGTGCGCCGACAGCAGCAGCGTCAGCCCGTGGTACGTCGGCACCAGCACGCTGGTGGCCGAGAGCGCCGGGAGCCGCTCGCCGCCCCACACCCGCGCCACCTCGACCAGCAGCGCGCGCTCGTGCGCCGACAGCCCGTTCTCGATGGGGCCCACCGCCGGAATGACGTTGAAGGCGAGCCGGTGGGGGAACACCTCGAGCTCTGGCTCCTTGCCATTCATCAGCTCGGCGGTCTGCTTCGAGAGCTGCGCGACACCCGCGTTGCCGTACACCGCCGCGCCGCACAGCACCGTGGCATCGGCGAAGGCCAGGCCGAACTGGGCCCGCAGCGGCTCGAGGGCGCGGGTGAAGGCCTGCGTCGAGGCCTGCGCGAGGCTGACGACGCGCCCCGGGAATGGGCGGTCGAGCACGCCGTCGTTCACCCCGGGCACGACGAGGGGCACCTTCTCCTCCAGGCGGAAGGCGCCGGAGCAATCCACCACCCAGGCGCCGGCCCGCTGCGCCTGCTCCGCCAGCGGGCGCGCCACCTCGGGCGGCACCGCCAGCACCACGGCACGGGCCTCTCTGAAGGCCTCGGCACCCACCTTCTCGATGACGAGCGTTTCGTCGCCGTAGTCGAGCTCCTCGCCGGCGCCGCGCTCGCTGGCGAAGGCGCGCACCGCCTCGACGGGGTGGTCTCTCGAGACCAGGGCCTGGACGACCTGCCGGCCGACGACGCCGCTGGCGCCGACGACGCTGATGATGGGTTCGCTCATGGGTCCTTCGCTTGGGTTGAGAGCAGCCGGGCCTTCGCCTCGACGCCCGGCAGGGGCGGGAACTTCGGGTTCTCTTCGGCGCCGCTCCCACGCAGGTAGTGCGGCTCGAGCGCGAACACGGCCTGCGCGTCGTAGGTCTTCGGCCACACGGCGAGCCGGGTCAGCGCCACCGCCGAGGGCACCGTGGGCGCCTCGAGCACCTGCTGCGGCGCGACGCCGCGCTCGAGCAGCGCCGCCCGGTACTCAGGCACGGCCGGCCCCAGCACCTTCGCCGACGGCGCCGCCGCCAGGCGCTCGGCGAAGGCGTCGAGCGGCAGCGACGTCTCGTCGGCGAGCGCCTCGAGCTGGTCGCCACGGCGAAGAAAGCGCCCCAGGTACAGCTCGTTCTTCTTCACCACCGCCGCGCACCACAGCTCGGTGTCCTCTGGGCCCTCGGAGGCGAGCGCCTTCAGCGACGAGACGCCGACCAGCGGCACCTTCAGCGCGTAGGCCAGGCCCTTGAGGCACGACAGGCCGATGCGCAGGCCGGTGAACGAGCCCGGCCCCAGGCCGCAGACCAGGCCCTCGAGCGCCTGCACCGTCAGGCCGTGGCGAGAGAGGAGCTCACCCACGAGGCCGGGCAGCGCATCGCTCTGCTTCGTCGGCGGCGGGACCAGCACGTGCTCGACGAGCGCACGGCCCGGCGTCACGAGCGCGAGCGAGAGCGTGAGGCACGACGAGTCGAGGGCCAGCCACATCGTCGAGGGGCCATAGCAGCCCGGACCGGTTTTCGCGCGAAACCTCTGCCCCGACGAAGCCGCCCCAGGCTTGCTAGAGAGCCCGACGTGCCCCCTCGGCCCAAGACCTCCCTCGACGCCGTGACGGCCGCCATCATCGAAGCGGGGCTCGGGAACAAGGCACTCGACTCCGTCGGCCAGGCGCTCTCGGGCATGCACGGCCATGAGAGGCTCGCGCAGCGCCTGCGCGTGCACGGAGACAGGCCGCTGGGGCCGTTCCTGACGCGCTGGCAGCCGCGGCACGGCCGCGACGCGGAGGAGCTGGTCGCGGGGCTCGAGGCCTGGGTCTCAGCGAGGGGGCAAGGCCAGCCGCAGCGGGCGCTCACCTTCGGAGAGCTCGCCGCCATGGCCGAGCCCCTGCCCCGCGCCCGCCAGCCGCTCGCCGAAGCGCTCGATGAGGTGTCGCTCGACCCATCGACGCGCAGGGAGCTGCGCGCGCTCACCGCGCGGACGAACCCGACGGTGAAGGCCTTCCTCGACCACGCCGACGACAACGATCACTGGAGCGCGCAGCAGTACTCGGGCGCAGTGGCGGCCTTCGAGCGGTGGCTCACGCACGGCGACCCGCAGCCGCGGCCCACCGCTCGCGCGCCAGCGGTCGACTTCGCCACGCGGGTCTCGGCCCTCGGCATCCCCGATCTCGGCGCGTGGTACCTGGGCCAGCTGGGGCCGTGCGCCCGGAGCGTCGAGGGGATGACGGTGCACCACGCCCTGTCCCACCTCGAGCCCGAGTTCGCGCGACTGCTGCCCGCCTTCGAGGGCGAGGTGCAGCGCGCGAGGGCGACCGCCCCACCGGCCGTGCTCCCGCTGTCGTCGCCGCGGGTCGATGCCCTTCGAGCGGCGGCGCGCGAGGCACGGCTGTCGCTGCTCGAGCCGTTTCCGCGCTTGCCTCGCGCACTCCAGACGCACGCGCGCGTCGTGCCGACCGGCGGGTGCGAGTTCGTCGTCACCCCCCGGGGCGCGCCGCGCGCCTTCACCGTCAAGGCTGACCTGCGCGCCTTCACGGGCGCCGCCTCGCTCAGCTGCAGCTGCGGGCGCGAGCCGTGCTCGCACCGGGCCGCGGCGCTCGACCTGCTCGCCTTCGACCTCGGCGGGCAGGCGCGGCTCGTCGCCACCCTCACGGACCTGCTGACGCCGACGTGGGAGCGCCTGCTCGAGGTGCTCGAGCGCCCGGCGCCAGCGCCACCCGCGCCGCGCGACGGCGCCCTGGTGGTGACGGTGTCCGAGCGGAGCGTCGAGGTGTGCTTCCACCCGCGCACGAAGCGCGGCCTCGCCCGGAGGGGGCAACAGCTCACCGGGCGGCTCCTCGCGGGCCTCGAGCACGGCCCGGAGCGCCGCCTCGCCGAGCAGCTGCAGGCCAACCGCTGGAGCCGGTACCACTCGACGGACACGAATGCCCAGCTCGGCGAGGCGCTCTTGGCCCTCCCAGCGATGAAGAACGTGCGCTTCGAGGGCGAAGAGGCGTTCCTGCCGGTGGTGAAGGCGCCCGCCCGCGTCGTCATCGACGAGTCCGCAGACGGGTTCGAGGTGTCGGTGCGCGCCGGCGAGCTGCGCCTCGCGCGCCCCGCCTTCCTCTGGCAGACGCGCGCGGGCCACCTGTCGCTCCACCGCGCCAGGGGGCACATCGCGCTCGTCGAGCACACGGCGCAGACGCTCGAGCTGCTCACGGCGCTCGCGCAGTACGGGGGAGCGCTGCCGCGGGGCGTGGGCGACCGCCTCGCGCGCAGCCTGCCATCGATCGAGCAGCAGCTCGCCCTCGAGCTTCCCGACTCGCTCAAGGGCACCGAGCTGCCGCCGGCCACGACGCTCACCGCGCTCGTGGCGCCCCGGGCCACCGGCGTCTCGCTCTCGCTGCGCTGCGAGCCGCTCCCGGGTGGGGCCCTCGTCACCCCGGGGCTCGGGCCACCGCTCACCGCGACGTTCGACGGCGCGAAGCGCTGCTTCACGCGCCGCGACCTCGAGGCCGAGCGAGCGGCGGCGGTCAGCTTCGCCCGGTCGCTGGGGCTCACCGAGCCGGGCGACGCCTTCGCCTTCCTCCTCGAGCCTGGAGAAGCCTCGCTCTCGACGCTCGCCGCGCTGCAGGCCTCGGGCATCGACGTCGAGTGGCAGGCGCCGCGCCCCACCTTTCACCCCGAGGTGTCCCTCGACGCGCTGTCGCTGCGGGTGTCGCGCCAGCAGGACTGGTTCGGGCTCGAGGGCAGCGCGGCGGTGGATGACCGGCGGGTGTTGCTGGCGTCACTGCTCGAGGCGGCCAGGGAGCGGCGCCGCTTCGTGCAGTTGGGTGAACACGAGTACGCGGCGTTGAGCGAGGCGCTCGTCGAGGCGCTGGCCCCGCTGGCGCTTTCGACACCCACAGGGAGGCAGGCGCAGGTCTCGGTGGCTTCGCTCCCGCTGGTGGCCGCGCTCGCGCCGCGAGTCCAGGCCTTCGAGGCGGCGGCCGAGTGGCGCGCGCTCATGGAGCGCCTGTCGTCGGTGCGGGAGCAGAGGTTCCCCGTCCCGGCGGGCCTGACGACGCCCCTGAGGCCCTATCAGGGTGAGGGCTACGAGTGGCTGTGCCGGTTGAGCCAGTGGTGCACGGGCGCCGTGCTGGCCGACGACATGGGGCTGGGCAAGACGTTGCAGGCGCTGGCGCTGCTGTTGGCGCGCGCCGACCAGGGGCCCGCGCTGGTGGTCGCGCCCTCGTCGCTCCTGCACACCTGGAAGGCCGAGGCGGCCCGGCACGCCCCGGGCCTCGACGTGCGCCTCTTCGAGTCCAACCGGGCGCTGCGCGCGCTCCCCAGCGGTTCGGTGACGGTGGTGAGCTGGACGCGCTTCGCCCGCGAGGCCGAGCGCTTCTGTGGCGTCCGCTTCTCGACGGTCGTCTTCGACGAGGCGCACGCGATGAAGAACGCCGGCACGCAGCGGGCGCAGGCCGCGCACCGACTCGAGGCCGGCTTCCGCGTCGCGCTGTCGGGCACGCCCATCGAGAACCACGTCGGCGAGCTCTGGAGCCTCTTCCGCGCGGTCGTGCCGCTCCTGCTCGGCAGCCAGGAGGCCTTCGACGCGCGCTTCGGGAAGGGCACGAAGGAGGCCCACAGGCACCTGGCGACCCTCATCCGCCCGTTCATCCTCCGACGGACGAAGGGCGCGGTCGCAAAGGACCTCCCGGCCCGCACCGACATCGAGCTGCTGGTGTCGCTGTCAGAGGAGGAGCGCGCGCTCTACGACGACGTGCGGATGGCGGCCGTGGCGAAGCTCGGCGAGATGACGACGGAGACGAAGCGCTTCGAGGTGCTGGCGGCGTTGACGCGGCTCCGCCTGGCCGCGTGCCACCCCCGGCTCGTGGACGCGGGGTGGAAGGGCCCGACGACGAAGCTCGACCGGCTCGTCGAGCTGCTGGGGCAACTGCGGGACGCAGGCCACAAGGTGCTGGTCTTCTCTCAATTCACCAAGCACCTCTCGCTGGTGCAGCGGGCGCTGCGGGCCGAGCGGGTCACCTTCTCGTACCTCGACGGACAGGTGGCGCCGGCGGAGCGGCAGCGGCGCGTCGAGGCCTTCCAGACAGGCCGCGGCGGCGACGTGTTCCTCATCTCGCTCAAGGCGGGCGGGACGGGGCTGACGCTGACGGCCGCCGACTACGTCATCCACCTCGACCCCTGGTGGAACCCGGCCGTCGAGGACCAGGCGTCGGACCGCGCGCACCGCATCGGCCAGACGAAGCCCGTCACCGTCTACCGGCTCATCGCCGAGGGCACGGTGGAGCAACAGATCCTCGCGCTGCACCACGACAAGCGGGAGCTCGCCGACGCGCTCCTCGAGGGCACCGACGTGGCGGGGGCGCTGACGGCGGCGCAGTTGATGGCGCTCCTCGCCGCCCCTCCTCCCGGGCCCGTGCGCGGCGGCGGGTGACGACCGGGCCCGCGCGGTGAGCCGTCCTCGCGCCTCAGGCGGGCTCCGGGCCTCGAGCCGTCGTTCGCGCCTCCGGCCGTCCCGAGGCCTGACACCGTCTCGACGCCGTGCGCCAGCGTCGCGCGTCGTGCCGGCTCCGCGCCTCCGGCCGTCCCGAGGCCTGACATCGTCTCGGCGCCGTGCGCCAGCGTCGCGCGTCGTGCCGGCCCCGCGCCTCCGGCCGTCCCGAGGCCTGACACCGTCTCGGCACCGTGCGCCAGCGTCGCGCGTCGTGCCGGCTCCGCGCCTCGCGCCTCGCGCCGACCCCGCGCCTCCGGCCGTCACGAGGTCTGACGCCATCTCGGCACCGTGCGCCAGCGTCGCGCGTCGTGCCGCTCCCTGCGCCTGGCGCCGTCGTTCGCGCCTTCGGCCGTCCCGAGGCCTGACGCCGTCTCGGCGCCGTGCGCCGTGCGCCGTGCGCCGTCGTCGCGCGTCGTGCGGCTCCCTGCGCCTGGCGCCATCGTTCGCGCCTCCGGCCGTCCCGAGGCCTGACGCCATCTCGGCGCCGTGCGCCGTGCGCCGTCGTCGCGCGTCGTGCGGCTCCCTGCGCCTGGCGCCATCGTTCGCGCCTCCGGCCGTCCCGAGGCCTGACGCCATCTCGGCGCCGGGCGCCATCGTCGCGCGTCGTGCCGGCTCCGCGCCTCCGGCCGTCACGAGGCCTGACGCCGTCTCGGCGCCGGGCGCCGTCGTCGCGCATCGTGCCGGCTCCGCGCCTCGCGCCGGCCCCGCGCCTCCGGCCGTCACGAGGCCTGACGCCGTCTCGGCGCCGGGCGCCAGCGTCGCGCGTCGTGCCGACTCCCGGCCTCGCGCCGGCCCCGCGCCTCACGCGGGCGGCGGCAGCCAGAGAGCACACCTGCCGCGTCACCTCACCCACGACTTTCTCCCGGCGAGCGGCTACCCAGCGGTCCGTGCTCCCGGCTGCTCCGCTCCGCGCGCTGGCCCGCGACGTCGGGTTCGACCTGGTGGGCTTCGCCCGCGCCGAGCCGATCCCACGCGAGGTGCTCGGTGACTGGCTCGCGCAGGGCTACCATGCCGACCTCGACTGGATGGCGGAGCGCCTCGCCGACCGGCTCGACGTGGAGCGGCTCCTGCCCAACGCCCGCACGGTCGTCGCGCTGGCCTGCAACTACTGGCACGGCGACGAGCCCTCGCCCATCGCCCGCTACGCGCGGGGGCGCGATTACCACGCCACGCTGCGTGACCGGCTGCGCGCGCTGCGCCGGCGCCTGCGCGAGTCCTTCCCCGGCGTCGCCGACTACGGCTCCGTCGACGCCAACCCGGTGATGGAGAAGGTGTGGGCCGTGCGCGCAGGCCTGGGGACCGTCGGCAAGAACGGTTGCCTCATCACCCCCGACTTCGGCTCCTGGGTGGTGCTGGCGGCGATGGTGCTCGACGCCGAGGTCGACCGCTACGACGACGCCGCGCCGGCGGACGTCTGCGGGCGCTGCACGCTGTGCCTCACCTCGTGTCCGACGGGCGCGTTGGTGGCCGACCGGGTCGTCGACGCGGGCCTCTGTCTCTCGTACCAGACCATCGAGCACGAGGGCGCCGTGCCCGACGCGCTGCGCCCCGCCATGCCGAACCTCGTCTTCGGCTGCGACGTCTGCCAGGACGTCTGCCCGCTGAACGCCACGCCGCTGCGCGCCTCGGCCCGCTTCGAGCCGCGCGCCGTGGCGAGGGCCTCGGTCGTCGAGCTCGCGGCGATGACGCGGGCGCAGTTCGAGGCCTGGGCGCGGGGCATGGCCCTGATGCGCGCCGGCTACGATGGGCTGCGGCGCAACGCGGCCTATGCGCTCGGCGCGATGCGGGCGGCCGAGGGGCGCGCGGTGCTCGAGCGGCTCGTGAGCGACGACGCGGCGCAGGTGCGCGAGGCGGCGGCCTGGGCCCTGGAGCAGCTGTGACGGGTGAGGTGCGCACGGGCGCGCCGGGCCCGGCGAACGGCTCCGCGACCGCGCTGCCCGGCCCGGTGCTGGCGGCGCTGCTGGGGCAGACGCTCATCTCGGCCGGCACGCACCTGGCCGCCCGGCGCGCGACGCAAGACGTCGACGCCCTCTCGCTCGTCACGCTGCGCATCCTGCTGTCGGCGGCCGGCTACGTCGCGGTGCTGGCGGCGCTGAAGGGGCCGCTGCTGCCGCCCCGGCAGACGTGGCGGTGGTGGCTGGGCTTCGGCTTTCTGGCGGGCCCCATCAACCAGGGCTTCTTCGTCTACGGGCTGTCGCGCTCGAAGGCCTCGCACGCGGCGCTGCTCTACGCGCTGACGCCGGCGGGCGTGTACCTGCTGAGCGTCTTGCGCGGCCGGGAGCGCCCCACCCCGGCGCGACTCGCCGGCATCGCCGTCGCCTTCGCGGGCGTGGTGGCCCTGCTGCTGGGGCGCGGCCTCGGCGAGGCGCTGGGGCCGCTCGTCGGCGACCTCTTCATTCTCGGCGCCGTCGGCGCGTGGGTCATCTGGACGGCGGAGTCGCGCGCGATGGCCGTGACCCACGGCGGCCTGCGCACCGCCGGCTGGAGCCTCATGGCCGGCGCCGTGTGGTGCGTACCGGTGGCGCCCTTCGTGGTGAAGCTCGACGCGTTCCTCGCGGCGCCGCCCATCGCCTGGGCCTGCCTCGCCTACCTCGTGCTGCTCACCAGCATGGGCTCGTACGCCCTGTGGAACTACGCGCTCTCACGCACCGAGGCCTCGCGCGTGGCGGTGTTCGCCAACCTGCAGCCCGTGGCCACGGCGCTGGCGGCCTGGGCGCTGCTCGACGAGCCCATCGGCGGCGAGCTCGTCGTCGGCGGCGCGCTGGTGCTGCTCGGCGTGCGCCTCGCGCAGCGGTGACGTCAGAAGCCCAGCGTCAGGCCCCAGGTGATGGTGAGGTACGTCTCTTCGCCGAGGCCGCCGCACTGCTGGGCGTTGCAGACCGTCCATTTCTGCCCCTGGCCCCAGTAGCGGTCGGCGAACGACAGGTACCGCGCCTTGAGCGCCCACCCGAGCATGCCCTTGCCCAGTGCCACCAGGTCGCCGGTCGCGCCGACGTCGACGCCGAAGCCGGTCGACGTCGCGCCGCCCGTCGGGTCCATCAGGTTGCCGAAGCCGAGGATCTGCTCATCTGCCGGCCGCGGGTTGAAGAACCACGAGAACCCGGCCTCGAGCCGGAAGAAGCGCACGATGTGCAGCGCGACATCGCCGCCAACCACCGCGAACCCCAGCCCCGTCGGGAACAGCCGCTGGCTCGACGGCAGTGGGACCCCGGCGTTGGGGTCGATGTTGAAGTTGCGCGACGTCAGCCCCCCCCGAAGGCCGGCGTAGCCGATGCCCTGCGGCAGCCCCGCGCCCATCGCGAAGTGCACCCGGTACACCGCCTGGGCCGACCAGCCGAGGTCGGCGCTGTTGACCTTCTTCTCCTCGATCATGCCCGCCTGGTTCTCCTCGGCGATGGTCGTCACCGACGAGCCGTAGACGAACGCACCGGTCAGCCCGAGGCCGTTGATGAACGGGCTGTCGAGCCCCGAGAGCGGGAACAGGTCGATGGTGCCGGCGACGCCCAGGTACGGCACCTGCGGCGTGAAGGTGACGGTGGTGCCGAAGGGCCGTTGAGCCATCGGCAGGCGGTCGAAGTCGGCGCACGAGGTGAGCTCGGTGCTGCCGGGCCGCAGGCACTGGGTGCGCCAGGTGGTGGCCCCCGAGACGCTCACCGTGAAGGTCCGGGGGGCAGGTTTCCGCTTCTCCTGCTTGTACCGCTCGAGGTCGAGGTCCGTGTCGCGCTGGCCCTCTTCGCCGGCGACCGGCTCGCCGGAGGAGCGCTGGCTCGGGGCGATGACGGTGCGCCCTCCGCCGGGCCGCCGGGTGCTGGCCGGTGGGGGCTCGCTGGGCGCGGCGCCCGTCAGGTCGATCTCACCTCCGGAGTCGCCGTCTCCGCCCGCCGACGCCGACGGCCCCGGCTCGGTGCTCGCCCCCTCGTTCGGGTTCCGCGCCGCCCCCTGCTCCGCCGCGGCCGCCACCGCCCGCGCGAGCTTCTGCGAGAAGTCGTCCGACAGGAGCCCCTTCTTCACCCCGAGCTCCTTCGTCCACAGCTCGACCCCCACCCGGTCGAAGATGACGACCTTGAACTTCTCGCCCACCTCGCCGGTCACCGCCGCGTCGAGCTTCAGCTGCTTGCCCACGCGCTTGATGCCGATGACCGTCATCGCTGCCGCGCCGTTGAGCTTCTTCTTCGACGCCGCCTCGCGGAAGTCGTCGAGCGGAATCACCTCGACGACTTTCGCCTTCACGAGCGCCGCTTCGATCTGGTCGCGCAGCTTGTTGTTCTGGTCTCCGTCGATCTCGAGCACCACCACCCGCTGCTGCTGGGCGACGGCCGGAGCCGCGACGAGGAAGGCCAACACCGGGCCCAGGAGAGATGCACGCATCGTGCGCGCCTTCTGCCGCCAATGTCGGCCGGCGGTCAACGGCGAGGGCCTCTCACGTCTTGAGAATCAACCAGCCCGGCCCGCTCACGTCTGGAGCACCGGCCACCCGTCGCGGCGGGCGCGCGTCACCAGGGCGTTGTCGACCCCGTCGAAGGGGGTGACGACGAGCCGGTGCCGGGCGCGCTCCAGCATGTCCACGTCGAGCGCGCCGTTGCCCGCGGCGAAGCCCCAGGCGCGCGCCCGCTGCTCGAGCCAGGCCACCTTGCCCGGCCCGGCCGTCACCGGCCGCTTCACCCGCGCCGTCAGCGCGCCGCCCTCGACCTCGGCATCGACCCCGATGACGCGCTCCACCGGCAGCCCGAGCGCACGTCCGCCGGCCTCGACGATCCATCGCGGGCTCGCGGAGCAGATCCACACCGCCACGCCAGCGGTCTCGAGCACGCCGAAGAGCGGCCGCACCCACGGGAACACGCGGCCGGCGAAGCGGCGGGTGAAGAAGTCGTCGCAGAGCGAGCACAGCTGCACCTCGGCGAGGCCGGCCATGGCCTCGACGGCCCAGGCGTAGGCGTCGACGGGCCGCTCGGCGTGCAGCGCCTCGTAGCGGGCGAAAGCGCCCTCGGCGACCGCCGGCAGCGCGCGGGCGACCCCGAGGTACCGCAGCAGGTCTTCGCCCACGTCTCCACGCCACAGCGTGCCGTCGGCATCGAAGACGGCCACCCGCGGGCTGTCGTCGGCGAGGAAGGGCCTCAGGGCGCGCTGCACCGCAGGCGGGAGACGGTCGATGTCTGCCATGCTAGGGAGCCTCTCATGCGTGCAGCGGTGCCCGGGCTCCTGGCCTGCGTCCTCCTTGGAGCGTGCGGCGACCAACGCCCCTGCACCGCCTGCCCGGCGCTGACCGGCCCGTACCTCATCTCGTGGCAGCGCGGCGTGCCCGCCGACGGGTGCCCAGCTCGGGGCCCGGTGCCGGTGAACCTCACCCTCAGCCAACAGGGCAACCGGCTCTCGACGCTCGTCGACGGGCTCGAGCTCCGAGGCACCCTCTTCGACACCTACGACTTTTCGCTCAACGGCGGGCTCGACGACCTCGGCTACACCCTGCGCGGGCGCGCCGTCGTAGATGGCCCGCTGGCGCTCCCAGACGGAGGCGCACCCCAGCCTGCGCGCGTCCGCCTCGTCGGAAGCCTCAACTCGCGCAAGGGCGCGTGCGACCTGTCAGAGCCCTTCACAGCCGACCGGCTCTGAGGGCGACGCGCCCGGCCCCACGTCACTTCTTCTTCGGCGGCGCCTTGGCCGCGGCGGCCTTCTTGCGCTCCTGGCGCTTCTTCCAGTGCAGGCGGATCTTCGAACGAACGCGGCGGTGCTTGCTCTTGCTGCGGGCCATGGGAGCTCCTCGAGTGGGACGTGAAGGACTGAAGGCGCCTGCGCCTAGCAGAGCGTCGTCGACCCGTCACCCGTCATCGTCACCGTCCTCGGCGTCGTCCTCGGGCCCGGGGGCGGGCACGACGGAACGGGTCGGGTACGGAATGCCCTCGGCGCTGCGCACGTCGGTGGGGCGGGCCAGCTTCAGGTCGAACTCGACCTGCAGGTCGGCGTCGGCGGGAGGCTCCCGGCCCGGCGGGGAGGCCGGCTCGTTCGGCGACTTGTTCACCGAGGCGAAGATGGGCCGGGTGGCGTCGACGAAGCGCCGCACCTCGTCGAGCGGCAGCGCCGGCACCTCGTGCCCGTCGACGCCGGCCATCGGCGTGGCCATGCACAGCGAGTTGAGAATGGCCTCTTCGGTGGCCTCCATCACCGCCTCGTAGAGCGGGTCGAGGCGCTGATCGAGGAGCAGCTTCATCTTGTAGACCATCTTCCGCGTCCGCCGCGGCACCACGTTGGCGGTCGAGAAGCCGACGATGATCTCGCCCGAGCCGTGCGCCGCGTACGAGCCGACCCGGCCGATGCCGAGGGCGACGCGCTTGCAGAGGCGGGTGAGCTGGTGCGGCAGCAGCGGCGCGTCGGTGGCCACCACCGCGATGATCGACCCGTAGCTGAACTGCCGTCGCGGCAGGTGCTTGAACTTCTCGGCGAGCACCTCGCCCACCGGCAGGCCGGCGACGCGCAGGTTGTGCATCTTGCCGAAGTTGCTCATCACCAGCACGCCCAGCGTATACCCGCCGAACACCTGCGGCAGCTTGCGCGACGACGTGCCGATGCCGGCCTTGAAGTCGCAGGTGATCATCCCCGTGCCGCCACCGACGCAGCCCTCGGGCACGGGGCCGCTCCGGGCGTTGGCGATGGCCTCGCGAACGTGCGCCTCGGTGACGTGCCGGCCGGCGATGTCGTTGAGGTAGCTGTCGTCACACTCTCCCACGACGGGAATGATGACGTCGTGCTCGCTGCCGATGCCCGGGTACTGCTCGACCATGTGCTGCGCCACCGCGTCAGACACGGCGCCGACCGACATGGTGTTGGTGAGGAGAATCGGCGTCTCGAGCAGGCCCCACTCCACCACCTGCGTCAGCCCAGACACCTCGCCGGCGCCGTTGAGCACGAAGGCCCCGCCGGCGAGCCGGTCCATGAAGATGTTGGACTCGTTCGGCAGGATGGCGGTGACGCCGGTGCGCACGGGGCCGTGACCGGGCCGCAGGGGGCCAGGCTCGCCGCGAATGATGGTCGAGTGGCCCACCAGCACGCCCTCGACGTCGGTGATGGCGTTGTCGCGGCCCGGCTTGAAGCGGCCGAGCGGCAGACCGAGCTCGCGGGCGCGCACGCGGGTCGTCATGGGCGGGCCCGGCTCCCGGCCTCGGGGGCCACCCGCGGCGCCTCGGGCCCCTCGCTCGACCGGCCGCGCTCACCGGCGGCCGGGGGCCGCCTCGCCGCCTGACCGCCGCTTCGCCTCGCGTCCGCCGCACGCACCATGCCGTCGCTGTACCGCGCGGCGCGTGCGCTGGCGAGCGCCCTCCGGTGTTTCCGTCGAGCCACGTGAGGCGCCGAGGAGCGCCGGGCACCAGGGCAGCGCCACGTCGTCGGGCCGCGTGCCCCACTCGGGGCCCGGGCGAGGTCGCGGCGCGATGGCCGCCCGCGCGGTTGGCTGCGCGCCCCGCTTTGGCGCTACAAGCCTCCGCCTTCGACGAGGGGTTCTCGCCCGTGACGACCGACACCACCGCGACGCCGCCGCGCCTCATTGCCCGATGGTTCCCGCTGGGCACCACCCGCTTCTACGTGTTCCTCGGCGCCATCGCGGTGCTGGTGCTGGGCCCCCTGGGCGGCATCACCGCGAGCTACATGAACTTCTCGCTCGGCTTCTTCGTATGCGGGCAGGTGCTGGCCGGCATCCTCGGGTCGACCGTCACCTCCTTCTACGGCCCCGAGGGCAAGCACGGCGCGAACTACATGCAGACCGCCGCCGCGTCGGTCGCCTCGATGGCGGCCATGGGCGTGCTCGTGCAGGCCATGGTGTGGCTCGGCCTCGAGGAGCCGCCGGCGTGGAAGCTCATCCTCTACTTCCTGTCGGTGGGCATGTTCGGCGTGGGCGTGGGCATGCTCTTCACCCCGCTGCTCGTCGACCGGTTGCAGCTGACGTACCCCTCGGGCCTCGCGGTGGCGAACATCTTGCGGGCGCTCACCGACGTGCGGCTGCTCAAGCGCAGCGTCGGCCAGCTCGCCACGGGCATCGGCCTGGGCACGGTGCTCCCGCTGGGGCTCGAGCACCTGGGGCGCCTCGAGACCCTCTCGAAGGAGACCGCCGTGGCCGCCGGCCGCACGTACGAGCCCGGCCTCGTCGCGAAGCTGCTCTCGCTCGAGCTGAGCGTCTCGACCGTCGGCGCCGGCATCATCCTCGGGGCGCGGGTCACCGTGCCGGCCATCGTCTACGGGCTGGGGTGGGACGCGCTGACGCCAGGGCTGCGCGACGCCGGCTGGCTCGGCCCCACTGAGCCCTTCCGCAAGTTCGCCTTCCTCGTCGCGCTCGGCACCATCATGGGCGCGGCCGTCGTCGACATCGCCCTCATCCTGAAGCAGGCCGTGGGCCGCCTGCGCCGGGCCGCCGCCGAGGGCCCGCCGCCCGCCCCCGAGGGTGAGGCGTGGAAGCGCACCAACACCACGCGGCTGCTCCTGTGGCTCGGCTTCTGGGGCGGCATGGTCGCCTTCGTGTCGATCGGCCTGCTCGACGTCTCGCCGCACTGGGTCGTGCTGGGCCTGGCGCTGTCGTTCGCCATGATGCTCGTCAACGGCATCTCGTTCGGTATCACCGACTCGAACCCCATCTCGTCGGCCTTCGTGGTGAGCGTGGTGCTGATGGCGCTTTTGGGCCTCAAGGCACCGGTCGAGGGCCTCATCGCGGCCAGCATCGTCTTCGTGGTGACGGCCATCGGCGGCGACATGCAGCAGGACCGCTCGACCGGCTGGCGGCTGGGCACCAACCGCACCCACCAGTTCCGCTACCAGGTCATCGGCGTGCTCCTGGGTGCGGTGCTGTCCGTCTATATGGCGAAGCTCTTCATGACGGCCTACCCGGAGCTGAAGGTCGACGGCGGCGGCTCGGGCCAGTGGCAGAGCGCGATGACGCTGAAGATCGCCGGGGCCGTGCGCAGCATCACCCAGCCGAAGGCGTTCCAGATTCCGGCGATGTTGGTGGGGTTTGGCATCGGGCTGGTGATCGAGCTCATCCGCAAGGTGGTGAAGCAGCACGAGGGCTACCGGGCGTGGGCGAAGACGACGCTCGGGGCCGGCTTCGACCTCGTGTTCGACTGCGCGCTGGTGCCCTCGCCGTACGCGTCGTCGTTCGCGGGGTTCGTCAGCCTGCCCACCAGCGCGTGGTTCGCCGCCGGCGGCGCGGCGTCGTCCTTCGTCAACTGGTGGACGAAGCGCTCCGCGCCCCCGCCGAAGGAGGGCGAGGCCCTGCCCGACGACATGTCGATGACGTCGCTCGTCGGCGGCGGCCTCATCGCCGGAGACTCCATCGCCGCGCTCGGGACCGGTCTCGTCGGCCTGCTGTCTCTTGGCCGCGCGAAGTGAGGGCCTCCGGGCTACCCTCGAGCGCGTGTTGGGAAAGCTGCTCGGCGCCGGCATCGGCGGATGCCTGGCGATGCTGCTCGAGGGCCCGCTGCTCGTCGTCTTCGCCTGCGCGCTGACCGGCGGGCTGCTGGGCCACCTCTTCTTCGATCGCGACGCGGCCGGCCCTCGCCCGAGAGCGCCGGGCGCGGGGCTCGGAGGCGACGGCCCGCGCGGGACCGGTCGGCGCCAGAGCGACCGCGCGCACCGCCGCCAGCCCGTGAACCCCGACGACGCCGCGCTCACCGACGCGCTGACGCCGCTGTTCATCGAGGTCGCCCGCGCCGACGGAGAGGTGCGGTCCGACGAGGTGCGGGCGGTGCGGGCCTTCTTCGAGCGCCAGGGCTTCGACGAGGCCGCGCTCGACGCGGTGCGCGTGGGGCTCAAGGCGGCCCTCGGCCGGCCCCCCCAGGACGTCGAGGCCCTCGTGAGGGCGAACCGGAGCGCCATCACGCCGGCCCTGCGCCCAGCGGTGCTGCGCGCGATGTACGAGGTGGTGCTGGCCGACGGCCCGATGGGCCGCGCCGAGCAGGACGTGCTCAAGCGGGTGGTGCAGCACTTCAACCTGTCCGACGAGCAGCTGCTCACGGTGACGGGCGAGCTCTTCGGCTCGGGCGAGGCGCACTACCAGACGCTCGGCCTCACCGCGGCCGCGTCGGACGACGACGTGCGCGCGGCCTTTCGCCGGCTCGCCGCCGAGAACCACCCCGACCGCGTCGCCACGCTCGGCCCCGCCGAAGCCGAGGCCGCCGCCGCCCGCTTCCGCGCCGTCAAGGAGGCCTGGGAGGCCCTCAAGCAGCTCCGCGGGCTGTGACGCTCAGCGGCTCGACCACCAGGCCTTGAACTCGCTCCATGAGATCTTCCCCGAGCGGTTCGCGTCGACGGCGTCGAGAGCGATCGACAGCTCGGTGTCGGTCGGCTGCTGCCCCAACGCCTCGAGCAGCCGCGCCAGCTCACCCCGGTCGATGCTCCCGGAGCCGTCACGATCGTACGTCTTGAAGATCTCGAAGACCTCGTCGTGCGCCGCGTCGTCGCGCTCCGCGTGGCGAACCGTCGGGTGCCTCGGCGGCCGACGCGCCGGCGTGGCGGCCCGCTTCCCCGCGGGCTTCTTCGCCGGGGCCCGCTTCGACGCCCGGGCGCTCGCCTTCTCCCTCGTCGACTGCACCTTCGTCACCTTCCGGGCCTTCGTCGGCTTCACGACCTTCCGAGCTGCCTTCTTCGCTGCCATGTCGTCCCTCCAGCGCCTCAGCGGCGTCAGGCTTTCCTAACCCGTTCGTCTATGGCACAGAAAGCCATGACGAGAGACCTGATCGACCTTCACATCCATGTCGGCGGCGCGGTCGCGCCCCACATCCTCTGGGCCATCGCGCACCAGCAGGGCTTCAAGCTTCCGGTCAAGTCGTACTTCGAGTTCGTCGACCTCATCACCGCCAGCCCGGACAAGGTGGCGAGCCTCGACGAGTACCTGAAGATCATGCACACCTGGACCGAGAAGATTCAGAGCTCGCCGATGGCCATCGAGCGCTCGGTCTACGAGGTGATCGGCAAGGAGTACCGCTCGTCGCGGGTGACGCAGATCGAGCTGCGCTTCAACCCGATGAAGCGCAACCTGCACTCCGAGCTCGACCTCGACCACATCATCCACGCTGCCATTCGCGGCATGGACCAGGCGATGCTCGAGTACAACGTGAAGGCCTGCCTCATCTTCTGCCTGGCGCGCGAGTTCGACCACCGGCTCAACAGCATCATCGTCGACAAGGCCATCAAGTACCGGCACCGCGGCGTGCTGGGCATCGACCTCGCGGGCACCGAGTCGAACGCGCTCGAGCTCAAGCCCGAGGTGGTGGCCCAGTACGAGGACCTGTTCGAGCGCGCGCGCAAGGCGGGCCTCAAGGCCACGGTGCACACCGGCGAGACGCGCGGCACCGGCGCCGAGGGTGTCGTGGCCGTCATCGAGAAGCTCAAGCCCCAGCGCATCGGCCACGGCATTCGCGCCGCCTACGACGAGGCCGCGATGGCGCTGCTCAAGGAGCGCGACGTCGTGCTCGAGATCTGCCCCACCTCGAACCTGCAGACCAAGGCCGTCGACGGCATCAAGGAGCTCGAGCACATCATCCGCACCTTCTGGGACCGGGGGGTGAAGATCACCATCAACACCGACGGCCCGTACCTGTTGAACACCGACATGCGCCGCGAGATCGAGATCGTCGAGAACAACCGCATCTTGACCTCGGAGCAGGTGAACCAGACGCTCGCGTGGGCGAAGGAGTACTCCTTCATCCAGCGGAGCTGAGCCGCGCCGTGTACGAGACCCTCGTCAGGCCGGTCCTCTTCAACCTCGATGCCGAGAAGGCCCACCACGTCGGCATGGCGGGCCTCAAGGCGATGCCGGTGGCCATGGCGAAGGCGTGGCGGTCGAACGCGCGCGCCGAACGGCCATCGCTGGCGATGACGGTGGCGGGGCTCTCGTTTCCCAACCCCGTCGGGCTGGCGGCCGGGCTCGACAAGAACGCCGAGGCGCTGGTGGGCCTCTTCGGCCTCGGCTTCGGCTTCGTCGAGGTTGGCACCGTCACGCCGCGCCCCCAGTCGGGGAACCCGCTGCCGCGCCTCTTCCGCCTGCCCGAGCACACCGCGCTCATCAACCGCCTTGGCTTCAACAACGAGGGCATGGCGGCGATGAAGGCTCGCCTCGAGGCGCTCCCGTGGCGGCCCGGGCCCGTCGGGGTCAACATCGGCAAGAACAAGGACACCCCCAACGAGCGCGCCGTCGACGACTACGCGGCCTGCGCCGAGACGGTGGGGCCCCTCGGCGACTACGTGGTGGTGAACCTGTCTTCGCCCAACACGCCGAACCTGCGCGCGCTGCAGGAGCCCGAGGCGCTCTTCGCCATCCTCTCGGCGGTGCGGGCGAAGCTCCCGACGCGGCCCCTGTTCCTCAAGGTCGCCCCGGACCTCACCGACGAGGCCGTCGACGCCGCCGTCGACGTCGCCCGCTCGACGAACATCACCGGCCTCATCTGCACCAACACCACCATCGCCCGCCCCTTCGAGCACCCGCTCGCGAAGGAGGCCGGCGGGCTGTCGGGGCGGCCGGTGTTCGAGCGCTCCACCGAGGTGCTGCGAAGGGCGTTCCGGCGCGCCGAGGGCAAGCTGCCCCTGGTCGGCGTGGGCGGCGTCTTCGACGGAGACGACGCCTTCGCGAAGATCTCCGCCGGCGCGTCGCTCGTGCAGCTCTACACCGGCTTCATCTACGGCGGGCCCGGCCTGCCCCGGCGGATCCTCGACCGGCTCGAGGCACGGCTCGCCGAGGCCGGGCTGGCGCGCCTGGCTGACGCCGTCGGCCGCGACGCCGGGTGACGCGGGCCCTCGACGCCCGTCGGTCGACCGAGCTCGTCAGGTGAACGGCGCTCGCCGCGGGCGCCTCCAGCCGCCACGCGACAGGGCGGCCGCGCGCAGCACGGGTTCGCCAGTCGCCTCACCCCTTGGCGCGCCTCCTCGACTCGCGCACGGGCCCGGAGCCCGCCGGGCGAAGCCGCCGCCTTCACCTCTGGCGACGCCCTTCAGCCCGGCCTGCGGCTGGCGCGACGGCCGTGAAGCCACCACTCTCGCCGAGCGCCTCGAGGAGCCGGCCCCGCCGCTGGGCCGCGAGCGCCGGGCTGGCGGACACCCGGGGTGAGTGCCCCCAGACGGGCCCCGGCCAGGCCGCGTCGCCCAGGGACCGCCCCACGACATGCACGTGCAGCTGCCGCACCACGTTGCCCAGCGACGCCACGTTCACCTTGTCGACGCCGAAGGCCCGCGCCAGCGCGTCAGACACCGCGTGCGTCTCGGCCTCGAGCTGTAGACGCTGGTTTGCCGTCAGGTGTCGCGCGTCCTCCGCGGCGCTCACCCTCGGCACCAGGAGCGCCCACGGGTACCTCGCCTCGTCCATCAGCCGCAGCTGAGACAGCGGCCCCTGGGCGATGAGCTCGGAGTCGGTCTCGAGGCGCGGCGAGGGCCGAAACGGCGCGCGCGCCCGCAACTGGCGCAGCCGCTCGAAGCCCGCGGGCCACGTGCCCAGCCCAGCCGCGGCGTCGAGGCAGCCGCCCTCGGGCAGCTCGACCCGCTCGCTCCCGAAGGCCTGCGCCCAGGCCTCGGCCCGCGTCACCGGCAAGCGCGCATCGTCCACCGCGTGCACCAGCACCGACGGGAAGGGCAGCGGCGCCAGCGGCATCGGCGCCCCGGCCCCGGGCCGAGCGCCTTCCGATGGCGCGACCAGCAGCGCCCCCACCACCGCGCGCGCCGCGGGGCGCGCCGCCGCGTGGACGGCCAGGAGCGCGCCCGGCCCGTACCCCACCAAGACGCAAGGCACTCCCGGAGCCAGACACGCATCGAGGCGCTCGAGCCACGCCTCGAGCGCCGCCACAGGCGGCGGCGCGACCCTCACGACGTTCTCGTCGAGGCGCTCCCAGGCCGTCAGCCAGTGCCCGGGCTCGAGGTCGCCCCACCCCGGCAGGCTCCAGACCCGCGTCGTCATCCGATGACGGGCTGGCCGGCGATGAGCAGCGCCACCACCTGCTTCGGGTCGACGCGCCCCTCGTCGACCCACCGGCGCCCGACGTCGTCGAGCAGCACCGCCAGCACCCGCGCTACCATCGCCTCGACCTCGGCGCGGCCCTCGACCAGCGTCGTCGAGAGCGCCTCGACGGCCCGGGCGCCCGCCGACGGCCGCAGCACCGCCTGCCGATTCTGCTCGTCGAAGAGCCGCGTCACGAGCTCCTGCACCCGCAGCTCGGGAAAGGGCGCGACATCGACGACGCCGTCGAGCTCGGCGCGGGCCACCACGGCGAGCAGGAGCCGCTGCGGCGTCAGCTCCGACAGCTTGGCGCCGAAGCGGGCGATGACCTCGGCCGGCGAGGGCCCCAGGAGCGCCGTGAAGACCGCCCGCTGGTGCCTGACCCGCGCCAGCAGCCCGTCGACCTCGGCCAGCTCCTTGCGAGAGCGGAACGTCACCGGCTCGGCCCCTGGCACCTTCAGCGCCTTGAGCGGCCGGCGGCGCAGGAGCGCCTGCAGCGCTGCCGTCTCCTCGTCCAGCGCCAGCCAGGTGTCGGCGAAGCGGCTGCCGGGCTCCCGCGACAGCTGCTCGACCTGCCGCTTCACCTTCAGCGTGAGCGAGAAGCCGAGCTGGAAGATCTCCTTGAGCGTCCGCTGGCGCACCACCTCGGGCGCCCCGTCGGGGTCGCCCCCGGTGAGCAGCTCGAGGCCCAGCTCGAGCGTGTCCCGCGCCTGCTCGCTGAGCCTCCGGAGCGCCGGCGGATCGCCCGGCTCGGCCCCCTCGGCCACCAGCACGCAGTTGACGAGGTAACGCACCTCGCCCTCGAGGTTCTGCCGCTCGACCTCGTCGAGCCCCCGGAACGTCGCCGCCACGTAGTCGATGCGCTCCCCCGGCCGGGAGAGCCCCGGCGCTGCGGGCCTCACCGTCACCTTGTCGGGGTCCCTCCAGGCGAAGACCTTGAGCGCGTCCTCGAGCGGGGGGAAGCCCAGGTCCTGCAGCCGCGCCTGGCGGAACTGAAACGCCGTCTCCTCGAGCTCCGTCGGCAGCTCCCAACGTACGGCCTCGAGGAAGCGCGTCAGCTCGAAGGGGTTGTGCGCCATGAAGTCCTTCACCAGCTGGCGCATCGCGTGCTCGTCGACCCCCTCGGCCACCACCTCGACGAGGAACTTGCCCTCGGGCGTCTCGACGGGCACGCCCTCGGTGTCGACGTCCGGGTCCTCTTGCAGATCGTGAATGCGGGTCAGCCGCTTGAAGAGCAGCTCGACGAGCTCGAGGTCGAGCTTCTGGAGCTTGGCCAGGAAGTCGGCGTCGTCGTCGCCGCGCGCCGCCCGAAGCCAGTGCAGCACCTCGAGCACGTCGACGCGGTCCTTCTGCCAGGCGGCCAGGTCGACCCAGGCGCGGAACTGCTCGGGCGTCGCCAGCTGGACGATCTCGGTCGAGTCCGCCAGCCCGACGTCGATGATGGCCGAGTACACCTCTTCGGCGGAGATGCTCCGCACCAACGCCCGGCCGTCGACCTCTTCGAGCATCGCGTCGAGCTTCTTCTTCGGCGCCAGCTCGGTGAGCCGTCGGACCAGCTCGGCGCGGCGCGCTTCATGGCTCTGTGCCGTCACGGCCATGCCCCTTACCGGGTTTTCGGGCCGTTGGGCCACCCGTTGCGGCCCCTCAGCCCGCGTCGAGGGCCACGAGGAGCCGGGACCAGACGTCGTGCACCCCGAGGCGCTCGGTCGCCGAGAACCCCACCAGGGCCTCGGGCGGCACCTCGAGCTGCGCCGCCAGCGCCGCCAGCCGCGGCGCCCGCTTCGCCTTGCCGAGCCGGTCGAGCTTCGTCGCCACCACCAGGATGCGCGGCGGCATCGCCTGCAGCAGGTCGAGCATCGCCACGTCGTCGCTCGTGGGCCCCACCTCGGCGTCGATGATCGACACCACCACCCGCAGCGTGCGCCGGCCCTCGAGGTACTCCGAGATCATCGCCTGCCACTGGGCCCGCTCGTCCTTGGACACCTTCGCGAAGCCGTAGCCCGGCAGGTCGCACAGGCGCACGGTGCGCTTCGTCGCCTTCGCCTCGAGCGTGGCGTCGAAGAAGTTGAGCGTGCGGGTCCGCCCCGGCGTGTGCGAGACCCGCACGAGCTGCTTGCGGTTCGTCAGGGCGTTGATCATCGACGACTTGCCGACGTTCGAGCGCCCGACGAAGGCCACCTCGGGCACGGGCTCGCGGGGCCACTGCGCCGCCTTCGTGGCGGTGGTGACGAACGAGGCCTCGAGCACCTTCAGCACGACGTCACCGGCCCAGCCGGGGCAGCGGCTGGTGAGACAGCCAGGCGGCGAAGCGGCGGGCCGGGGCCTGCGCCGGGCGGGACGACGAGGGGTCCTTCTTGCGCTTCTCGCGCTCGACCGACCAGTGGTCCATCGCCTTGAGGCGCGACGCGAAGTCGAAGGGCTTGAGCGAGGGGCTCGACGCGTCGTGGCACGCCCGGCACGCCTTCTCGGTCGGGTCCACCAACCCGGCGAGGCGGGTCAGCTCCGGGTCCTTCATCACGTACTTCGGCGAGTAGTACTGCCCGCCGCCGTGGCACGTCTCGCAGGTGACGCCGGCCTGCTTCTGCTCGGCGTCGTTGGGTGAATGGCACGACAGGCACCGGGCGTCGCGCTGCTGCACCGGCGACAGCACGCTCTTGGCGCGCGCGTGGCTCGACGCCTTCCAGGCCGCATAGGCGTCGGGGTGACAGCTCTGGCAGCTCTCGGCCCCGAGGAAGTCGTAGGCCGACGCAGGCGACGCGCCCCACACGACGAAGACCCAACCCAGCCGCAAAGCCACCTTCCGCACGGAGATTTGCGTAGCATGCCCGTTACCGCCATGTCGCGCCTCCTCTGCTGCGCCCTCCTCGCCCTCGCTGCGTCGGCCCAGGCCAGGCCGTGGCGTGGCATTCGCCCCGGCCAGTCGAGCGCCGTCGATGTCCTCTCGGCCTTTGGAGAACCGACGAAGCGCACCCAGGTGAAGGACCAGGTGGTGCTGGTCTACTCGGGACCCAGGGCCATCAGCGGAACGGTGCAGACGCAGTTCAAGCTCGGCCCCGACGGCGAGACCGTGGCCCGCATCGACGTCTACCCGGCGCCCGACATCGACACGAAGGCCATCGAGAAGGGCTACGGCCCGAAGTGCGCCGCCGGCAGGCCCGTCGAGCCCTGCTACGCCGTCAAGCAGGGGGCCGGACAGCCTCCGTACCTCGTCTACGTGAAGATGGGCCTGGCCATCTTCTTCAAGGACGACGGCAAGACGGTACGCAGCTTCGCGTTCCTGCCCGAGTCGAGCTGACGCGGTGCGCCTCGTCGGCCTCACCGGCGGCATCGCGACCGGCAAGTCCACCGTGGCCCGCCGGCTCGCCGAGCGCGGCTTCCCCATCGTCGACGCCGACGTGGTGGCCCGCGAGGTCGTCGCGCCCGGCCAGCCGGCCCTCGACGACATCGCCCGGCGCTTCCCCGGCGTGGTGCGCGCCGACGGCACCCTCGACCGCAAGGCGCTCGGCGCGCGCATCTTCGCCGACCCGGCCGAGCGCGCCGCCCTCAATGCCATCACCCACCCGCGCATCCGCGAGGCGGTGCTCGCCCGCTCCCTCGCCCTGGCCGAGGCGGGGGTGCCGCTCGCCATCTACGACTCCCCGCTGCTCATCGAGAACCGGCTCCACGAGGGCCTCGACGGCGTCATCCTCGTGGTGGCGCCGGCCGAGGTGCAGCGCGAGCGCCTCATGGCCCGCGACGCCCTGGGCGCTGCCGAGGCCGACGCCCGCATCGCCGCCCAGCTGCCGCTCGCCGAGAAGCGCCGCTTCGCCACCTGGGTCATCGACAACGCCGGCCCCCTGACGGCCACCCTCGCCCAGGTCGACCACCTCGCCGGCACCCTGAACGCCCTGGCGAGCGGCTAGGCTTCGGCTCCCGTGCCCGGCACCATCTTCGTCACCGGCTATCCCGGCTTCATCGGCAAGCGGCTCGTCGCGCACCTCGCGAAGGCCAGCGGCGCCCGCATCGTCCTGCTGGTGCAGCCGAAGTTCCTCAAGGAGGCCACCCAGTACGCCGCGAAGCTCGGCCCGGCGCCCATCGACATCCTCTCGGGTGACGTCGTCGACATTCACCTCGGGCTGTCCGGCCCCGAGTACCAGCGGCTCTGCGACGAGGTGACCCACGTCTTCCACCTGGCCGCCATCTCGTACCTCGGCATGCCCCGCGAGGTGGCCCAGCAGGTAAACGTGCACGGCACCCGCCACGTGCTCGAGCTCGCCCGCGATTGCCGCCACCTCGAGCGCCTCACCTACTTCAGCACCGCCTACGTCTCTGGCGACCGCCAGGGCGTCATCGCCGAAGACGAGCTCGACTGCGGCCAGGGCTTTCGCAACCACTACGAAGAGACGAAGTTCCTCGCCGAGAAGCTGGTGCAGCGCGCGAAAGACGAACTGCCCATCACCATCATCCGGCCCACCACCGTCGTCGGCGACTCGCGCACCGGAGAGATCGAGCGCTTCGACGGCCCCTACTACCTCGGCATGCTGCTGGTGCTGTCTCCGCTGGTGCTGCCGCTCCCGCTGCCCGGTAACGGCGTCGCCCCCCTCAACGTCGTGCCCGTCGACTTCGTCGTCGAGGCGACCTGGGCGCTGGCCCGCAACCCGCAGGCCGCCGGCAAGACGGTGCACCTCGTCGACCCGAACCCGATGAGCGCCCGGCGTGTCTACGAGCTCATCGCGGCCCGCTCGAACCGGCGCCTGCCGCGCTTCAGCCTCTCGGCCCGCGCCGCCGACCTCATGCTGCGCCTGCCGGGGCTCGAGAAGGTCGCCCGCCCCCAGCGCGCCGCCATCAACGCCGTCAACCACCTCGCCCTGTACAGCTCGCACACCGCCCTGTCCCTGCTCGACGGCACGGGCGTTCGCTGCCCGCCGCTGGGCACGTACCTCGACACCCTCGTCGACTTCGCGATGTCGTCGTGGCGCGACCGGCAGGGCCGCCAGAGCGACGCCGCCGAGGCCGATGATCCCCTTGACCGCTGAGCCGCCCTACCCCCTGCTGATGACGCCCTCGTCGATGAGCTGGGCGAGGATGCGCGCCGTATCGAGCCGCGACATGCCCGAGACCGCGAAGACATCGTCGAAGCTGACGGTGCCGTCGATCTGCGCGAGCACGAAGCCGGCCCGGTGATCGAGGTTGAGCCAGATGACCTCGTCCTCTTTCAGCAGCACCCGGGGGACCGTCTCGATCTTCCCGATCTTCGATTCGAACATCGTCAGGAGCGTCTTCTCGCTGCGCTCCCGCATCGCCTTCACGTCGGCGTCGTCGGGCGAGAGGCGCTGCGCCTTGAGAATGAGCTCCATCGCGCCGGTGTGATCGTCGAGGTCGAGCAGGTCTCTGGCGCCGCGGAGCAGCGCCCCCACCTCGTCCTTCGCCGTCTCTCCGCCCGCGGCGCGCTTCGCCGGGGTGTCGGACGACAGCATGTCGAGCGCCTTCGCCTCGTTCGCGAGGGCCGGCAGCTGAATGCCGGGGTTGCTCCGGTTGTCCCACGCCGACGTCGCGTCGAAGGCCAGCGCCGGCGGGCGCACCTCGGGGACCGGCGCCGCGGGCGCCCGGAAGGGCGCGGGGGTGTTCGTCGACCACGACCAGGCCACCCCGCCGGCCTCGGGCGACTCCGCTGCAGACCGCCGCGGCGCGTGCGGTGACGGCGCCGGGGCTGACGGCGACGCCGACGCGGGGCCGGGCTCGTACAGCGGAGGCGTCGAGCGAACCGGCGCCGGCTGCGGCGCGTTCGCGCCGGTGAGCACGACGGTCGTCGCCGGCTGTGACGACAGGCCGGGCTCGTACAGCGGAGGCGTCGACCGCGGCGGCGAGGGCTGCGGCGCGTTGGCTCCCGTCAGCACGATGGTGGACGACGGCACCGGCTCGAACGCCGGGGGCTGCCACCCCACGCCAACCTGAGGCGCGACGGCGACCGGCGCCGGGTTCGGCCGCGCAGCCAGGGGCGGCTCGAAGAACTGCGGCGGCGTGGCGCGCACCGGCGACGGCGGCGGCGCAGCGCCATCGAGCACCACGGTTGGGCTGACGGGCGCTGGCGCCTCGGCCGCCGAGGCGTAGATGGGCGGCGTTGAGCGCGCGGCGGGCGGCGCCTCGCCGAGCGAGATCGTCCCCGTGAAGGCAGCAGGGGCGCCGGCTGGGCCCGGCAGCGGCGCTCCGAGCATCGACCCCCAGTCGTCCGCGACGGGCGTCGGCGGTGCACCCACGGCCCGGGGCTCGGGCCCGGCCGCGCGCCCCCAGTCGACGTCCTCCACCAGCGCCGCTCCACCGGCCGCCGCGGCCACTGGCGGCGCCGCTTCGGGCTCGTCCGTCACCTCGTCGGAGAGCATGTAGACGGCCGAGTCCTCGTCATCGGCGGCGCTGGCGACGGTGTCACCCGAAGGCGAGGGGCCACCAGCAGCGACAGACGACGGAACGGCGGACGCAGGCTGAGTCGGTGGGCGCGCCTCGGCGGCGAGCGAGGGCCCCGACGCCACGGCCCCGCCCAAAGCCGCCTCGACGGAGGTCGAGGCCGCGGCCTGCGCGGGCGCCTGCTCGGGAGTCGAGGGACCATCGACGATCGGCCTGGGCTGCGGTTGCGCCGACGACGCGCCCGGGAGCACCTCGCCGGTCGAGCGCTCGGGCGGCGCCGGCGACCCCCACGCCTCGGGCGGCGGCGCGGCGGACAACGGCACCACCCAGTCGTCGGTGGCGGCCGTCGCGCCGCCCGCTCCAGGCGGCGACTCGACGCTCAGCGCTCCGACGGGCGCCGGCGCGACCTCGGCCCGCACCACCACCTCGGCCCAGGTCGCCACCTGCGCCTCGGCCCCGACGACCAGGGCTGGCGCGCTGGCGATGGGCGCCCCCGCCGGTGCGACCTCGGCCGAAGCCACCGCCCCGGGCGGCGTTCCGACGCCCGGCGTGAGCGCGTCGGCGAGCGGCGCCGCGGTCACCTCCGACGCGCCCGAGTTGGCCAGCGGGGCTCCGCTCGCCACGCCACCCACCGGCGCGGCCACGCTCCCTGCAGACGTCGCCGCGGCACCGTCGGGCGTTCCGGGCGCCGCCCCTGCTGCTGGACCAACCGCCGGGGCGCCGTCTGGGGCTCCAGCGACAGCGCCCTCCTGTAGCAACTGCGCCGCGCGCTCGTTCGCGGGGTCGAGCTTGAGCGCCCGCATGAACAGCTTCCGCGCACCCTCGAGGTCGCCCGACAGGCGCAGCCAGATGCCTGCGTCGATCAGCTGTGCCGCCCGCTCCTGACTCAAGCACGTCCCCCCGTCACTTGATGCGATCGAGCACGCCCTTGAAGAGGCCGATGGTGCGCGTCATCACGTCGATGCTCTCGATGACCTTCGCCAGCAACAACCCCTCGTCGGCGTTCCGGGCGCTGTCGAGCGCCGCCCGCGCCTTGATGGCCGCGTCCTTCCCGAACTCCGAGCCCTGCGTCGACTGCTCCAGCTTCGGCAGCAGCTCCTCGACCTCGGCCATCAGCGCCTTGAGCTCGTTCTTCTTCGCCGTGAGCTCCTCGCCGGAGCGCGCCTCGAGCAGCATGTCGGCCTGCTCGTCGAGAATGCGCCGCAGCTCGTCCTCGGTGAGGCCGCCCGACGCCGTCACCTGAATCGACTGCTGGAGCCCCGTCTCGCGGTCCTTGGCCGACACCGAGACGATGCCCTCGGAGTTGATGTCGAAGGTGACGTCGATCTCGACCTCGCCGCGCTTGGCCTTGCGCAGCCCCGTGAGGATGAACTCTCCGAGCAGCTCGTTGTGGTGCGCCACCTCGGCCTCGCCCTGCAGCACCATGATCTTCACCGTCGACTGCTCGTCCTTCGACGTGTTGAAGACCTCGGTCACCGACGTCGGCACCGTGGTGTTCTTGGGGATCAGCTTGCGCACGAAGCCACCGGCCACCGCCACCCCGAGGCTCTGCGGCGTCACGTCGAGCAGCACCACCTCGCTGTCGGCGTTCGTGAGCGCGTCCGCTTGCACCGCGGCGCCGAGGGCCACCACCTCGTCGGGGTGCACGCCCTTGCAGGGGTCTCGCCGGAAGAACTGCTTCACCGCCTCGACCACCTTCGGCATGCGCGTCATGCCGCCGACGAGGATCATCTCCTTCAGGTCGGTCGGCTTGACCTTCGCCTCGTCGAGCACCTGCTCGCAGATCGAAATCGTCTTCGCCACCAGGTCGCCGCACAGCTCTTCGAGCTTGTCACGGGTCAGGGTGCGCTGCAGGTGGAGCGCCGCGCCCCCACCCGCGGGCGACGAGATGAAGGGCAGGTTCACCTGCGCCTCCTTCGCCCCCGACAGCTCGATCTTCGCCTTCTCGGCGGCATCCTTCAGCCGCTGGAGCGCCATGCGGTCCTTCCGCAGGTCGACCCCGTTCTCCTTCGCGAAGTCGAACACCAACCACTCGATGACGCGGTTGTCGAAGTCTTCACCGCCGAGGTAGGTGTCGCCGCCGGTCGCGATGACGTCGAAAACCCCGCTCGACACGTCAAGCACCGAGACGTCGAAGGTCCCGCCGCCCAGGTCGAAGACTGCCACCTTGCCGTTGACCGACTTGCCGAAGCCATAGGCCAGCGCCGCCGCCGTCGGCTCATTGATGATGCGCAGCACCTCGAGACCCGCGATGCGCCCGGCGTCCTTCGTGGCCTGGCGCTGACCGTCGTTGAAGTACGCCGGCACCGTGATGACGGCCTTGCGCACCGAGGTGCCGAAGAACGCCTCGGCGTCGGCCTTGAGCTCCCGCAGCACCATCGCCGACAACTCCGCCACCGCGTACTTCTTCTCGCCGAGCTGAACGCGCACGTCGTCGTGCTCTCCAGCCACCATCGTGTACGGTAAGACCTTCATCGCGTCCTGCGCCTGCGCCGACGAGAACTTGCGCCCGATGAGCCGCTTGGCCGCGTACACGGTGTCGGTCGGGTTGGTGATGGCCTGCCGCTTGGCGATCTGGCCGACGAGCATCTTGCCCGTCTTCGACAGCGCGACCACCGACGGCGTCAGGTTCGACGACCCCCGGTTCCGAATCACCGTCGGCGTGCCGTCTTGCATGGAGGCGACGACCGAGTTCGTCGTGCCGAGGTCGATGCCGATGACTGGTTCCCGATCCGCCATGACGGATGGAGGTTAGAACGGCCAGCGCTTCTTGACGTGTTTTTTCACGTCCGGGTGGTCGGGTCCGAGCCTGAGGGCCTCTTCGAAGTGCTTCTTGGCGAGGGCCTTCATGCCGGCGGCGTCGAGGAGCCGGCCGAGGAGCACCCGGTACTCGACCCGGCCAGGCGCCGCGTCGACGGCCTTCTGCGCGTAGCCGGTGATCTCTCTCACGTCGGCGCCCTTCCGCTCGAGGATGAGCGCCGCCTTGTAGGCCGCCTCATGGTTGGAGGCGTTGGCGTTCACGGCGGCGCGCAGCGCCTGGAGCGCCAGGTCGTCGTTGCCCTGGCTCACCAACTCCTCGGCCCGCTTGAGGTCGGTCTCGCTGCGCTGCGAGTCATTCTTCTTCCGCACGTCGTTCAGCAGCGCCTTCACCTCGGCGTTCTGGGGGTCCATCTGCGCGGCGATGTTGAGGAGCGAGAACGCGTGGCTGTACTCGTGCTTCGCGATGTGCGCCTTCGCCTTGGTGATGTGCTCCTGCGTCCGCGAGGCCCGGGCCAGGTACGGGTGCCTCGCGAAGCGGGCCCGGCGCTCGGCGTCGCGGGCCTCTTCGTCGGCCGTCTTCACCGCGGGCGCCGCGCTCGGGGCACCAGCGCCGCCCGCCGAGCCCCGGAGCCCCGGGTTCTCGTCGAGGTACTTCTGCCGCTTCTCCGCGTCGGTGAGGACGTTGTTCGCCTCGATGAGGCGCTTGAAGACCGCGTCGATCTTCCCCTTGAAGCTGCCGAGCTGGCGGCCGTGGAAGCGGTCAGGGTGGAACTTGCGCGACAGCGCGTGGAACGCCGAGCGCACCTCTTCACTCGTCGCGCCGGGCGCCAGCCCCAGCACCTCGAAGTGCGTCGCCTTCAGCTTCGCCTCGAGCGCCAGGATCTCGGCCTGGCGCTCCTGCGGAATGTCGACCGTCTCTCCTTCAGCCATGGCCGCTCGCCCCCTGGGGTTGCACCTTCAGAGTGAACGCTCGAACATCGCCACCCCCTCGGCCAGCTCCGCCGCGGAGGTGACGAAGGCCGGCGCGAACCGCACCGTCTTCTCGCCGGCCAGGTTGACGAGCAGACCGTTCTGCCTGCACCGCGCCACCACGTCGGCGGCCCCGCCGTCGACCTCGATGCCGAAGAGCAGCCCGCGCCCGCGCACGTCCACCACCCGCCCCGGGCGGCGCGCCTGCAGCTCGCGCCCCAGGCGGTGCAGCAGCTCACCCTTCTCAGCGTTGGCCTTCAGCGCCTCGGGCGTCGTCGCGAGGTCCCACGTTGCCACCGCCGCCGCAGCAGCCACCGGGTTGCCGCCGAACGTCGAACCGTGCGTGCCCGAGGGGAGCGCCTTGCCGACGGCGTCGCTGCACACCATCGCGCCGATGGGCAGCCCGTTGCCGAGAGACTTGGCCAGCGAGATGGCGTCGGGCTGCACCCCGTGCTGCTGGTACGCGAAAGCCGTGCCCGTGCGCCCGATGCCCGTCTGCACCTCGTCGATGAGCAGGAGCAGCCCGTGCTCGTCGCACAGCGCCCGGAGCGCCGACAAGAACCCCGGGGGCGCCGGCCGCACCCCACCCTCGCCCTGAATCGGCTCGATGAGAATGGCCGCCGTGGTCGGCCCCACCAGCCGCTTCACCGCCTCGAGGTCGCCCATCGGCGCGTAGCGGAAACCCTGCGGCAGCGGCTCGAAGCCGGCCTGGTACTTCGGCTGGGCCGTCGCCGTCACGGTGGCCAGCGTGCGCCCGTGAAAGCTGCCCTCGAAGGTGATGATGTCGCTGCGCTCGCGCTGCCCGGCGACCTCGTGTTGGTAGCGCCGCGCGAGCTTGATGAGGGCCTCGTTCGCCTCGGCGCCCGAGTTGCAGAAGAACGCCCGCGCGTCGCGCCCGCCGAAGGCCGCCGTGAGCCGCTCGGCCAGCTGCAGCTGCGGCTCGGTGTAGAAGACGTTCGAGACGTGCCAGAGCGTCTCGAGCTGCGCGCGGGCGGCGGCCACCACCGCCGGGTGGCAGTGGCCCAGGGCGCAGGTGGCGATGCCCTGGATGAGGTCGAGGTACCTGCGGCCCTCGGCGTCCCACACCCAGGCGCCCTCGCCCCTCACCAGCACGACGGGCTGCTGCTTGTAGTTCTGCAGCAGGTGGTGCTTCGCGCTGTCGACGGCCCGCTCGGTGCGGCTCGGGGCGGCGGACGACACGGTGGCAGAGGAGCCCTTGGCTTCGATCATGGCGGCGCTCACTTTCACAGAATGTACCTCGACACGTCCTCGTCTTCGACGAGCTCGGCCAGGCGCTCCCGCACGAAGGTCGCGTCGACCTGCACGTCGGCCGGCCCCTGCTCGCCGGCCGAGAACGACACGTCTTCGAGCAGCCGCTCGAGCAGGGTGTGCAGCCGCCGCGCACCGATGTTCTGGCTCCGCTCGTTCACCTGCTGCGCCAGCCTCGCCAGCTCCTCGATGGCGTCGTCCTGTACCTGAAGGCGCACGCCCTCGACCGCGAGGAGCGCCGTGTACTGCTTGACGAGCGAGTTCTTCGGCTCCTTCAGAATGCGCACCAGGTCGGGGCCCGACAGCGGCTCGAGCTCGACGCGAATCGGAAAGCGCCCCTGCAGCTCGGGGATGAGGTCGCTCGGCTTCGACACGTGGAAGGCGCCGGCGGCGATGAACAGCACGTGGTCGGTCTTCAGGGGCCCGTACCGGGTGTTCACCGTGCTCCCCTCGACGATGGGCAGCAGGTCGCGCTGCACGCCCTCGCGCGAGACGTCGGGGCCGTGCTTGCTCCCCTCGCGGCTGGCGATCTTGTCGATCTCGTCGAGGAACACGATGCCGTCGTTCTCGGCCCGCTTGAGGGCGTCGCGCGTCACCCGGTCCTGGTCGACCAGCCGCGAGGCCTCTTCCCCTTCGAGCAGCGACAGCGCGTCGCGCACCGCCGCCCGCCGCTTCTTCGTGCGGCTCTGCCCCGGGAAGCCCTTGAACAGGTCCTGCAGGTTGATGCCCACCTCTTCCAGGCCCTGCCCCGAGAAGTTGCGCACGAAGGTGAGGCCCTGGTCCTGCACCTCGACCTCGACGGTCACGTCGTCGAAGGTGCCGGCGTCGAGCTGCGCCCTGAACTTCTCGCGCTCGGCGTCCGACAGGCGGGGCGCCGCGCCACCGCGCCCGCCGCCCTTCACCAGCTCGTGCAGGCGGTCCTCGGCGGCTTCCCTCGCGCGCCCCTTCACGCGCGCCAGCTCCTCGTCCCGCACGAGCGCGATGGCGGCCTCGACGAGGTCGCGCACCATCGACTCGACGTCGCGGCCGACGTACCCCACCTCGGTGAACTTCGACGCCTCGACCTTCACGAACGGCGCTCCGGCCAGCTTCGCCAGGCGCCGGGCGATCTCGGTTTTCCCGACGCCGGTCGGCCCGATGAGGATGATGTTCTTCGGGGTGATGTCGTCCTTGAGCTCTCCGGTCACCTGCTGCCGACGCCAGCGGTTGCGCAGGGCGACGGCCACGGCGCGCTTGGCGCTCGCCTGGCCGACGATGTAGCGGTCGAGCTCCGAGACGACGTCCCGGGGAGACAGAGACGGGCGCATGGCGCTACAGCTCCTCGAAGGTGAGGTGCGGGTTGGTGTAGATGTCGATGTCGGCCGCGATGCGCAATGACTCCTCGACGATGGCCCGCGCCGGCAGCGCCGAGTGGGCCAGCAGCGCCCGCGCCGCCGCCGCTGCGAAGGGCCCGCCAGAGCCCACCGCCGCCAGGCCGGCCTCGGGCTCGACGACGTCGCCCGCCCCCGAGAGGATGAAGGTGCGCTCGGCGTCGGCCACCACCAGCAGCGCCTCGAGGCGCCTGAGGAAGCGGTCGGTGCGCCAGTCCTTCCCGAGCTCGACGCAGGCCCGCGGAAGGTTCTTCTTGAACTCCGACAGCCTGGCCTCGAAGCGCTCGAAGAGGGTGAACGCATCGGCCGTGCCACCCGCGAACCCCGCCACCACGGTGCCGTCGCCCAGGCGGCGCACCTTCTTCGCGTTGCCCTTCATCACCGTCTTGTCGAGCGTCACCTGGCCGTCCCCCCCGATGACCGTCCTTCCATCGCGCCGGACGCACAGAATCGTCGTCATGGGGGGCGGTGTAGCAGGTCGCCCCGCACGGGCCCACCGCCCGCTGGGCAGGTGGCCGACGGCCACGTCGCCGGGGAGCGCGGCAGGAGGCGGCGAATGACCCCCGACGCGCCGGCCTCGCTCCGCCAGGCGGCGCCCCTGGACGTCTCGGTCTGGGTGGGGCGGGCGACCTCGGTAGCGGAGCTCGAGGCCGCCCTCGTCCCCGACGGGTCGTGCCACGGCGATTCGCTGGGCTCTGACTTCTCGCGCGCCATCGACACGCCGGGCGCCGCCGACGCCGTGCGCGAGCTGCGGGTGCTCGACTCGCCCACCGACGACGTCGCGGCGCTGCTCGGCCCCCTATCGTTCGCGCGCCCGCTGGCGCTCGCGCTTCCGCCCCGGCTGCCGGCGCCCTGCAACGCCGTGGTGGTGTTCTACGGCGTACGCGCCCTCGGCCCGGCCTTCGAGCTCGACGGCCTCAGGCTCGAGCCCCTCGGCGTCGTCCGCCTCGTCCGCCTTGTCCGCCGAAGGGCCGACGGGGCCGCGCCGTGACGGCCCGCGCGCGCCCCATCGCTACCGGCGCAGCAGCACGTAGAGCGCGCCGTCGCCGCCGTCCTCGGGCCGCGCAGAGCAGAACGCCAGCACCTGCCGCCCCGCGCGCCCCCGGGTCAGCCACGCCGGCACCTCATGCTTGAGGACCGGGCGCTCGCCCTCGGAGTGCAGCCCGCGGCCCGTCACCACGCGCACGCAGCGGTGGCCCGCGACCTTCGCGTCGGCGATGAACCGCTCGAGCGCGCGCTTCGCCTCGTCCCTCGTGAGGCCGTGCAGGTCGAGGCTCCCCGCGCTCCGGAAGTCGCCGCGGCGCAGCTTCTTGCGCACGCGCTCGTCGAACCCCTGCACCGCCCCTTCGACGAACGCCTCGTCGCCCGACAGCTCGAAGGTCGCCTCACCCGAGACCAGCTCGGCCAGCCGCGCGAGCGACTCCGCCTCGTCCTCGAAGGGGCGCCTCGGGGGCGCAGCCGCCGGCGCCACCCGCTCGACCTTCACCTTCACCGGAGCCACCTCACCGACGCTCTCGAGGAAGAGCGCCGTGTCGTCGTCGACCCGCGCCGGCCTCGCCGACGGTACGGGCGCTGGCGCGCGCTTCGGCGACGGCGCGGGCTTCGCCTCGAGCTTGAGGCCGGTGAAGGGGTTGTTGAAGGGAGCTGGCTTCTTCGGCACGGCGGCCTCCGTCACGCCCGCGGGTGCGTGCCGTCGTAGACGCGCTGCAGCTGCTCGAAGGACACCGCCGTGTACCGCTGCGTCGTCGACAGGCTCGCGTGGCCGAGCAGCTCCTGAATCGACCGCACGTCGGCCCCCGACGCCAGCAGGTGCGTGGCGAACGAGTGGCGCAGCGCGTGCGGCGTCAACGTGCGGTTCAGGCCGAGCCGCTTCACGTACTTGTGCAGGTGCACCTCCATGCTGCGCGTGGTGAGGCGGCCGCCCCGGAAGTTGAGGAACATCGCCGACGGGTCCTGCCTCTTGCGGGGCTTCTCGAGCAGCTCCCCCCGCCGCTCGAGCCACCGCGACAGCGCCTCGATGGCGCCGTCGTGCAGGGGCACCAGGCGCTCCTTGTTCCCCTTGCCCAGCACGCGCACCGTGCGCGCCGAGAGGTCCACGTCGCCCAACGACAGCCCGCACAGCTCGCTGACCCGCAGGCCCGCGCCGTACAGCACCTCGAGCATCGCGCGGTCGCGGAGCTCGAGCAGCTTGCCGGCGTCGGGGGCCTCCATGAGGGCAAAGGCCTCGTCCACCGGCACCGCCCGCGGCAGCTTCTGCGGAAGCTTCGGCGTCTTCACCCGCCGGGCCGGGCTCACCGCCAGCACCTTGCGGCGCACGAGGTAGCGATAGAACGCCTTCACGCCGGCGAGGCGGCGCGCCCGGGTGCTGGCGGCCTTGTCGATCGCCAGCTGCCCGAGGAAGCCGCGCAGGTGCAGGTGCGTCACCCCCAGCAGCGGCACGCCCTGCACGGCCAGGTACGCCTGCAGCGCCTCGAGGTCCTGCGCGTAGGCCTTCAGCGTGTGCGGCGAGGCCGCACGGGCGACCTCGAGGTGCTTGAGGAACTCGGCGACGTGCGCGTCCACGCTCACCACGCTAGCCCCGGTGCGGGCCGCGCGCGAACTCAGGGCACGTCGATGCCGACGTACACGCCGGCGGCCTGCTTGTCGGCCACCGCCCAGCCGACCCGGGTCCCGTCCTTCGTGAGGAAGTACACCGGCTGCGTGACGGCCTGGTCGAGCCGCCGCGTCTGCCCCGTGGCGAGGTTGGTGACGCTGACGTCGAAGAGCTCATCCGTCATGTGCGGGCTCGTGGTGAGCACCCGCGTGCCGTCGTCCGACAGCCTGAAGTTGAAGGTGTTCTCGGCCACCTTCACCTTCGCGGCGCCCGGCTTCGACAGTTCCTGCACGTAGAGGTCGCAGCTCCGGCCCTCGCGCGTGCAGTTCGCGCGCCAGTACAGGCGGTCACCAGACGGGCTGAAGACGTAGTCATACAGCCACTCCTGCAGCTTCACCGGCTCGGCCCCGTCCTTCAGCAGGAAGAGGTGCCGCGAGTACTCGGGGCGCTCGATGCGCGCGGTGAAGGCGAGGGCGCTCCCGTCTGGAGACACCTGGTAGTTCGGCGACCGCCGCTGCAACAGCTTCGGCGCCCCGTCGGGCAGGGCGACGACGGTGAGATCGCCGACCTTCTCGTCGAACTTTCCGCCGAGCAGCGCCAGCACCTGGAAGTTGTCGCGGAAGACCAGCTGCCGGGAGTCGCGCGTGAACTCGAACTCCCGCACCTTCTCGCCCACCTTCCGGCCACCGGCCTCGCCCAGCTTGCCGACCCACAGCTCCCCGACCTGCAGATCGTTGTGGCTGGCGTTGGCCGACACCGAGCGCGGCAGCTGCATGCGCGCGAGCCACTTCCCGTCGCGGCTGACGGCGAAGCGCATGACGTCGTCGCCCACCTTCACGCGCTCGAGCGTTCGCGTGTTGCCGACGAAGAGCTCGAAGCCGAACTGCCGCGGGTTGGTGCGCGCCATGGCGATGATCCACTGCGAGTCGTCGCTGACGACGTACTCGCCCACGGCGTCGGCGAACGGCCTGGGCGTCGGCTTCTCGACGCGCAAGTCCACCTGGTAGACGCCGCCTCCGGCGACGGCCCGGCGGCGGAAGTACAGGTACCGGCCGTCGGGCGCGAACTCGGCGGTGGCGACCTCGCCCGCCAGCTGCCGGAACGGCCCTGCCGGGAGCGGTCCCTCGGAGAGCACCGCCCCGTCCACGAAGGCCACGCGCGCCCCGTCGTCGCTCGGCTTCACGTAGGTGACGTGCGGCGAGAGGGTCTGCCGCTCCTTCGACAGGTCGGTCAGGTCCTGTACGAGCAGCTCGCCGGACTGAGTCGAGGGATCGTACGCGCCGAGCGCGAGCAGGAACCGCCCGTCGGCAGTGAACAGGAGCCCGCCGGGCACGTTGACGGCGCCGTTGGCCACCTTCACCGGGGGGCGCTCATCGGTCGGCACCACCCAGAGGCTGCCGATGCGCATCGTGGGCGGCACGCCCTCGAGGCGAGGCTTCTCACCGTCGAGCAGCGCCGTCAGCGTGCGCCCGTCCGGCGCGGCCCGCAGGTCGACGGCCTGCCCTTCGAGCCGGCGCACTCCCAGCGACGGCTGGCGCGGCTCCTTGACGATGCGCTCGCGAATCGTCTTTTGCGGAGCCCCACCGCCGCCGCCGCCCTCCTTCCGGCTGCACCCGGCGAGCGACAACGCCGTGAGCAGGACGACGATCGACGGTGCGCGTCTCGACGAGTGCAGGTGAAGCATGGTGGCGCCTAAAGACCACACTCCGGGGGCGGCGGGAACCATCGGCGCCGAGACACCCGCGGGAGCAGCCGGGTTCTCGTCAGTCACCCGCCGGGACGAGCCGGTGGGTGGCGCGGCCCGCGCGCCGAGGCGTGAAGCGAAGCCCTGTGACACCGCCCCTGGGCGACGACCTGGCCGAACCGAGGGCGGAACGCGCGGGGCGTCACGGCAACGCCGGAAGGGCGCATGCCTAGCGCCGCCGCGCGTCTCGTCCCTCGGGCCGGCCTCTCCCCAGGGGGCGTCACGGCAACGCCGGAAGGGCGCATGCCTCGCGCCGCCGCGCGTCTCGTCCCTCGGGCCGGCCTCTCCGCAGGGGGCCCACAGCACGCCAGACTGGATGTGCCGTGGGGTCTTGCCGCCGTCAGGGCGACGCAGGCGGGCCAACCGCCCGAGCGCTCGCCGCTCTGGCCTCCGCATCGCCGGCCGCGCGCAGAAAGAGCCGCGCTCCAGAAGGACCGCGCGGGCAGCTCGCGCCGACGTCACGCCGACTCGCACGGCCGAGGGCCGGAGCGCGCGCCACCATCACGGCATCACGGGCGGTCCGACCGCCCGAGCTCTCGCATCTCCGCAGCGCCGCTCCGCGCTTGGCGAGCCGCGCGCTGGAAGGACCGCGCGGTGAACTCGCGCCGACGTCACGGCAACCCGTACGGCCGAGCGCCGAAGCGCGCGCCACCATCACGGGAACACGGGCTGTCCGCTCGCTGGAGCGCTCGCCGCTCCCGCGTCTCCGCTGCGCCGCTCCACTCGCTTGGCGAGCCGCGCTCCGGAAGCACCGCGCGGGCAGCTCGCGCCACCATCACGGCATCACGGGCGGTCCGACCGCCCGAGCGCTCTCGTGAGGCACCTCGGAGCCGAGGGCCATCACCTGCGGCGCCGGCGCCACCTCGTGCGGCACCTGGGGCACCCAGGCGTCGAAGGCCTGCCGAGCCCGCGCGGCATACGCCTGCCGCTTCTGCGCTTTGTGCACACGCCCCTCGAGCGGCGGGAAGAGCGCGAAGACGACGTTCGTCGGCTGGTACGGGGCCCCCGGTGGGTGCGCCTCGCCGGTGACGTGGCGGTAGAGCGCGCCCAGGGCCGTGGCGCCCGGCGGCGGCGAGAATGACGTGCCGGTGCGCCGCGCGTGCACCGCCAGCGCGCACAGGTACCCGCACGCCGCCGACTCGACGTAGCCCTCGACGCCGGTGATCTGCCCGGCGAAGAACAGCCGGGGCTGCGCCTTGAGCGACAAGTCCGGCGCCAGCAGCCGCGGACTGTCGAGGAAGGTGTTGCGGTGGATCTGCCCCATGCGCAGCCACTCGGCATTCTGCAGCCCCGGCAGCATGCCGAAGATGCGCTTCTGCTCACCCCACGTCAGCCGGCTCTGGAACCCGACGAGGTTCCAGGCGGTGCCGGCGCGGTCCTCCATGCGCAGCTGCACCACCGCCCAGGGCCGCTTCCCGGTTCGCGGGTCGACCAGCCCGACCGGCTTCATCGGCCCGAACGCCAGCACCTGCTCTCCGCGCTCGGCCATCACCTCGATGGGCAGACACCCCTCGAAGTACTTCGGCTCCTCGAACGCGTGCGGCATCACCTTCTGCCCGGCCCGCAGCTCGGCGACGAACTGCGTGTACGCCTCCTTCGTCAGCGGCAGGTTCAGGTAGTCGTCGCCGTCGCCCTTGCCGTAGCGGCTCGCGCGGAACGCAACGGAGAGGTCGACCGAGTCGCCAGCGACGATGGGCGCGATGGCGTCGTAGAAATACAGCTTCTCACCGGTGTACGCCGACAGCGCCGCGGTGAGCCCGTCAGAGGTGAGCGGCCCCGTGGCCACCACCACGTCGCCCTCCGGCAGCGCCGTCACCTCGCCGGGGACGAAGGTGATGCGCCCCACCCGCTCGAGGCGCGCCCGCACCTCGGCCGAGAAACCCACCCGCTCGACCGCCAGCGCGTCTCCCGCCGGGACCCGGTGCGCGTCCGCCGAATGGAGGATGACGCTGCCCACCCGCCGCAGCTCCGCGTGCAGCATGCCGATGGCGCTCTCGGGGTTGTCCGAGCGCATCGAGTTGGAGCACACCAGCTCGGCCACCCCGTCACTCTGGTGCGCCGGCGATCGCTTGACGGGCTTCTGCTCGCGCAGCACCACGTCGTGGCCCAGCCGCGCGAGCTGGTAGGCAACCTCACTGCCGGCGAGCCCGGCTCCGATGACGGTGATGGGTGCGTTCGCCATGGGCGCTCCGGAGCGGGAGCGACGCCAGTAGACGAAGCCGGGACAGAAAGAAAGCCAGCGTCAGTCGTCGGCCTTCGAGATCACGATGAAGCGAAAATTTTGCAGCTCGTTCTGCCCCGCCGTGTACAGCACCGACGAGAGCAGCTCGTACGAGATGCGCCGGTCACCGATGACCGACACCTCGCCGAGGAAAGGCGCCGCCGGGTTGCGCTCGGCGATGTACTTGAGCTTCTCGACTTCCTTCTTCAGCGCCGCGTCCAGCGGGAGAATCAACTTCCCCTGCAGGTCCGCTGGGTTCAACGTCATGTCCTTGCCGAGCGACGCCTTCACCTTGTCGCCCACGAGGATGTGCCGCGGCGTCACGGTGACGGCCACCGTGTCCTTGGGCGTCAGGCGCGTCGAAGACAGCGGGGGCCGCACGTCCTCCGAGGCGGTCATCGTCACGGACGACGCCGTGTACGACTTGATGAGGAACACCAGGATGATGGTCATGATGTCCATCATCGCGGTGATGTTGAGCTCCTTGATCTCGCCCTCGGCCTCGCGCTCCTTGCGCTTCTTCCGCGCCATGGCCTTGCGGAAGCGCATGCGCTGAATGTCTTCTTCGGTCAACTCCGTGGCGGGGGTGTGCGCGGCCGTTGCCATCGAAAGTCCTCTAGAAGCTCGCCAGGGTGACGTCAGGGAAGAGCAGCTTGCGGTCGGCCGTCTCGCGTGTCCCGTCCATCGTCGAGACGAGCACCTCGTACTGGGTGTCGGCCTCGGCGGCGATGATGACCTTCGACTCGTCGGGGAATGACGCCTTGATCTCCTTCATCTTGGCGTTGAGCGCCGCGTAGTCGTAGGAGCCATCGCCCTTCTTCGCGATGGTGGGCGGCGCACCTTCAGAGGCCGACCCCTGGCTCTCGATGCCCGGCAGCACCCCGCCAGTCGCCGCGATGTAGAACCCGTTCTTCGCGATGGCGACCGTCAACAGGAGCGGCGGCTTTTCTGTCGGGTCCCCACCGCCCACACCGCCTCCGTACGCCGGAGCGCTCACGTTCAGGATGCCGAACGTGGCCAGCCCCGTCATCGACAGGAGCATGAAGATGATGAGGTTCATGAGGATGTCGAGGTACGGGACGATGTTCAGCTCGCCCGCTTCCTCTTCTTCCTTCGGCTTCAGCTTGCGCTTCGAGACGTGGAACGCCATGTCGCACCGGTGAAGCCGCTGACATCGGGAAGCGCCCCGGGTTCCCCGGAGCTCCCCGAAGGAGCGGTCGTCAGGAGGCCTTCTCGAAGTCCATCGCGCTCGTCTCTCCGGCGGCGCGACGCGCGAGCAGGTTCTCGAGCTTCATCGCGTTGAGCTCGACGACCTCGATCATGCGGCGAGCGTAGGCCGTCAGAAACAGGTGTGCGATGATGCAGGTCACGGCGATACCCAGCCCGAACGCCGTGTTGTTCATGGCTTCCGAGATACCCTTCGAGAGCAGCGCCTGCTTCTGGTCCGCCGGAACGTTGCCGAGCGACTTGAAGGTTCCGATGAGGCCGATGATGGTGCCGATGAGGCCAAAGAGCGTTGCGATGTTCGCCAGCGACCACAGCCACTGAATGCGCGCCGTGATGTGCGGCGTTTGCTCGAGAATCGACTCTTCGATGGCCTTCGCGACCTCGACCTCGCCGCGGTTGGCTCGGGTGAGCCCCGAGCGCACCACCTTGGCCAGGGGTGCGTTCGGAGCGGCGCCGCAGAGCTTGACCGCGCGGTCCGGGTTTCCGGTCAGCACGAGCTTGGTGATCTGCTCCATGAATGGTCCCGCGTTCAGGTTGTACCGGAACATCAGGGTGACGATGCGCTCGATGGTCACCGCGAGCGCGCACGCCAGCCAGAAGATGTTCACGAACATGAACGTGCCGCCTTCCTTGAAGAAGGCGACGAGAGAATCCTTGAACGAACCTTCAGCGCCGTGCGCTGGCTCGGCGGTCAGCACCACATCGAGGAGGTGTTGAACCATCATGCTGGCGGACATGGAAGTGTTTGTTTCCTTTCAACCCGGCGGTGAAAGCCCTCGAAGACTTCTAGTTGGCGCTCCCGGAGCCGTCAACAAATGACCGCTTCGAGAGAACCTCACGCTCTCTTTTCGTAGCGGCGCCCTGAGCGCGGCACCACCCAACCTGCAAGCTCGAGCTCGACCAGCAGCGCCGTGACGTCGCCCGAGCTCAGCTCCGGCAGCGCCTCGAGCGCCCGCTCCATCGTGAAGGCGCCGGCGGGGAGGCGCTCCAACAGGTCCCTGACACGGGCGTCGATCGCCGCGCGCTCGAACACCTCGTCGGCCATGGTCGTCGCCTCGACCGACAGCGCCCGCATGACGTCGCTCACGTCGAAGCAGGGCGCGCAGCCCTCGCGCAGCAGCGCGCGGCACAGCCCGGCGTTGGGCTCCATCGGGCCGGGCGGCACCGCCAGCAGCGGCCGGCGCTGCTCCAGCGCGTACTGCGCCGTGTGACGCGCCCCGGAGTCCTCCTTCCCGCGCACCACCACCACCGCCTGAGCGGCGCCCGAGATGAAGCGGTTGCGCTGAACGAAGAGGCCGTCGTTGGCCCTCACGCCGGGCGGGAGCGCGGTGAACATGGTGCTGCGCGCGTCGAGCGAGGCGAGCACCCGCTTCGGCGGATCATCGAGCTGGTCGAGACCGCTGGCCGCGAAGACCCACGTCACGCCCCCGCCAGCCAGCGCACCTGCGTGGGCCGCGCTGTCGACGCCCTCGGCCCCGCCGCTCGCCACCACCAGCCCCTGCCGGGCGCACGCGCGCGCGAGCTCGAACGTCCAAGACCGCCACTCGTCGGGCACGGCGCGCGTGCCCACGATGGCCACCTGACCTCGCCCCGCCCGCGCCGCGCCCGGGCCCTTCATGAACAATACCGGGGGCGCGCCCTCGAGCCCGACGAGCGCCCCGGGGTACTCCGCGTCTCCTGACAGACACACGCGCCCACCGCATCGCCGCAGCTGCGCCTCGACCACCTCGGCCCGCGCCAACAGCCCCGGCCCGCGGAAAAGCCGCGCCCGCAGCCCCGGCTTGTCGGTGTAGAGGCTCGCCACCTCGCGCATCGGCAGCGCTGCCCACTCGCGCCGCGGCACCCTCGCCTCGAACGCCGCGAAGCCCTTCGCGCCAACCCCTTGAATGCTCCACAACCCCACCACCGCCCGCCGCTCCGCCGTGTCCATGTCACCCGTGTACCAGTGAGGGCTGACATGTACGGCGCAGGCCCACCTGAAACTTCCCGTGGCGTGAGCCGAAGAACTCCTCATGTCCGATGGCTCGGCGCACGACAGCTTCCTGTCCGACCCCATTCCCATGGTCGGGCCGAACGACACGGCGCTGAGCACCAACAGGGCGGTCGCCGCGCCGGTGGCCGACGAGCTCTCGACCGTCGCCGCGGAGCCGCGGCGCACGACGGTGCTCCCGCGAGTGCAGTGGAACGGGCCGACGCCCGTGGCGGCGACGACGAACGCGGTGCGCTTCGAGGAGCTCGGGCAGCTCGGGCAGGGCGGCATGGGTGAGGTGGTGCTGGCAAAGGACCACGACATCGCGCGAACCGTCGCCATCAAGCGGCTGACCGACCAGAGCGACCTCGGCCTGGTGATGCGCTTCGTCGACGAGATCCGCACCGTGGGGGCGCTCGAGCACCCCAACATCGTCCCGCTCCACGACGTGGGCGTCGACGAGCGCGGCAAGTACTACTTCGTCATGAAGCACCTGCGGGGAGAGAGCCTCGAGGCCATCATCGCGCGCCTCGCGGCCGGGGAGCCCGCCTCACACGCGCGCTTCCCGTTCCACGTGCGCCTGCAGGTGTTCCTGTCGATCCTCAACGCCATGGCGTTCGCGCACGACCAGGGCTTCGTGCACCGCGACCTCAAGCCGGCCAACGTCATGATCGGCCCGTTCGGGGAGGTCACCGTGATGGACTGGGGCCTCGCCCGACAGCTCAAGGCCACGGCGCTCGAGGCTCCCGCCCGCGCGCCCACGTCGGCCCGCGAGGGCTCGTCGATGCAGACCTCGGCCGGGGCCATCATGGGCACGCCCTACTACATGTCTCCGGAGCAGGCCCGGGGCGACCATGGCGCGCTCGACCAGCGCAGCGACCTGTACTCGCTCGCGGTGCTCTTCCACGAGTTCCTCTACCTCTCGCACTACCTCTCGCCACTCGAGACCGTCCCCGACGTGCTGGCGGGCGTGCAGCAGCGGGCGCCCGAGGTCTTCGCCATGCGCCAGCACCCGGGCCAGCCCGCCGTCCCGGCAGAGTTGGGCTGGTTCCTCTTGAAGGCGATGGAGAAGGACCCGGCGCGCCGCTTCCAGACGGCCCGCGAGATGATCGAGGCGCTCCAGCGCATCGTCGACGGCCGCGTGCAGGTGCAATGTCAGCGCACCCTCACCAAGCGCCTGCTGCAAGAGGCCGTGCACCGCATCGACGCGCACCCGATGGCCACGATCGTCGTCACCACGCTCGTGGCGTCGCTCGCCCTGGGGGGGGCGGTGAGCTTCGTGCTCTCGCTCTTCTGACCGAGCCGGCGCGCCTCCCGCCGAAGGCGGAGGGGCCCGCGGGCACGACGGCCCGGCGGCCGGCGCTTGACGCCGCGTGAGGTTGGGAGGAAACGGCGCGCCTCACCGCCGTCCCCTCTCGCTCACGGAGTCTCCATGTCGCTGCGCCCGCTCGCGCTCGCCGCGCTCGTCGCCCTCCCCGCCCTCGCCGACGAAGGCATGTGGACGTTCAACGCCTTCCCGTCGGCCGAAGTGAAGAAGAAGTACGGGTTCGAGCCCACGAAGGAGTGGCTCGACCAGGTGCGCCTCGCCTCGGTGCGCATCGCCGGCGGCTGCTCGGCGTCGCTCGTCTCGGCCGACGGCCTGGTGATGACGAACCACCACTGCGCGCGCACCTGCATCGAGAACCTGTCGGGCCTGTCGAAGAAGGACTTCAACCGCGACGGCTTCTTGGCGAAGACGCTCGCCGAAGAGGCGAAGTGCCCGGCGATGGAGATGAACCAGCTCGTCGAGATCGTCGACGTCACCCGCCGCGTGCAGGACGCCACCCGGGGCGTCGCCGACGACAGGTTCGCCGAGACGCAGAAGACCGAGATCGCGAAGATCGAGAAGGAGTGCGCCACCAGCGACGAGTTCCGCTGCGACGTCGTCACCCTGTACCGCGGCGGCCGGTACGATCTGTACAAGTACCGCCGCTTCCAGGACGTGCGCCTGGTGATGGCGCCGGAAGACGCCATCGCCTTCTTCGGCGGCGACCCCGACAACTTCATGTTCCCCCGGTACGACCTCGACGTGACGTTCCTGCGGCTGTGGGGCCCCGACGGCAAGCCCCTCAAGACCGACACCTTCTTCAGGTTCTCGGCGGCCGGTGCAAAGGACGGCGAGCTGACGTTCGTCTCGGGCAACCCCGGCGGCACCTCGCGCACGTTGACCGTCGCGCAGCTCAAGGACGACCGCGACGCCCGCCTGCCCATGCGTCTGTTCCGGCTCGCCGAGCTCCGCGGCCTCGTCACCGAGTACCAGAACCGCGGCGCCGAGCAGAAGCGGCACTCGAACGACACCCTCTTCGGGGTCGAGAACGGCTTCAAGGCCCTCAAGGGGCGCCACGCCGCCCTCGCCGACGCCGCCTTCTTCGGCAAGCTCGTGGCGAACGAAGACGACTTCCGCAAGAAGGTGAACGCCGACCCGAAGCTCAAGGCCGACTTCGGCCGCGTCTGGGACGAGATCGAGCGCCTCACCGCGAAGAGCGCCGCCCTGCGCAAGGAGTACGGCGCCCTCGAGGGCGGCCCCTACGCTGACCTGTTCGGCAAGGCCCGCGCCCTGGTGCGCCTCGCCGACGAGTCGGGCAAGCCGAACGGTGAGCGGCTCAAGGAGTTCACCGACTCGCGCCTGCCCCAGCTCAAGGCGCAGCTGCTCTCGAACGCCCCCATCTACAAGGAGCTGGAGATCGCCCGGCTCACCTGGTCGCTCACGAAGATCCGCGAAGACCTCTCGCCCGACCACCCGGTGGTGAAGAAGATGCTCGGCGCCAGGGCCCCGGCCGAGGTCGCCCGCGAGCTCGTCACCGGCACGAAGCTCGACGTGCAGGGTGCGCCGGACCCGAAGGCGAAGAACGGCAAGCCCGCGCCCGGCTCACGCCTGGCGCTCTTCGAGGGCGGCAAGGCGGCCGTCGACGCCTCGAAGGACCCGATGATCGCCTTCGCGCGCAGCTTCGACGCCGAGGCCCGCGCGGTGCGCACCCGGTTCGAGAACGAAGTCGAGGGCCCGCTGAAGAAGCAGCAGGAGCTGCTCGCGAAGGCGCGCTTCGCCGTCTACGGCGAGAAGCTGTACCCCGACGCCACCTTCACGCTCAGGCTCTCGTTCGGCGCAGTGAAGGGGTACGTCGAAGACGGCCGCGAGGTGAAGCCGTTCACCACCCTCGGCGGCGCCTTCGAGCGGCACACCGGCGCCGAGCCCTTCGCGCTGCCGAAGAAGTGGCTCGACGCGAAGGGCGCGCTCGCGCTCGACACCCCCTTCAACCTCGCTACCACCAACGACATCATCGGCGGCAACTCGGGCTCGCCGTTGATCAACAAGGACCGTGAGGTGGTCGGCCTCATCTTCGACGGCAACATTCAGTCGCTCGGCGGAGACTATGGCTTCGACGAGACGGTGAACCGCGCCGTCTCGGTCCACAGCGCGGCGCTCCTCGAGGCGCTCGCGAAGGTGTACGGCGCCCAGCGCCTCGTCGAAGAGCTCAAGGGCGCGCCCGCGCCGTCGGCCGGGGCCGGCCAGAAGTGACCGTCGCCGCCCTGCTCGCGGCGGCCCTGCTGGCGGCGCCAGGCGCCCCGAGAGAGAGCCTCGTGCGCTTGACCTGCGAGGCCGACTGCTCCGTGACGGTGGCGGGCCAGCGCGGGCGGCGCCTGACCTCGAGGCGCTTCGAGTTCGACGGGGTGACGCCCGGCCGCGTGCGCTTCGAGACCGAGGGCTTCGCAGGCCTGCCGGTCGCCGCCGTCTTCCTCGACGTCCAGGCAGCGAGCGAGGTCGAGGTGTCGCTGAGCGGCGGGCGGTTTCGCGTCGAGCGAGTACGCCCACGCGCGGTGAGCGCGAAGCCGCCTGCGAAGGGCCCTGCGGGAGCACCCTCGAAGCTGTTCGTCACCTGTCGGCAGCCCTGCACCGTCAGCGTCGACGGGAAGCGACGCTCCGGGGAGCTCCAGGTGGGCACCCTGCTCATCGGCGGCGTGCCCCCGGGGCGGCGCGTCATCGACGTTCGATTCCTCGCGGCGTCCGCCACCCGCGCCGTCGACGTGCCGGCCGCCAGCGAGGTCCACCTGTCGGCGCAGGACTCCATCGTCCGCGTCACCCGCTCGCTCCGCCTCGAGTGACGCGTCGGGCGCCCCCCACGCCGCGGCCGCGTCAGCCCCCTGCGCCCCGAGGCCACGTCACCGGGGCCAACCTCGGAAACCGCCGCGTGAGGCGCTTGAGCCGCGCGAGCGCGTCGTGGTGCACGAGGAAGTCGCACGTCACGTCGAGGCGCGCCAGGCCGTCTGCCGGCAGCGACTGCAGCATCAGCTCGGCGTCGACGATGACGGCCTCGACGAGGGGCGTCTTGACGGTGAGGTGCATGACCGCCCACGCCTCGGCCGGCTTGAGCTTGAGCTCGAGCTGACGCCCCTTGAGCACGAGCGCGTCGGGCACGTCGCGCGAGAGGGCAATCAGCCGGTCGCGCAGCGCGCCGAGGTTGATCGCCACGCGGTGCAGCGCCAGCTCGACCGAGCGCGCGCGCCCGAAGACCGGGGCCGTCCACAACCACTCGAGCTCCTCGAGGTGAAAGCGCCACAGCCGCAGCCCGAGGTGCCGCAGGTCGGGCAGCGAGCGGGCCTCGCGCAGCGCGCGGAGCTGGGCGTCGTCCCAGTGGGTCACGAGGCCGGGGCCCTCGAGCGCGACCGAGGTGAAGGGCAGCGAGCGGCTCGCGGCGAACACCTCGAGCACGCCGGCGCGCGGCACCTGGGACACCTCGCGCAGGCTCTTGAGGTGCGGGCTCGACAGCTCCCTGGGCGTCATCGCGTCGTCGTTCACCACCTCGAGCTTGCGCACCGTGGCCCAGGCCGGCTCGTCGACGAGCCGCCCGTCGAGCGCAGCGCGGCACTCGACGAGGAAGCCCTTCTCCCAGACCTGCCCGGCCGGCAGCACCGACGCCGCGAGCGGCCCGAGGAACGCCGCCCGGTGACGCTCGAGGAGCCGCTCGAGCTTGAGCTCGGCCTTGCGGCCCCGGCGCGGCAGCATCTGCAGCGCGATGAACTCGCCCCGGGGATCGCCCGCCTCGAGCAGCGCGTCGGCGAGCACCTGCTTCGCCGCGTCATCCGACGGGCGCGCGTACACGTCGCTGAAGAAGTCGGTCGGGGCCACGGGCGCTCCTCTCATCACGGCCCGGAGCCGACGGTGCCAGCGGTTGCGCCTGACGGGGCGGTGCGCCACAAGCCGCCCTCATGCTGCTGCCGGAGCTGCAGATCCTCACCTCGAAGCCCGTCGAGGCGGCCACCGTCGTGGCGTGGCTGACCGCGCGCTACCCGTCGTCGCGCGTACACGTCGGCGACGAGCCCCCCGCCGATGCGAAGTGGACCATCTGGCTCCGCGTCGACGCGAGCGGGCACCGCGACTGGCCGTGCGTCATCGTCCTCGCCTTCACCCAGGAGCGCAGCATCGTCGGACCGTACCCCGAGTTCGAGCTGGCGACGCACCTCGGCGGCCTCGGGCTCGACTGCCTGGTACCGCCGAGAGACCTGGTCAAGGGCCTCCCGGCGTCGGGCGGCTGGACGTTCGCGTGGCTCGCTGGCGCGTGGCACCTGGTGGACTTTCGTGGAGACGACGCGGGGCTGCGCGGCTTCTTCCCCGACGCGGGCCCACCACGGCCGGTCGCCCTCGACGTCACCCGCCTCGGGGCCGGGTGCGTCGGCTTCCCGGGCGAGGTCAAAAGCTGACGCCGAGCCCCGCCGTCACCCGCTGCTCTCCGAGCGGCGCCACCTCGGCCGACAGGTCGAGCCCGAAGGGCAACCCCACCACGAGCCCGGCCCCCACCTGGTAGTGGTACAGGTCGCTCCCCGCCTGCCCGCGCCAGAAGACGGGCCCACCGAAGAGGCGCCCGACGGCGTAGGGCGTGAATCGGTCGAAGAAGGTGTAGCCCACGGTCACGCTCACCCGCGCGTCGACGGCCCAGTACGTCGTGGGCGCGGCCGCGACGCCGCTCACGGCGAGCGAGCCGGCGAGCATGAGGAAGGGCGTGAAGCGCCCCTGCTCGAGGGCGAGCACGGACAGGCTGGCGCTGCCCACGGCGCCGGCGCGGAAGTCGTAGCGCGCGTCGGCGCCGACGAGCTGCCCCGCGACGATGCCGCCGGCGGCAGCAGCGAACGTGAGCCGATCGGACAGCCGGTACTCGAGCGAGCCGCTCACGGCCATCGCCTCGAGGCCCAGCCGCTCGTCACCGAAGACGAGCGTGCTGCGAAACGCGCCGAAGGTGGCGCCGGCGCGGAACCGCAGCGGCGCTGATGCGTCCCCACCCGGCAGGGCCGCTTCCCCGGCCCGCTTCTTCCCGGTACACCGCTGCGCGAGCCCCGTCGGACCGACGGGAGGCGAGATGCCTCAGGCCCTCGCCTCCCTGGGAAAAAGGACGACCGCCAGGTACCCGAGGCTCGCTGCCACCACCATCGCTCGCATCGTCGCCGTGTAACCGGAGCCGACGGCCCGCGCACGCCTGGCCCCGCCGCGGTGACGCCGGGACCTCGCGCGCCGCGCTGCGGCCGGGCAAACGTGCGAGACTCCTGGTGTGCGTTTGGGCCCTGCCCTCGTCGTGCTGCTGCTCCTCCACGGTTGCGCCAGGGCCCGTCAGCCCGTCTCCATCGGGGCCATCTCGGCCACCGTCCCGGCAGACTTCGTACCGATGGCGCCCGAGCGCATCGCCCGGCTCCGGGAGGCGGCCCTGTCGACGGACCCGTCGGTCGACGTCGCGATGGTGGGCCGCAAGCCACCGGGCGAGCCCCTCCCGTGGATGTATCTGCAGCGGGCCGAGCTCAGCCCCAGCGTCTCGGCGCCCATCACCGTCGGCGCGCTGCTCGAGCGGACGGTCACCGAGCTGAGAGCCACCCTGCGCGAGGGCGGCCTCGAGGTGCAGCGCGCGACGACCACCACCGTCGGAGACACCCTCGAGCTCTGTTCGGTGACGCGCCCATCGCCGACCTCGGCGAAAGGCGCGCCGGTCTCGAGCTTCTCCTGCGCACGGCTCTGGGTCAGCGCGGCGAGCCGGAAGGTGCACACCGCCTCGGTGGTATGTCTCTCGCTCGAGGCAGAGCCCGACGAGTGCGAGCGCATCGTCGGCAGCCGCGCCCTCACGCCCGGCGACGCCGCGAACCTCGATGCGACGTACTGAACGAGAGACGCTCCCCGAGGCTGCGAGCCCCGCTCGCGTGGGGCGCCTTCGCGTCGTGGCCGCCGGTCGGCGTCTCCCTGGGTCACCTCGCCACGCTGCCGGCAGCCGCGGGCTCGAACGAGCCCGCCCCGGGTCAGCGCTGGCGCACGGCAGGGGCCGTCACCCGACGCCCCTCCCCGGCTTCGGCCCGAGGGCGAAGTGCCTGCGCACGCCCAATGGCGCGCCGTCGAGAGCCGCCGCAGGGCCCCGTCAGCGCCGCTCGCGCGACCCCACGTCAATCAGCTGGAGCCCCTCGCGCCCCTGGCTGGCGGCGTGAACGGCCCGCGCCTCGGCCGCGCGGGCATGCGCGGTGACGTCGCGCGCGAGGAACGTCACCGCTGCCGCCAGGGCGCCCAGATCATCGAGCCACCCGAGCAGCGGGACGAGGTCGGGCACCAGGTCGATGGGGAGCAGGACGTAGGCGAGCGCGCCCGCCACGACGAATTTGCGCCATCCGGGGACGGCCGCGTCGCGAAGGTACCGGCGGAGCTGGGCGAGGTTCATGTGCTTTCGCACGACCGGCGTACGAAACGATTTCACCCGCGCCTCGCGAGCGCGCAGACTCACGCGTCATGGCCTCACGGAAGAGCAGGAAGCCGAAGCGCGACCGGCGCTTCACCGATCGCACGCCGCTGTCATACGACTTCGAGGTGTTCCGCGCCGGGACGCTCGACCTCGACGAGGTCGACCTGTCGAAGAAGGTCCCCGACAAGAAGGGGGCCGACGCCGAGATCCTCGAGCTACAGGAGAAGCTGTTCGAGCTGCAGGTGAGGTACTGGCTCGAGAAGCGCCGAGCCGTCTTCGTCTTCGAGGGCTGGGACGCCGCGGGCAAGGGCGGCGCCATCAAGCGCATGACGGCGCTGATGGACCCGCGCGGCTACAAGGTGTGGCCCATCGCGGCGCCCGGCGAAGAGGAGCGCGCGCACCACTACCTCTGGCGCTTCGCTACCCGCATGCCCGCCCGGGGCACCCTCGCCATCTTCGACCGCAGCTGGTACGGCCGCGTGCTCGTCGAGCGCGTCGAGGGCTTCGCGACGGAACCCGAGTGGCAGCGGGCCTACGACGAGATCAACGCCTTCGAGCGCATGCACACCGACGACGGCGTGACGATGGCGAAGTTCTTCCTGCACATCGACCAGAACGAGCAGCTCGAGCGCTTCAAGCAGCGCGAGAAAGACCCCATCCGCAATTTCAAGATCGGCGACGACGACTGGCGGAACCGCAAGCGCTGGAAGGACTACGCGGCGGCCTACCAGGACATGTTCGACCGCACGCACCGGCCTGACGCGCCGTGGGTCATCGTACCCGCCAACGACAAGCGCCACGCGCGCCTCACCGTGCTGCGCTCCGCCATCGAGGCGCTCGACCGCTGATGCGCCTCGAGCCAGGCGCGGCCCTCGGTGACGGCTGGCAGGTCGAGCACGTCGACGCCGACGGCTCGGTGCGCTTCACGCGGCCGGCCTCGGTCGACCGCCGACGGGCGCTCGCGCGCTTCGTCGTCATGGCCGGCTGCTTCGCGGTGACCGCGGCCCTCGTGGGCGTGAGCGCGCAGAGCGCTGACGGGCTGTGGGTGCTCACCTCGAGCCTCGTCGTGGCCTTCGGCGGGACGGGGCTCCTGGCACTGCTCGCAGGGGTCTCGGACCTGCGGCGCGCCGCGCTCGGCGTCTCGCTCGAGGTGCGCCGACGCGAGGGCGTGGTGCGGGGCGTACTTGAAGGCGCGGGTGTCGTCGGGCAGTTCCGCGTCACCCGCTACGAGGGCCCGCTCGCCGGGGTGGCGTTCACCCTCGTGCCCTTCGGCGAGGGCTCCGCCGACGCCGGCGCGTTGCGCGTGACCCTGGCCGACGGGCGTCGCCTGCTCGCCCCGGACGTACCGCGGCTCGAGGTGCTGCGCCGATGGCTCGCGGCGCTGGCAGAGGCCCGCTGACGCGCCCATCGAGCCCCTGCATCAGCGAGCCTGCGGCGCCCCTGAAGCGATTCCCATCGGTGCCGCGAGGGAGTGCTTGCGAGCGCACGCGGTGGGTGGTTTCTGTCTCGTGAAGCGGCCGTGAAGCCCTGGCGCGCCCGTTCGTCACTCGTCCCGTCCCTCGCCGTCCCCGGAGACCTCCCCGCCATGCAGAAGCTCCTCGTCGTCACCACGTCCCTCGTCGCCGCCTTCGCCCTCGCCCAGGGGAAGACCGCCGACACCAAGGCCGCCTTCAAGATCACCGGCGATCCCGCGAAGGGTCAGGCCAAGTACAAGGAGCTGTGCGTCAGCTGCCATGGAGAGGGCGGCAAGGGTGATGGCGCGGCCGCCGTGGCGCTCAACCCGAAGCCGGCCAACTTCACCGACGCCAAGCGCGCGGCCGAGGTGACCGACGAGTACGTCTACAAGATGATCAAGGAGGGCGGCGCGGCAAACGGCAAGTCGGCCCTCATGGCGTCGTGGAAGGGTGCCCTCAACGAGGGCCAGCTGATGGACGTCGCGGCCTTCGTGCGCTCGCTGAGCAAGGGAGCCGCCACCCCGGCCGCGCCTGCGCCCGAGAAGAAGGACGACAAGAAGCCCGCCGGAAAGAAGTGAACGGCGTCGCTCGCGCGACGGCATCGCCCTTCAGCGGTGCGCGGATTCGTCGTGCGCCGCCTCCTCGGAGTCCAGCCAGCGCACCCGGCCTGTCTCCAGGCCGTAGACGGCGCGCAGCATCAGCAGCTTGCCGGCCCGCGCCCGCTCCCTGAGGGGCGTTCGGCCCATCAGCTTGGCGGCGACGGCCGTCACCTGCTCCTCGGTCGCGCGCCCGGAGCCGTCGTCGCACCCCGCGTGCCCCAGCAGTACCAGCACTGGCACGGGGTGCTTCTTCAGCGCGAGCTCGACCCCGGCGGCGAGCGTGGTGTCGGCGGTGAAGACCGGCGCCTTGATGGTGACGAGCGCACCCGGGGGAGCGTCGAATACGGCCTCGGGCACGACACGCCCATCTGAGCACGAGACGACCGCCGCCCAGGGGGCGAAGCCGGCGGCCAGCTCGCGCCGCAGCTGCACCAGGTCGCGGGGCTTGCTCAGGCCGTTGGCCCAGCGGTTGTTCCCCTCGTCGAGCCAGGCGAAGGCCTCGAGCGGCTCCTTCGGCAGCTGCGGGAGCGGGTGGAGCTCGTCGTCCCGCAGGGGGCCTGGCGCGTGGGCCTGCTCGGCCTTCGTCGCCGGCCGGTGGCCGCTCTCGGCCGGCGCCGGTCGTCCGCCCTTCGGCGTGCCGCCCGGGGGCGCTGCTGCCGAAGCGCCGGCGGGGCCGCCAGCGGCCTTCGGTGCCCCCTCATCGGGCTCGGGGTGCTCTGGTGACGACGTGGGCCCGGCGCCCGACCCCGGCTTCTGCTCGGCGTGGGCGACCTCGGGCGAGGGCTCGTGCCCGTCGTCACCGTGGGCCTCGGTCGCCCGGGGGGCTCCCTTCGCCTTCGCGCGCGGGGCCGCGGCCTCCGAGCGCGGCGTCTTTGGCGCCGAGCCGTGTCGCTTGCCGCTGCGCGACGCTTGCGCGGAGCCGCCGCGGCCGACCGACAGCCCCAGCGCTGCCCCCCCGACGCCAAGCACGAGCGCCGACTGCACGGCGACGACGATGAGGAGCTTCTGCGACATGCCGAGGATCCTGAGCAAGTCGCAGTCCAGCGCCAGGGGTACGAGTTCACTCGGCGCGGAAGGGGTCGCCCCCGTCCCACTGGGTCGACCCAAACACCGCCGAGGCGCGAAGACGGGGCGGGCTCAGGCGCGCAGGGGCGCCGGCCGCTTCACTCGACGAGGCGCCCGGCCTCCGCCATCTGCGAGAGTTCGTCGACGGTCGGGAAGCCGCTCGTGCGCCAGCGCTCGGGCGTATCTCCCGTGGGCGACATGAGGTGCGGCACGGTCTGCCGCGCCACCTCGAAGGTCGTCGAGTACGTCCTCCCGGCGCTCCCGCCCACCGTCACGAAGTCGATGCGGTCGGTCTGCGGCAGGAGCGCATCGACGCCCTCGGTCCATGCGGTCGAGGTGAAGATGTCTCCGCGGGGCGTGCGGAAGGCGCGAAGGCTCGACACGAGGAGCGAGTGGCCGTTGCCCTGCAGCAGCGCCTCGAGCACCTCTTTCTGGCGAGCGTAGGCCGAGGCGAACGACTGCAGCTGCAGCACCTTCAGCTTCTGCCAGGCGCGGTGCCCTGGCGGCGGGAGCCACGGCGTCCACGTGGTGCCGTCCCAGCGGAAGGCGTGCGCGGTGTGCGGCTTCGGCTCGAGCAACGCCTGCTCGCCCCAGGTCGCGATGGCCTCGAGGGCGACCTCGTCGTCGTCACCGGCGACCAGCACGATGTCGTGCGTCGGAGAGAGCACCACCGGGTTCCCGCGCACCGGCAGCTCGAGGAAGCGCTCCGTCAGCAGCATGCGGGTGGCGTCGAAGCCATCGCGGTACGGCGAGACGAAGGCGGCCACGGCGGCGTCGGGGTGGTCGAAGTCGAGGCGCGGCCGCTCACGCAGGTTCTGCACGGCGCGGTCGAAGAGCTCGTCGAAGTCGAGCCCGAAGGCCTCGAGGCGGTCGGGCCCGAACTCCATCACCGAGGTCGGGAGGTCGAAGGCGAGGTGGGCGGCGAGCTCGGCGTTGAGCACGCGGTGCGGCAGCATCACCTCGTTGATGGCCTCTTCGTCGGCGCCGAGCTCGAGCTCGGCCTGGCGGCGAATGGCCGAGAACCACGCGCGATCGCGCAGCCGCGGCACGATGCTGCGAATGACGTTCACCTCGTCGAGGGGGCTGTCGCGACGAATCGAGCTCCACAGGCGCCGCGCCAACACCCGTGGCTTCTCCGCGTGCGGCACGGCGTCATACTCGGCGAGGCCGTGCTGCAGGCCGATGAAGCTGATGAAGTCACCCTCGCCCACCACGAGGCGGTCGCGCGGTGCGTCGTAGCGCACGGGCCGGTGCTCACCCTGCACCCGGAGGTACTCACTGGCCAGGCGGGCAAAGTCTTCGCGGCTCGTCGGCATCTTCGTGCCGTATCCAATCACGACCGGCGGCGGCGCCAAGCGGCATTTTCCCGGCCGCGCCCCCGGTGGTGGGGGCGCGGGGGGCGCGCCCCGGCAGGAGCGTGACTACCGGCCGCCCTCGCCCGTCGGTGCCATTCGAAGTGTTTCCATTGGGGAAACCAAGGTGTTGAGGCAGACTTCCGCTCCCTCCAGAAAGGTCCATTCCATGACGTCCTCGACGACACGCCGCGCCCTCTTCGCCGTCTCCCTCTTGCTGGCGGCGACGGGGCTCGCCGGCCTCGGAAAGACGGGCGAGGGGTACGCGGCGTTCAAGGGCGTCGGCCCTGCGGGCT
>JADCJJ010000074.1 GCA_020247085.1 Myxococcaceae bacterium | reverse complement strand
CGACGGAACAGGCGTGCCGCTGCCAGCGGGCCGGCAGCTTCGCGAGGGGGGCCGCGAGGCGACAGTCGCCCCCGCCGCGCGCGACCCAGCGGACGCCTGGCGTCACCGGGCCGGCAGCTTTGCGAGGGGCGCCGCGAGGCGACAGTCGCTCCCGCCGCGCGCGACCGAGCGGACACCTGGCGTCACCGGGCCGGCAGCTTCGCGAGGGGCGCCGCGAGGCGACAGACGCTCCCGCCCCCGCCGCGCTGGCAGCCGAAGCCGTCGAGGCACGGCGTGCCGTCGTCGCAGGCGGGCAGGCAGACGCGCCGCGGCCCCTCGCTCGAGCAGCGGTACCCGTCGGGACACGGCGCCTCGTCACAGACGCGGGTGCAGAGCTCGGCCCGCGCGCAATACCCCTCGGGCATGGCGCGGCAGTCGGAGTGCTGCGCGCAGCGCGTGCCCATCGGCGCCGGCGGGCAGCCCAGCGTGACGAAGGCGATGAGCCACAGAGCCCTCACTGCGGGGGCCCCACCGTGCGGTTCCCCTTGAAGGGCGAGGGGCCATACACGTCGTAGTCGCAGCCGCCATCCGCTGCCGCGCAGGTGTCTCGCTGGCAGAAGCCCTCGAGGCACACCATGCGCCGCGTCTCCGGGCAGTACCCCTCGTCTTGCGTCTCGACGTAGGTGCCGCCGTCGGGTAGGCGCATGTACGGCACCGCGTCGCTCCGGCAGCCCTTCTCGACCCGTACCCAGCAGTCGCTCGTCTGCTCGCACGCCCGCGTGCACACCTCGGCCAGCGGGCAGTAGTAGCCGTCGGGGCAGTTCTGCTGGCGCGGCTCGCAGGGGCCGCCGGCCGGTGCCGGGCACGAGCCCTGGCCCAGCGGCGTGGTGCACGAGAGGAAGGTGACGACCGTCCACCCGAAGTAGCGTCGCGCCCGCAGACTCACGACTGGCAGTGTCGGCGCGTTCTTCGGGCGCCGCAACTCACCTTCCGGCGGTGGCGACGGCGCTGACCCGGGTGACGGGCGCACGCGCTGCCTCACCGGGCCTTCCCCGAGGCGCCCTTGCGCGAGCGTCTCGACCCGGCGTCAGACCGCTCACGTCCCAGCCCGCAGCCGTGCTCGAACCCGCCGACACAGCACGAAGCCCGCTGGCCACCGCGCCCACGAGGGGCGAGGGCAGCGAGCGGGCTCCTGCTCCGACACGGCCTGGCCTCGCCGCGCCAGCGTCTACAGGCAGGCGACGCGGTAGCTGATGGTGAGCGTCTTGCCGGGCTCTGGCACGTAGAGCGGGTCGAAGATGACGGCGTTGATGGCCGCGTCGTAGCGCCACACCAGCCCGCCACCGATGTCTCTGTCCGGGAGCGTCTGGCCATCGACCGCGACCTGCACCTGGTTCCCGGCGGACGGCGTGCCGTTGAGGAAGAACGTGGTGCGGAAGCCGAACGCGCCCTTGCCGATGTTCTCGAGCGCGGTGGCCCAGTTCGGGGTGCAAATCTCTTCGCGTAGGCCGTTCGTGCTCGCGACCAACTGCGCGTGACGGCCGTCGTCCGTGCCCTCGACGGAGCACATCGCGCCGAGCTGCGTGAAGGGCCCGATGACGTTGTACGAGAACATGTTGCCGCGCTGCACGCCCTTAATGTTGAGCAGCTGATTGAGGTAGAAGCTCATCGGCTGGTTGGCCTGGTCGAGGGCGTCGGTGACGCAGACGACGGCGAGCACGGCGTCTGGGCGCAGGAAGCCGGCGTTCTTCGCCGGGTCGGTAATCTTCGGCGCCGTCAGCGCGCGCACGGCCGGAGCCACGCACGTCTCGGTGCCCGAGCCGCCGATGCCGACGTTCACCAGGCTCGCAAACGTCTGCTGCAGGTTCGGCGTCGTCGGGGTGATGACCTTTGCCCCGGCTCCCATGGTGCACGAGCCGCTCGAGGTCGCCCCGCCGGCACGGCAGAAGTCGCCCGTCTCGCAGTTCGGGCACTGCAGCTCGTCGTCGGCGTCGGTGGTGGTGACGGCAATCTGGAAGTCGACCTGGCTCGTCACGGCGTACTGGATGAACGAGTTGAAGTTCATCGCGAGCGCCGTCTGCTCCTCGGACATCGAGCACGAGTTGTCGATGACGAGCAGGATGTCGGCCTTGGGCCGCGAGTCCTGGCTGAACGTGTCGGTGTTGAAGCCCATGGTGTCGCCACGGCCGGTCAGCGTCACCACGTAGTCGACCTGCTGGTTGCCCTGAACGACCTGAATCCGGTACGCGCCGGAGTCGGTGTTGGTGTTGACGGGCCGGTACTTGAGCTGGAACGTCAGCGGCGTGCCGCCCTGGTTGAGGCAAGGCCCGTTCGCTCCGCCCACGTTGCATGTCGGCAGCGACGCCGTCGACGGCTGCGTCACCACGTTGAACTCGTCACAGGGCGCGCTGCCGGTGCAGTTCATCGTGCCGGGCATCGCCCGGTCGCCGCGCGCGATGAGGTCTGCGCTCACCCAGCGCACCGGCTGCGGGCACGCGTTGTAGACCTGGAACGTGCGGTCGGGGCTGTTGCAGCCCTGCTGCACCGTGCCGAAGTCGAGCGACGAGGGCGAGATGACGAGGCACGACGGCGCCAGGGTGGCCGTGAGCTGCACCCTCGGGTTGGCGCGCATCGGGTCGTCCGACGACATGGTGAAGGCGATCGTCCCGGAAGCGGCGGTGGGGCTGGCCGGCAGCGCGCCCTGGGGCCAGGCGCGGACGCGAACCGTCTCGCACTGCTGGGGCCCCAGCTCCTTCTCGGCGACGGCGCCAGCCGGCAGACTGTACATCGCGTCGCTGCCCACGCCCAGGTCGAGGTTGGTCATGAGGCAGATGTCACCGGTCGCCGTCGCGGGCGCGACGTTGCACACCTGGAACGACAGGTCCTTCACGTTGGGCGGCGACACCACGCCGAAGTTCAGCGAGACGGGCGTCAGCGTGTAGTTGCAGGGCGGCAGCATCACCGGGCGCGCCGTCACCGTCACCCGAACCTCGGGCTCGTCGGGGTCGTTCGAGAAGATGGTGATTTCCCACTCCTTGTTCCCGCTCGTCGCGTTGACCGACAGGTCCTTCGGCTGCACCCGCACCGGGATGTCGAGCGTCGCCGCGGCGCCAGACGCCACCAGGCCCACCGAGGGGTTGTACATGCCCGGGCCGCTCGCCGGCAGGTCATTCGGGCTCGCGCAGGTTCCGGTCATCGTGTTGAAGACTCCGACGCAGATCTCATCGGCGCTCGACTCGGCGTTCTTCGGCGTCACCTCCCAGTAGGGCTTGCCGGCGCCCATGCGGCCCAGGCGCAGGTTCGCGCGCGGGTCGGGGCTGACGGGCGCGGTGCCGACGTTGCGCACCGTCAGCTTGCGCGTGGCCGCGGCGGTCGAGCCGGGGAAGTAGGCGATGCGACCGAAGTTCAGCGTCGACGCCGGCAGCACGTCGATGTCGGGGCCGCCGCCGACGCCGCGCAGGGGCACCGCGACGTTGGGCTGGTTGCGCACGTCGGTCGTCGCCGCGAGGGTACCGCTGCGCTGCCCGAGGATGGCCGGGCGGAAGCTCAGGGTCGCCTTCGCGCTGCCAGGAACGATGTCACCCGTCGCCGTGTCGCGCCGCCCGGCGGGCACGGTCAGGCGGGTGAGGTCGCCCATGTTCGCCGCGACCACGCGGAAGATGTTCGAGGGGTTACTGGCCTCGCGCGTCGCCAGGGCGCTCAGCTGCACCGGCTTGAAGCCCTGGTTCAAGAACGTCACCTCGCCGGTGACCATCACGCCCGGCTGCACGTAGCCGAAGTCGAGGGTGCCGGGCTGCCACGACAGCACGTTGTCGACGCCACGACCCGAAAGCCGCGTCGTCACCTCGGGGCACCCGTCGGCCGGCAGCACCTTGATGGTGGCCGTGTAGTCGCGCACCTCGGTCGGGGTGAACAGCAGCTTGACCTGTCGCTCCCGGCCGGGGCCGACGGTGATCTCGCCGCGCGGCGAGTCGGACGACAGCGTGAAGATGCCCTGGCCCTGCGCGCTCTCGACCTCGCCGACCCGGGGGAAGCTGTCGACCATGCGCCGGTTGCGCAGCACCTCGACGATCTCGAAGCTGTCGCCGCGCGCGACGGCGCCGAAGTCGATGCGCGTGGGCCACTCGCACTCACCGCGAATCGCGCGCCCCTTCAGCTTCATCGTCACCTGCGCGCCGTCGGCCGACACGTTCGTCGCCGACACCTTGAGCACCACCTCGTGGTCGACGACGGGCGCCGGCGCCTCGGGCGGCTGGAAGAAGAACGTCAGCTCACGACTCTCGCCGGGCGCCAGGTCGATGGGCTCGAGCCGGGTACCGAACACCGGGTTCGGCTCGACGATGGTCGTGCCGATGAGGATGGCGGGGCCCTCGCCCACGCGCGTGAAACCGTCGAGCCGGAGCGCGCCGCGGCCGATGTTGGTGAGGACCACCACCTTCTCGACCTTCTTCGTCATCGGCACCACGCCGAAGTCGACCTCGGTCGCCTCGATGTTGACGTTGTTGACCTCGACGGTGAACCGCGGCTCACCCACGGCCTGGGTCTGCATCTGGGGGCGGCAGCCCTCACACCCGACCGCGAGGTTGAGCGCCGCGAGCGCGAACGCGAGACGAAGAGCACGAATCATCGGGTGACTCCTGAAGGTCCAGCCGGCCTGAAAGCCCTCACTTGATACGGGAGACCCCGCCTCGTCAACCACCTCCAGTTACTTTGCGCGCACCGCCCCGAATCAGCCCGCCAGCCGGCCGTCGCCGCGCGTGCATGGCGCTGGTGGCCGGGCCACGGGAGCATTAGACGACCTGCCGTCACCTCGATCTGGGAGAGCCACCGACATGCCGATGCGGGACCTGAACGTGAAGAAGGCACAGAAGCTCCTGTCGCGGATCATGGAGTTCGAGCTGGCCGGCGTCGTTCGCTACACGCACTACTCGCTCATGGTGGCCGGGCCGAACCGCATCCCCATCGTGGCCTTCATGAAGGCCCAGGCCAGCGAGTCGCTGCTCCACGCGCAGCAGGCGGGTGAAATCCTCACCGGGCTGGGCGGGCACCCGACGCTGCAGATCGCCCCAATCCCAGAGTCGTACAAACACTCGGTGAAGGACATCCTCGAGGAGTCACTCGCGCACGAGCGCGACGCCCTGGACCTGTACCGGGAGTTCCTCGACGAGGTCGAGGACCGCAGCGTCTACCTCGAGGAGTTCGCCCGCACCCAGATTGCGCAGGAAGAGATGCACGGGCTCGAGGTGCGAAAGATGCTCCGCGACGTCGCCGCCACCGACCACCCGGAGGCCGCCGCGGGCCACGGCGAAGCGGACGACGAGCCGAAGAAGAACAAGAAGAAGAAGCACAAGAAGAAGGACAAGGACAAGGCCCGGGCGTCCGAGGAGCGCGACGACGCCTGAGCCGGGCCGTGGGCGCCGCCCTGACGGTCACGCGCTCGGCGGTTGTCAGCGCCGCGGCGATTGGGCACAACGCGCCCATGACTCGTCCCGTGGCATCGATGCTGGTGGTGGGCGCTTCCCTCTTCGGCTGTGGCCCCATGACCGTGACGCCCGACGCCGGCACCTCGTGCAGCAGCGCGGCGAAGACGCCGCCGAACCTGGCGGTCAACGCCGAGTTCGAGTGCCCTGACCCGACCCGGAGCTTCGGCACCCTCGACCCGGTCGCCACCATCGCGCAGGTCGACGGCCGCACGGGCAAGGCCCTGCGCTTCACCACGAGCTCGGGCGTCTACGGCAACCGGTTCTCGAGCACCTGGAAGGCGAAGGCGTCGGTCGCTGGCACCTACTGCCTGACGGCGTGGCTCAAGAGCACCTCGACGGCGACCATCGTGCGCTTTTACGGGGGCCCGGCGGGCCAGGCGCGCGGCAACATGTTCGCAATGCCAGGGCCGGTGGCGAATTGGTCGAAGGTGCCTCCCAACGTCAAGCTCGACGTGACCGTCGGCGCCGGAGACGAGCTGTTCGTCGAGGTGGCCGAGCGCACCAACACCGCGGGGTCGGTCATCGACCTCGATGACCTCGACCTCTGGGCCAGCGCGTCAGGCCGCTGCGACGAGGCGCGCTGATCCGCGGGGCCCAGGTCGCTCCGCCCCGTGCCGTGTCGTGAGATGTCCACCCTGCTGTCGCGCCCGGGTGCGACGGCTGG
>JADCJJ010000073.1 GCA_020247085.1 Myxococcaceae bacterium | reverse complement strand
TTCCGATCTTCGGCAGCACCACCGAGCCGGTGAAGGCGACCTTCGGCTCCTTGCCCATGGTGTTGACGATGAGCACCTGCCCCTGGCTCACCTGCCGGTAGAAGCGCGAGATGACGACGCCGATGAACAGCACCAGCACGAACCCGGCGACGACGACGCCGCCGACGATCAATCCAGTCTCTGACATGTTTCCCATCCTCCCCAGGAACGTCTGGGTACTACGATGACACTTCCGCGCCGCCTTGGAACTGCTTTCTGCCCTGCGCGCAACGGGGTGTGACACGAACCGCCGCGCCCCTGATTTCGTGCTTCCCGCAAGCCCTTGATCGCCAACCTCACCGCGCCCTCCTGGCGCTCGCCAGTCAGCCGCGCGTGCGCATGCGCATCGAGATGACCTGGCCGATGCGCTCGGGGTCGTTCAGGGCCTCGAGCTCCTGCGGCTCGAGCCAGTCGAGCGGCTCGACGTCCCAGGTCTCGGTCTTGTCGTCGAAGCCGACGATGAGGGCCTTGTCGCCCTTTTTCAGCCCGTTGGCCTTCTCGCACACGACGTGCAGGTTGAGGCCGGCGCCGCCGTCGCCGACGATGGCCGTGCCGAAGGCGCCATCGACGCGCCCCGACGTCACCTCGCACACCTTGCCGATGAAGTGGTGCCGCCGCGCCGGCGGCGCCGAGTGAAAGGCCTTGCCGAGCGGGCGCACCGCCGCCGCCGTGGCGACGAGGCTGAGCAGCAACGACGCGAACAGCACGCCCGCCTTGGCCGCGAGCCCCGCGTCGGCCCCCAGCCACGACGAGCCGAACATCGAGAAGACCCAGCCAAAGAAGACCAGCAGGCTACCCGAGATGGTGGCGGGAACCTTGCCGAACCCGAGCACCGAGAAGAGCCCATCTCCGGTCGAGCCGCGGCTCCCCGCGGCCTTGAGCGACTCGACGGCCCCCTTGGCACCACCGCTGACGGCCTCGCCGGCCGCCTTCACCCCGCCTGTCAGCGCGTCGCCAGCCGCCTTCACACCGCCCTCGAGCGCGCCGTCTCCGTCGAAGGCCACCACGCCGAGCAGCACGAAGACCCAGTACAGGAACGAGATGCCGAGCAGCACGGTGTACGGCACCGCCGGGAAGGTCAGCAGCGTTCTGAGGAATCCCTCCATCGCGCTCATGACCTGACCACGGCGGGGCAACGCCCGATAGCGGAAACCCGGGCCCCGCGCGCCGCTCGCCCTCCCTCACGCATCGAGGCGCCTCACCTGAACACAGCCGTCGCGTTCGACCGTCACCGCCGACGGGCGACAGCACACGGGGCAGTCCTCGACGTACGACGCCCCGGCAGCGTCTTCGGGCGCGACCATCACCGGAAACCTCGCGCCGCATGTCGGGCAGTCGAGCAGGTGGTCGAGCGGCACGAACAGCGGCGTCAGGCCCGCCGCGGCTGGCCAGGCCGCGCGCACCTCGTCTCCCGAGACGAGCTGCCCCCAGGTGTCGATGACCGCGCCCTTCAGCGCGTCGAGGTCGACGCCGTCGAACCCCTCGCGCACCGCCGACAGCCGCTCCAGCGCCCTCGCCAACAGCCGCCGCGCGCCGCCCCCGCGCCCAAGCTCATGGTGGTGCAGCGCCGCCGCCCACAGCACCAGCACCTGCAGCACCCGCTTCTCGTCGCCGCGCACGACCCGCCAGCCCGCCTCGAACGCCTCGTGCGCCTCGAAATAGGCGCCGGCTTCGAAGGGACGACGCCCTGCGCGCAAGGTCGCCTGAAACGCCGGGCTCGCCATGGCTCCGCTCTTTGCACCACCGCGCGGGGAACAATACGTCTTTTGAAAATCGCCCGGCCCCGGCGTTCAGAAAACCTCAGGCGCGGGCGTCACAGGCCGAGCCGCGCGCGGGCCTCGGCCGGAGAAGCCACCTTGCGCCCCGTCTCACGGGCGATCGTCGCGAGCGCCTCGATGAGCGCGCCGTTGCTCGACGCCTTCTCACCGCTGGGCAAATAGAAGGTGTCCTCGAGGCCGGTGCGCAGGTCGCCGCCGAGCTCGGCGCAGCGCCGATGCAGGCCCCAGACCTCCTGCCGGCCGATGGCGATGACCTGAAAGTGAGTGCCTGGGAGCATCTCTTCGAGCAGGAGCGGCAGCCACGACGGCTTGTTCGGCATGCCCGACTCGACGCCCATCACGAGCGAGACGTGCGGCGGATTGGGCACCATGCCGCGGCGCGCGAACAGCATCACGCTGCGCAGAATGCCGGTGTCGAAGCACTCGCACTCGGGGACGATGCCGTTGGCCTTCATCACCTTCTCGAACGCCTCGATCTTCTCGACCGGGTTGTCGAACAGCATCGGCGGCCACGCCCAGTCGGCGTTGGCGCGCAGCTTCAGGTAGTTGAGCGAGCCCGCGTTGAGGGCCGCCATCTCGGGCTTCACCCGCTCGAGGCACGCCACCGGCCCGCTGATGTCGGGGCCCACGACGCCGGTCGAGAGGTTGATGATCAGCTCCGGGCACTCCGCGCGAATGGCGTCGCACACCCGCTGCGCGTCGTCGGGGTCCCAGCTCGGCAGCCGCCCCAGACCCGGCTCCTGGTTGCGCACGTGGACGTGGACGATCGACGCCCCGGCGTCGCGCG
>JADCJJ010000072.1 GCA_020247085.1 Myxococcaceae bacterium | reverse complement strand
CGATGCCCAGGGCGTTCTCGCTCATGGCCGCTCCCGACCATGCCAGAAGCTCGTCTTTCAACGCCCTTGCGCGCGCCGTCATTCGTTCGCGCAGTCGCCTCGATCACACCTGCTCATGCGAAACGAGGGGATCCCTCAGGGCGGTGCCGCCATCGGCCTGGAGCACGCCGCAGTTCGAAGCCGGAGCCAGGACTGCGTTGAGGTGTGCGTCGAACGTTGGCGCGAGGGTCGCCACGAGACGCAGCCCCGCCGGCACCGAGACCGAATAGACGCTGTCGGGCCCAGAGGGCTGCTTGCCAAGACACAGGTTGGTGTCTGGGAAGGCGAAGTCGTTGGCGAAGCCGCTCAGACTTCCGGTAACCGTCCCGTTTGCCAGAGCCGTCGGCGCGGCACACGTCTCTCCACCGTTGAGGAGCGGGAAGAGGGCTGTCGTCGAAGCGGTGAGCGTGAAGCTCGCGGCCGAGCCGACGACGCTGTTGCTGTCGACGATGACGAGCAGGCTCTGAGGCGCCCCAGTGCGGTTATCGTAGGTGGCGATGTCTGTTCCACCCACGCCGAAGGTGTCGCCGGCAGAGAGGCAGGGGGAGACGCCACAGGTGGCTCCTCCAGCCAGGAGCGAGATGGTCGTATCGACGCCGGCACCGGGGACAGACGTGACGGTGAGGCGCTGATTGTTGGCGACCGTGACGGTCGCGACGTAGTCCCGGCCCTCGGTGAGACGGCAGCTGTTCGCCGTGGTTGCTGAGGGGAGATAGTCGTTGGCGAGCGGCGCGAGCGATACGGTCACCGGTGCGTTGAGGACGAGCGGGGCAGGTGATTCGCAGCGGTCGCTCGATGGCGGCGTACCGACGGAGACATCGAGTCCGAACGGGCCGGCACCGGATGCGTAGCCGTCCACGATGAGGTACGCGGTGGTAGCGCTCCCCGTGTTCATGAAGACGAGCTGCTGCGGCTCGGGGTCATCGACGCCTGCCGCGCACACGAGTCTCGTTCCCCCATCACCGACCGCGGCGCCGCAGTTTGAGAGGCCGGCGACGAGATTGAAGGTCGAATCCCAGTCGGTGTCGCCGCCATCCGTGCCGTTCGTCAACGTCGCGACGAGGCGCTGGTTCGTGCCGACGGCAACGGCGAACACGCGATCGCCGGCTGCTTGTCCATTTGAACCCTGGCACGCGTTCACGTCAGGGAACTGAAAGGCATTCCCCGCGTCGACCGTCGAGCCGACGAAGGTGCTCGAGCCAGGTGTCAGTACCATTGCGCTCTGACAGGGGCTCATCTGCGAGGTGCCACCGGCGCTGCCGCCTGAAGTGCCACCGGCGCTGCCGCCTGAGGTGCCACCGGCGCTGCCGCCTGAGGTGCCACCGGCGCTGCCGCCTGAGGTGCCACCGGCGCTGCCGCCTGAGGTGCCACCGGCGCTGCCGCCTGCGGTGCCACCGGCGCTGCCGCCTGCGGTGCCACCGGCGCTGCCGCCTGAGGTGCCGCCTGCGAAATCACCACCTCCCGCCATGCCGCCGGCGGCCCCTCCCGCGTCACCACCGGCCGAGGCACCTCCACTGCCGCCTCCCACACTGGCCCCTCCACCGCCGGCCCTCTCGACACACGAACCCACGGCGCGGGTCGCGGCGACACAGCGGCAACCGGCTTCGCAGCGTTCGTTCGCGGCGCAGTCGAGGTCTGTGGTGCACTTCGGGTCGAAGGCATAGCTCCGCGGGTCGAGGTCGAGGCAACCAGCGAGCAGCAGGAGCGTGACGGGCAGAGCGAAGCGCATGGGTGGGCTAAAAAGAGAGGCGCGCCGAGGCGCCAGCGAGGCCAGGTTCCACGAATGGCACCACGACGACGGTGGGTCTCTGTGCTGCGACGAGGATGATTCCGGCGAGCGCCATCGCCGCGCCGACTCCGGCCGTCGCCCAGGACGCGGGGTAGACCCACTGCAGCGTTCCGAACTCCTGGCGTGAGAGGCGAACGAGCGGTGTCGACGCGCCGAGGCGCTGGTCTTGAAGCTGGTCGTACATGGCGAAGGACCAGCCAAGTCCGATTCCGCCAGCGAGGGCCACCAGCGCTCCGACGGAGAGCAGCGAGACGCCCGCGAGGTTCGTGCCAGCGCCTGCTTCCCTCCGCGGAAGTGGAGGGGTCGGTCTCTCGACGAGCGGTGGGGGCGGTGGGGGCGGTGGCTCGTCGAGCGGGGTCAGCTCGGGCACCCGGACGGCGTTGGTCGTCCGCTCCTCACGGACCTCTACCTCGGTCCGCCAGGGCGCGAACCCTGGCCTCTCGAGGGTCACGACGTGCACGCCGACGTCGACGGGGAGCGACGCTGGCACGCCCGCGCTCAAGCTCAACGGGACGCCGTCGACCTCGACCCGCGTGGCCGACGTCGCCTCGATCGAGAGCCACGACAGCCGTGGCTTGAGCGCCTCTGCTCGCGCGACCGCGAAGGCCTCACGCTTGCCTTCGTGCGTTCGCTGGGCCCAGTTCGTCGCCTCGTTGAAGCGGACCCACGCCGACGCGATGAGCCCCTGCTGTTCGAGGCAGGTGGCGAGGTTGAGGAGCGTGCCGAGGGTGGGCTCGAGCGTCAGGCTCTGCTGAAACAGCGCGCACGCAAGGGTCGTGTCATTCGCCTTCATGGCCGCCCGGCCTTCCTCGAAGAGGCGCTGGGCGGGGCTCAGGGTGGGCGCTTGATGAAGGCTGAAAGCTGCCAGCGTCGTGAGCAGGTGCGTCATGGCGTCCGCACATCGCAGTGGTGGAGCGCATGGTTGTGTCGCCCAGGCTTCGGGGCGGCGCACGGGCGGGCGCCGACGGAGGGAGACGGTGGGCGTGAGAAGGTCGCGTGGGCTCGCGGCATCGCGTCAATGGAGTCCGGCCGACGCGCGGCGGCGCAAATTTCCCGGCCCCGGCTTCCAACTGCCTGAAGTCACGAAGGTTTTCTCACGGGAAAGAAAAATGCGTCACTTTGGCTCGACGAGGCTCACTCCCGCCGAGGCGCCATGACCTTTGCCCAACCATCCCACGCACCCCAGTCCTCGTTCCCGCTGGGCGCTGCCGTCGCCACCTCCAGCCTGGCCTTCGTTGCCGTCCCGGCCACCTCCACCTCGACTTCCTACGTCGCAGCGGCGGCCACCTCTTCCTCCGTCGCCGTCCCCGTCACTGCGGTTCCGGCTGCGGCCCCAGCATCAGCCTCAGCCTCAGTCGCGGCCACCGCCGCCGCAGCAGCCGCGCCCTCTGCGGCCGTCCTGAACCCGGGCCTGCTTGAGCACCAGTCCGTGGCGCTCGAGCTGGCGGCTCCCGAGGTGTCGCCGGCGAGTTCAGAAGCCCCGGTCGACCTCACGCGCGAGTCAGTCATGCCGGTCGAGGCTGATGCGCTCGAGGGCCAGAGGGCTCACTCCGGCGAGGCAGCGGTCCGGGGACCGACCACCCGG
>JADCJJ010000071.1 GCA_020247085.1 Myxococcaceae bacterium | reverse complement strand
CTCAAGGAGGCCGCCGAGAAGGCGAAGATCGACGTCGGCGGCACGGGCGTGGCGACGATCCTCTGCGAGGGCATCTGTCAGGACACGAACGGGAACGTGATCGACCTGTCGCAGACCCTGACGCAAGACTACTTCAACCGCATGGTGATGGACCTGGTGCAGCGGACCTTCAAGGTGTGCGACGAGGCGCTGCAGAGCGCGCGCATGACCGCGGCTGACGTCGACGCGGTGATCCTGGTCGGGGGGCCGACGCGGCTGCCCATCATCACCAACTCGGTGCGCCACTACTTCGCCAAGGAGCCGATGGCCGGCGTCGACCCGGACCAGGTGGTGTCGCTCGGGGCCGCGCTCCAGGCGCACGCGCTGGTCGATCAGCGCACCGAGACGTTCCTGGTCGACGTCACGCCGCTGTCGCTGCGCATCGGCACCGTCGGCGGCTACACCGAGAAGATCATCGCGAAGAACGCGCCGATTCCCATCGAGAAGTCGAAGACCTTCACCACGAGCCGCGACGGGCAGGACAAGGTGAAGATTCGCGTGTACCAGGGTGAGTCGAACCGCGCCGAAGAGTGCGAGTTGCTCGGGGAGTTCGAGTTCGCCGGCTTTCGCATCGCCTACCGCGGCGACGTGAAGATCGACGTCACCTTCGAGATCGACTCGAACGGCATCGTCAACGTGTCGGCCACGGACCAGGAGACGGGCCAGCGCACGTCGACCACCATCAGCTTGTCGTCGGGGTTGTCGGAGAACGACATTCAGCGCTCGATGCGCGACAACGCCAGCGTGAAGCTCGCCAATCACCGGGACCTCCCGGCGACGGCCTGACCCGGACCCCGCGCATGGCGAACTCGGACGATCCGCGCGGCAGACCACCTGGGATTCCCCCCGTCGCGCCAGCTCGTCCCGTTGCGCCGACGAGCAGCCCGGTGGCGCCGGCCATCAGCCCGGTGGCGCCGGCCATCAGCCCCGTGGCGCCGGCCATCAGCCCCGTGGCGCCGGCCATCAGCCCCGTGGCGCCGGCCATCAGCCCCGTGGCGCCGTCGCAGCGGTTGACGCCCCAGGCACGGGCCGTCCCGGCGCCTCCGGGGGCACCGCCCCTGACGACGCCCGCTCCCCGCGCCTCCATCCCTGCGCCTCCAGGTGCCCCAGGCGCCGCGGCGCGCGCCGTCCCAGTGCCTCCAGGGGCACCGCCGCTCATGACGCCCGCCCCGCGCACCGCCGTCCCGATCCCTCCGGGCGCTGCGCCGCGGGCTGTACCCGCGCCACCGGGGGCGCCGCCGCTCGCCGTTCCGGGCGCTGCACCGCGGGCCGTCCCCGCGCCGCCGGGGGCGCCGCCGCTCACCGCGCCGGGCGCTGCGCCGCAGGCTGTCCCCGCGCCACCGGGGGCGCCGCCGCTCACCGTTCCGGTTGCTCCGGGCGCCCCGGGAGCCACACCGCGGGCCGTCCCCGCGCCACCGGGGGCGCCGCCGCTCACCGTTCCGGTTGCTCCGGGCGCCCCGGGAGCCACGCCGCGGGCCGTCCCCGCGCCACCGGGGGCACCTGGCCCGACGGCGCCACGGGTCGTACCGCCGGTGCCTGGCGCTCCGCCCGTGTCGCCCTCGGGCGTTGGTCCTGCGGTCCCCGGGCTTCCGGTGATTTCGCCGCAGGGCTCGACCTCAGGTGCTCGTCCGGCGGTCCCCGGGCCTCCGGTGGTCGCACCGCAGGGCTCGGCCTCAGGCGTTCGTCAAGCGGTCCCCGGGCTTCCGGTGATTTCGCCTCAGGGCTCGGCCTCAGGCGTTCGTCCCGCGGTCCCCGGGCCTCCGGTGGTTGTACCGCAGGGCTCGGCCTCAGGCGTTCGTCCCGCGGTCCCCGGGCCTCCGGTGGTTGTACCGCAGGGCTCGGCCTCAGGTGCTCGTCCGGCGGTCCTCGGGCCTCCGGGCGTGACGCCCTTGGCGGGCGTTCAGTCTTCAGGGTCGGGCGCGCGACCAGGCATCGCGGGCGCTGCCGCGAGGCCGTCGGCCATCATTCCACCCGTCGTAGCGTCGCCGCCCCCCGCAGCGGTCGAGCCGCCTGCAGCGGCGCCTCCCTCGCGGGCCAGCCCGCTCCCCGCGACCGGGGCCGTCGAGGAGATCTCCCCCGAGATGGCCCAGGCCCTGGCGCAGCTCGCCGACGCCCTCGACGCCCAGGATTACTTCCAGGTGCTGCAGCTGCCACAGACCGCGAGCACGTCGGAGATCAAGCGCGCCTTCTACCGCGACAGTCGCGTCTACCACCCCGACCGGGTGTTCCACCTGCCCGACGGCGAGGTGAAGGGGAACATCGGAGCCATCTACAAGCGCATCACCGAGGCGTATTACGTCCTTCGGGACGACGCGAAGCGCAAGAAGTACCTCGTCGACATCTCAGGGCCGGAGCGCGCCACGCGCCTGCGGTACACCGAGGCCACGGAAGCCGAGCTCAAGGCCGAGGCGAAGAAGGTCGTCGAGGAGGAGTTCGGGACGACCCCGAAGGGGCGTCAGTTCTTCAAGGCGGCCCTGCAGGAGATCGAGCGCCAGCAGTGGCAGGCGGCGGAGCGGAGCCTCAAGAGCGCCATCATGTACGAGTCAGGCAACGCGAAGTTCAAGGAGAAGCTCGCCCAGGTGCAGGCCCGGCTCGAGGAGCAGCGGAAGACCGGCGGCGACTCGTTCCGGATCAAGTGACGCTCGACCTCGTCATCCTCGGGCTGACCTGCTTCTTCGCGCTCTGGGGGTTCTTCTCGGGCGCTGCGAAGCAGCTCGCGACGTTGCTGGCCGGTGCGGTGGCCTGGGGCTCCGCGGGCCCTGCGGGCCAGCAGCTCGGGCCGCTGCTGACGCGCAAGCTGTCAACATCGGCGCTCGTTGGCACGGTGCTCGCGACGCTCGCGGCCTTCGCGGTGGTGCTGCTCGTGGTTCAGCTCGCGACGACCTGGCTGCTGCGGCGCCTCCTGGCCGGGCGGGACCCCTCGAGCCGGACCCTCGACCGCGTACTGGGCTTCGCGCTTGGCGGCGGCAAGGTGCTGGCCGTTCTCTACGTGGCGCTGTGCGCGATGAGCTTCCTCGAGAAGAACGTCTCGATCCTCGGCCGGCCGCTGGCCTTCACCCCGAAGGACTCGCAGGCGATGACCCTGGTGCACCGGTACAACCTGCTCGAGCGCCGGCAGTTCTCGGGAGCGCGCGAGCTGGTGCGCGTGGCCCGGCTGTCGAAGGACCCGAAAGCGCAGGCCCAGCTGAAGGCGGACCCGGCCTGGTCCCAGCTCTCGAAAGACCCGCGGTTCACGAAGGTGCTCAACGGCGCCGCCACGCAGCGGGCGCTCGAGACCGGCGACATGCGGGCGCTGCTGAGCAACAACGAGGTGTTCGAGCTGATCCAGGACAGCCGGACGGGCGGGCTGCTCGAGCGCCTCGGCGAAGCGAGCGACTGAGGGGCGCGGCCGCGGCCAGCAGGCGTGGGCGCCGACCATTCGTCGGTGGTGGTGGAAACGCGCGACAGATCCCTATAGTCCGCCGCCACGATGGCGACCACGAACGCACCCCGCTGGACGATTGGCGATGCCCTCGACACCTACGCGATCCGCAGCTGGGGCGCGGGGTACTTCGGGATCAACGAACGCGGGCACGTCATGGTGCACCCGGGCGGCCCCGAGACGCCGAGCTTCGACCTGAAGGACCTGGTGGACGAGGTGCGCCGGCGCGGCATCGGCCTGCCGCTGTTGATCCGCTTCACCGACGTGCTCCGGCACCGGGTCGTGCACCTCAACGAGGCCTTCAAGAAGGCCATCAGCGAGCACGGGTACAAGAACGCCTACCGGGGCGTGTACCCCATCAAGGTGAACCAGCACCGCTACGTCGTCGAACAGATCGTCGACGCCGGCAAGCCGTACGGCTACGGGCTCGAGGCCGGGTCGAAGCCCGAGCTGCTCGCGGTGATGGCGCTCGTCGATGACCCCGACGCCATCATCGTCTGCAACGGCTACAAGGACGAGGAGTACGTCGAGACGGCGCTCTTCGCCTCGAAGCTGGGGCGCAAGGTCGTGATGGTGGTCGAGAAGCCGTCGGAGCTCCCGCTCATCGCCGAGGTGTCTCGCAAGACGGGCATCATGCCGACGCTGGGCATGCGGGTGCGGCTGTCGACGCGCGGCGCGGGCAAGTGGGAGGCGTCTGGTGGTGACCGCTCGAAGTTCGGACTGTCAGCGGCTGAGCTGATGCAGTCGATCGCCTTCATGCGCGAGGCCGGGCTGCTCGGCTGCTTCGAGTTGCTGCACTTCCACCTGGGCAGTCAAATCTCGAACATTCGCAACGTGAAGAACGCGCTGCGCGAGGTCGGGCGGTTCTACGTCGAGGTGCACGCGCTGGGCGCGCCGCTGAAGTACCTCGACGTCGGCGGCGGGCTCGGCGTCGACTACGACGGGTCGCGCACCAACTTCTCGTCGTCGATGAACTACTCGACCGAGGAGTACGCCAACGACGTCGTCTTCAGCGTCATGGAGGCGTGCGACGCGGCGCAGGTGCCGCACCCGATCCTCGTGAGCGAGTCGGGCCGGGCGGTCGTCGCGCACCACGCGGTGCTCATCACCGAGGTGCTGGGCAACAGCGACTTCGAGTCGGGCCCGGTGCCAGACGCCCTGCCGGCGCAGGTGCCGCAGGTGGTGAAGAACCTGCACGCGGCGCTCCGCGACGTCACCAACAAGAACCTGCTCGAGACCTACCACGACGCGCTCGAGTACAAGGACGAGGTGCTGACGCTGTTCTCGCTCGGGCACCTCAAGCTCGAGGAGCGCGTGCTGGCAGAGAACTTCTTCTGGGCCATCTGCGCGAAGATCCTGCGTATCGCCAAGGAGACCGGCGAGTCGTTCGAGGAACTCGAGGCGCTCGAGCATCAGCTCTCGGACACGTACTTCTGCAACTTCTCGCTGTTCCAGTCGTTGCCCGACTCGTGGGCCATCGACCAGCTCTTCCCGGTGATGCCGATCCACCGGCTGCACGAGCGGCCGACGCGCCGGGCGGTGCTGGCCGACATCACCTGCGACTCGGACGGGAAGATCGAGAAGTTCATCGACCGCCGCGAGGTGAAGGACGACCTCGAGCTGCACGCACTCAACGACGACGAGTACTACCTGGGCATCTTCCTGGTGGGGGCGTACCAGGAGATTCTCGGCGACCTGCACAACCTGTTCGGCGACACGCACGCGGTGCAGGTGTCGCTCGCGCCGGGCGGCGGCTACCTCATCGACCGCGTCGTCGAGGGCGACACGGTGACCGAGGTGCTGAACTACGTCGCCTTCAACAAGGACGACCTCATCGCCAAGATGCGGGCGAAGACCGAGCAGGCGCTGCGGCACGGGAAGCTGACCCTCGACGAGTCCCGCAAGCTGCTGCAGGTCTACGAGCAGGGGCTCGCCGGGTACACGTACCTGGAGCGCGAGGTCGACGCGAAGAGCTTCACGGCCACCAACGGGCAGCTGCGGCTGGTGCCGACCGAGGTGCTCCCACGCGCCAGTCCGAGGGCCGGCACCGGCACCTGAAGCAGCGGGCCGCTGCAGCCGCCCGAAGGGCCCCTCAGTCGGGCCAGAGGAACGTCATCGGCACCTGCACATCGGGGTGCAGGCTGCGGGCGACCGGGCAACCGCGGGCGATCTCCTCGAGTCGGGAGCGCTGACCAGCCGGAACGGCCGGGGGCATGCGCAGCTCGAGGGTCAGCTCGCCGACGCGCCGGGGTGGGCCCACCATGTGCTTGACGACCCGCGCGGTCGCGTCGCCGAACGTGAGCCCCTCGCGCGCGGCGAGCAAGGCCATCGTCGTCAGCGCACAGCTCGCCAGAGAGGCGCCCAGCAGGTCGGTCGGGGAGAACGACGTGCCGTCACCACCGTTGTCTTTCGGCGGCACGGTGCGAAGGGTGCTGCCGCTGGGGCCGTGCTCGACGTGCGCGGTGAGCCCGCGAAGGGAAACGGCCATCTCGACGCCTGCGGACATGGGTCTTGCACTCCTTGGGCCGGATGCGCCCGGCCACGACCCGAGGGTATGGACCAGCTTCCACTCCGTTTGCACTTCGAATGCATCTTCGGAGTCAAGCGGGCATGCGCCTTCACAGCTTCGCCATCGCGCTCGTCGCCACCCTCGCCGTCTTCGAGACGGCCTGCGGCCCGACCCGGCCGCCCTGTAACCCAACCACCTGTAATGGCTGCTGTGACACCTCGGGCACGTGCCAGTTCGGCTCGACCTCGGTCGCCTGTGGCGCCCGCGGAGAGTCGTGCCGTCAATGCGCGCTCTCCGAGGCCTGCACCTTCGGCGCCTGCACCTCGAGCCTCGGCTCGACCGGTGGCGGCTTCGCCGGTGGCTCCGCGGGCGGCTTTGCCGGTGGCTCCGCGGGTGGCTTCGCCGGTGGCTCCGCGGGCGGCTTCGCTGGTGGCTCCGCGGGCGGCTTCGCTGGTGGCTCCGCGGGCGGCTTCGCCGGTGGCTCCGCGGGCGGCTTCGCCGGTGGCTCCGCGGGCGGCCTGGCCGGTGGCTCCGCGGGTGGCTTCGCCGGTGGCTCCGCGGGCGGCTTCGCTGGTGGCTCCGCGGGCGGCTCGGCCATCGTTCCGGGGGATACCTGCTCCAACTCGATCGGGATGATGTTCTCGGGGCCAAACCAGCTCTCGTACACCGGCACCCTCACCGGCGCGGCGGACAACCGGTCGGCGACCTGTGGCGGCGCGGGGCCCGACCTCTTTCTCACCTTCGACGTCACCACGACATCCGAGGTCCGGTTCAGCATCACCTCGCTCGGCGGCACGGCGACGCCAGTCGGCTACCTGACGTCGAGTTCCTGTGGGACGGAGTTCGCGTGCCACACGGGCACCTCGACGAGCCCGCCCACCCTCCTGATGCCGGGCACCTACCGGCTGGTCGTTGACTCACTCTCGAGCAGCGCCTCGGGGAGCTTCACGGCCACGGTGACGCTCAGCGCCCCGGCCTCGCTCGCGGGAGACACCTGCGCCACCGCCGAGGCGCTCACGCTGTCGGGTGGCTCGGCGCTCGTCTCGGGAACGACCAGCTCGTACGCCGAAGATCACTCGAGCGCGACGTGCAACGACGTGGGCGCCGATCGCTACTACCGCCTCACGCTGCCCTCGGCGGTCAACCTCACGGCCGTCGTGTCGCCGTCGTTGAACGGGGTGGCAGGCCTCTACCTGCTCGGCCCCTCGTCGACGTGCTCGAGCGCGACCGAGTCCCGCTGCCTCGCAGGCTCGACGCCGGGCAACAGCACGACCCTCAACGCCACCTCGCTGCAGGCGGGCACCTACTTCCTCGTGGTGAAGAACCTCAGCACCGCCGATGGCAGCTTCACGCTCTCGGTGTCGACGACCGCGGCGACGGTGCCCGGAGACAGCTGCAGCGGCGCCGTGCCCTTGAGCTTCTCTGCAGGGAGCGCGACGGCGAGCGGGACGCTGAGCGGTGCCTCGAACGACCGCGCCTCGTCGTGCGCCAGCTCGGGCGCCGACGTCGTGTTCTCGTTCACCGCGACGGCGGGGCAGGTGCTGACCGCGACGGCGATGCCGGGGGCGAGCTGGCGCCCGATGTTGACGCTCACCTCAGGGTCGTCGTGCAGTGCCGCCAATGAGACGACCTGCGGCGTGGCGACCTCGTCTGGGAGCAGCGCGACCCTCACCAGCGCACCGCTGGCGGCGGGCACGTACTTCCTGTGGGTCGACTCCGTGTCTGGCGTGGGCACACCTGGCTCGTTCACGCTGTCGGCGTCGCTCACGACGGCCGCGGGCAACGGCGAGACCTGCGCGGGGCCGATTCCGTTGAGCTTCTTCGGCGGCACGGCCACCGCGTCCGGCAGCACCTCGGGCATGACGAACGACAACTCGAGCGCGTGCACGGGGTCCTCGGGGCCTGACCGCGTGTACTCGTTCACCGCGACGGCAGGCCAGACGTTGACCGCCAGCCTCACGCCGTCCGGGTGGCGGGGGCACCTCGTGCTGCAGGGACCGAACAGCAGCTGCTCCAACATGCCCGAGGTCGCCTGCCAGCTCGGCTCCGCGTCAGGGTCGGTCGTCTCGCTCACGGCCTCGAACCTGGCGGCCGGCACGTACTTCCTGTGGGTCGACGGCGTCAGCGGCTCGGCGGGCAGCTTCTCGCTCACGGCGGCGTTGTCGTCAGGCCCACCGGCGACCGGCGACACCTGCTCGGACCCGCTCCCACTCAACTTCTCGGGGTTTGGGCTCGCCACCGCGTCGGGGAGCACCGCGACCGCGTTCAACGACACCACCGCGAGCTGCGGGGGCTCCGGGCCCGACCGTGTGTACGTCTTCTCCGTGGTAGGCACTCGAACGCTGTCCGCCGGCGTCACCGGCTCGACCGGGTTCCGGCCCGTCGTCTACGTGCGGTCCAGCTGCGCGTCGACGGCGGACCTGAGCTGCATGGCCGCCTCGGCCACCGGCGGCACCGCCAGCATCTCGACGACGCTCGGCACGGGCACCTACTACCTCTGGGTCGACGGCTTCTCGAGCACCTCGGGCTCGTACACCCTGTCGGCGACCCTCAACTGAGGGTGAAGCGGCACCGCTCGCGCTCCGCGGCGACGGCGGCACGGTCGGCCTCGTCGTCTGGAGGCACCCGCCAGCGCACCATCTCGTCGGCCTCCCAGACGTAGGGGGCGCCGTCGAGCCTTGCCCGCCCCTCGGCGACGGCGCGGGTCGCCTCGAGCAGCGGCACGGTGCGCAGGTCGCGGCAGAGCGCCTCGAAGCGCCCCTGGCGGCGGGGGTCGACGAAGCGCGCGTCGTGCCGCGCCGCCCAGGCCATGTGGAACCACGACGGCCGAAAGGCCACCCCGTCGAGGTTGAGGCGCGTCGCCATCAGCGTCAGCAGCTGCGACATCTCCCGCGCCAGGCCCAGGCCCGGCACCTCCTGGCCGGGGAGCTTGGGGCGGCTCGCCGAGAACTGCGCTCGCGGGTTGCGCAGCGACAGCCAGTTGACGAAGAGGAAGGTTCCGGGGCCGAGGCGCCGGCGCTCGACCTCGAGCTCGACGAGCACCACCTTCGCGCCGGTGGTGCTGTCGACGCCGTGCAGGCGCGCGCGGTCGCAGGCCCCGGCCCGGTCGATGACGACGTGCAGCGCTTCGAACCCGAGGCGGCGCAGGAGCGGGAGCACGCGGTACCGCTCCAGCGCGAACTCGAGCCCCTCGGTCGTGTAGAAGTCGAGCAGCCGGGAGGGCCCGCGGCGTGGCAGACCCAGCGCGTCGGCGACGTCGGCCTCGGTGAGGAGCGGGGCGTCGCCGAGTGACGAGGCGTCGAGGCTGTGCATGATGCCCGTCATGCGCGCCGCGAGCGGGTCGGCGTCACCGGGGATCGGCTCGGCCGAGTGCCTCGCCAGCACCAGCGCCGACCCGGCCAGCACCTTCCACGCGTGCGAGGTGTAGCCGCCCGCGGGCAGCCAGAGCTGCGGCAGCCCGGCGAAGTGCTCGAAGACGCGCAGGTCTCGCTGCCGCGCGCCCATCAGGGACAGGCCCAGGGTGCCGAGGCGGTCGCCGGCCAGCACGTCGCCGCCCGCCAGCACGATGGCGAGCTCGACCGCTGGCATCCGGGAGAGCAGCGCGTCGAGCGCGCGCAGGTACCCGTCGTCGCCGGTGCCGTCGGGCAGGCGCACCTCGTCGACCCCGTCGAGCGCGCCCCAGGCCGCGCCCGAGAGAGACCCCAACCACACCGACGCGTCCCGACCCAGGCAGGCGGCGGTGCCGTCGGGCGGGTGCGCGTCGAGG
>JADCJJ010000070.1 GCA_020247085.1 Myxococcaceae bacterium | reverse complement strand
GCATCATCGCCCTGCACGTGCGCGACACCCTCTCACTCCAGGGGACGATCGACGTCGCCGGCCTGGGCTTCCGCGGCGGTCAGCCCGACACCGAGGTCCTCGCGACCCCGGCCAACGACGTGCTCGGCTATCGCTCGTCGAACGGCGCGCTCGGTGGTGAGAAGGGCGAGAGCATCGTCGGGTTCCAGGCGACCTACGACGCGCTCGGCGGGCGCTACGGGCGCGGCGCGCCAGCGAACGCTGGTGGCGGTGGCAACGCCTACCGCGCCGGCGGCGGCGGCGGCGCGAACGCGACCAACACCAACGCCTGGAGCGGCCAGGGCGTGATGGACGGAACGGCCATCGGCGCGCAGGCCTGGCAGCTCGACCCGGGGCGAGCGCTTCCGACGAACACCGGCGGGGCGTCGGCGATCACCAACAACGGGGGCGGCGGCCGCGGCGGGTACAGCTTCTCGGCGTCGAACCAGAACGCGGTCACCACCCCGCCTGCGAACTCGTCGTGGAACGGGAACCTGCGCCGGGAGCGGGGCGGCCTTGGCGGCCGGCCGCTCGACCCGAGCGCGACAGGGCGGCTCTACTTCGGCGGTGGCGGCGGCGCAGGCGACGGTGACCAGTCGTCGTCCGGCGGCGGCGGCCGCGGCGGTGGCCTCATCTACGTGATGGCCGGCACCGTGTCGGGCACCGGCGCGCTGGTGGCGAACGGCGCTCCAGGTGGCGACACCGTCGGCAGCCACCGTGACGCCGCGGGTGGCGGTGGCGGTGGTGGCACGGTGGTGGTGCGGGCCAACTTCCTCAGCGGCTTCTCGATCTCGGCCAACGGCGGTCAGGGCGGCAACCAACTCATCTCCTCGGGCCTCGACGAGGCGACCGGCCCCGGCGGCGGCGGCGGCGGCGGCTTCATTGCCACGCAGGGCGGAAACGTGACGCGCTCGGCCGCCGGTGGCCCTGGCGGCACGACGACCTCGAACGGCCTCACCGAGTTCCCCACCAACGGCGCGACCCGCGGGGCGAGCGGCAACGCGGCGGCGGTGGTCGCGACCAACACCGGCACCCAGGTCGTCGACGTGCCCCTCTGCCTCGAGCCGGCGAACCTCGAGGCCACCATCACCAACAGCGTGACCTCGTCCATCCCCGGCACCTCGACCACCTACGTCGTGCGGGTGCGGAACCTCGGGCCCGGGCCGGCCAGCGGCACGCGCGTCGTCAACTCGTTGCCCGGCATCATCACCGCCGCGAACTGGACGTGCGCCGGCAGCGGCGCGGCTACCTGCCCGGCCTCTGGGACCGGGTCGATCAACGCCCTCGTCACCATCCCCGCCAACGAAGAGGTCGTCTTCACCGTCAACGCCAGCATCAACCCGGCCGCCACCGGCGCGCTGATCAACGGCGTCTCGGTGTTCAGCCCGCCGACGATCAACGACCCGACCCTGACGAACAACTTCGCCACCGACACCGACACGCTCACGCCCCGTTCAGACCTCTCGCTGTCGGTCTTGGCGACCCCCTCTCCCGTCGACGAAGACGCGAACGTCGTCTGGACGGTGAACGTCACCAACGGCGGAGAGAGCACCGCGACGACGGTTCGTGTCAACTTCCCCCTGCCTGCCGAGACCAACTTCATCAGCGCGAGCGGCACCAACTGGACGTGCTCGCGCACGCTCACGCTGGTCACCTGCCTGCGGAGCGCGCTGGGGCCGGGCAACGCCGAGCCCATCTTGATCGTCTCGAACGTGCTCCTCGCCGGCGGCATGCTGACGTCGGCCGTCTCGGTCACCTCGTCGGTCCCCGACCCGTTCACGATCAACAATGACTTCACCATCACCACGACGGTGAACCCGGTGAACGACTCGCCGGTCAACACGGTCCCGATGGGGCAGACGATCGTCGAGGACACGTTTGTCACCTTCTCGGCCGGAACTGGCAACGCCATCAGCGTCGACGACGTCGATCTCGGCACCGGCAACCTGACGATGACGCTCACGGCGACGGCCGGCACCGCCTCGGTGACCGTCGTGCCCAACATCACCTTCGTCACCGGTGACGGCACCGACGACGTGTCGATGTCGTTCACCGGCCGCATCGGCCCGGTCCTGGCGGCCCTCGCGAGCGTCACCTTCCGCCCGCTGCCCGACTTCTCGGGCACCGCGAGCCTCCGTGTCGTCAGCAACGACAACGGCAACTCGGGCAACGGCGGAGCCCGCGGCGACGACGACACCATCTCGATCGTCGTGACCCCGGTCAACGACCCGCCGACGGTGCGCGCCGACACCTTCACCGTCGACGAAGACTCGATGACGATGCTCAACGTCCTCGCCAACGACTCCTCGGCGCCTGACGGCCCGGAGACGCTGACGATCGTCGCGGTCAGCGTGCCAACGAACGGCATGGTGACGAATGGAGGCTCGATCGTCACCTACCGCCCCAACGCCAACTACTTCGGAGCGGACTCGTTCTCGTACACCGTCAGTGACGGGAACGGCGGGCTCTCGACGGCGGTGGTGTCGGTGACGGTGATGCCCGTCAACGACCCGCCGACGGCCGTCAACGACACCTTCGGCATCGTCGAGGGGGCGATGAACGTCGTGTTCGACGTGCTGCAGAACGACAGCCCCAGCCCCGACGTCGGAGAGGCGCTGGTGGTGATCTCGGTCACCTCGCCCTCCAACGGGATGGCCTCGGTTGCCCCGGGCGGCGCGGGCGTTCGCTACACGCCAGCTCCGGGCTTCAATGGCACCGACTCGTTCTCGTACACGATCCTCGACCCGGGCGGGCTCACGGCGACGGCCCAGGTGCAGATGACCGTCGGCCCGGCGAACGACCCGCCGGTCAACGCCTTCCCCGCGGCCCCGACGGTCGCTGAGGACGCGACGCTCGCGTTCACCGGCTCGAACGTCATCTCTGTCTCGGACCCCGACGCCATGAACCAGCCGGTGCAGGTGACGCTGACGGCGACCGACGGGGTGATGAGCCTCGCCCCCACGACCCTCGCTCCGCTCACCTTCACGGCCGGCGACGGCAGCAACGACGCGGCGATGACGTTCGACGGCACGCTCGCGCAGGTCAACGCGGCGCTGAACACCCTCACCTTCTCGCCCTCGGCGGACTTCAACGGGGCCGCGACCATTCGCATCGTGTCGAACGACCTGGGCAACACGGGCGTGGGCGGAGCGAAGACCGACACCGACGTCGTCACCGTCACCGTGACGCCAGTGAACGACCCGCCCACGGCCGTGGCCGACACGGCGACGCTCGACGAGGACTCGACGAGCAACGTGATCGACGTGCTCGCGAACGACCTCATCACCCCGGACGCGATGGAGACGCTGCGGGTCCAGTCGGTGACGCGCCCTGCCAACGGGACGGCGCTGCTCGTGATGGGCGGGGCCAGCGTCTCGTACGTTCCGAACGCGAACTTCTTCGGCGCCGACAGCTTCAGCTACACCATCACCGACGGCAACGGTGGGACGGCGACCACGACCGTGTCGCTGACGGTGCGGAACCTGAACGACCCGCCCACCGCCGTGCCCGACCTGTTCAGCATTCCGCAGAACAGCGTCGACAACCCGCTCGACGTGCTGGCGAACGACACTTCGGACCCGGACCCGATGGAGACGCTCACCATCGTCGTCACCTCGCCAGCCATCAACGGGCGGGTGAGCGTCGTGCAGAACGGCACCCTCGTTCGCTACACCCCCAACACCGGCTACATCGGCCCCGACACGTTCACCTACACCGTTCGCGACTCGAACAACGGCATCGCCGCTACCCAGGTGACGATCACCGTGGGCGCCGACACCGACCGCGACGGGCTGTCGGACAACGATGAGCTCAACGCGGGTACGAACCCGAATGACCCGGACACCGACGACGATCTGCTGAGCGATGGGCTTGAGGTGCGGGTGGCGATGTCGGACCCCCTCGACGACGACGTCGACGATGACGGCCTGCTGGACGGGAACGAAGACGCGAACCG